>DASUIM010000236.1:0-1321 GCA_036279775.1 Fluviicoccus sp. | reverse complement strand
CGGATCACCCGCGCCGCGCGCTGGATCACGGCCGGGGTCAGGTGTTCCGACTGCGAAAGGCGCTCGATATCCCGTTCCGGAAGCAGCTCGCCGCAAGCGCCGCGGATGATGTGCGCCCGCTGCGAACGCGGCGGCACGGTCAGCTCCAGCACCAGGTCGAAGCGGCGGATGAAGGCCGGGTCGAGGCCGCTGACGGCATTCGACATCCAGATGGCCGGAACCGGGTTTTCCTCCAGCATGCGGTTCATCCAGGCCTTGCGGGTCTGGGCGGTGCTCTTCTGGCCGAAGAGGTCGTTGCCGTCGTTGAACACGTCTTCCACTTCGTCGAACAGCAGGAAGATCTTGCGGTGGGCGAAGAAGTTCTGCGCCGCGCGGTACGAGCGCAAACGGCGTTCGCCGTTGACCGGATCGCCTTCGTCATCCTCGCTGGCCACTTCGTAAAGGTCATGGCCTTGTTCGTGCGCCAGCACGCGCGCCAATTCGCTTTTGCCGGTGCCGGGCAAACCGTGGATGAAGATGTTGACGCCGGTGCGGCGCTCGGCGACGGCGCGCGCCAGATAAGGCTGCAGCACCGAGAGCGACTTGCTGAGGTGCGGGTAGTCGGCAAGGCTGAGCGTCGGCGCGCGTGACGGGTTGACGGTGCCGCGCAACAGGTGGGCCGGGTCACTGACTTCCTGATGCATCATTTGCTCGGCGAACTCGCCGGACAGCAGGTCCAGCTTGCCGCGCAGGCACATCATGCCGTTGCGGTCGACGGTGAGCAGCCCCGCGCGCGCCATGACGCTGTTGTTGCTGAGGCCTTGCCGCACCTGCGCTTCGGTGAGGCCGAGGATGGTGGCGATGCCCGCGTACAGGTCGATGCTGTTCATCGGGCCGAGGTAATCGGCCGTATCGTCCAGAATGCGGTGCGAATGCAGCAGGATGGCGAAGGCCAGGATCAGTCGGTCCGACTCTTCCAGCCCCAGCAGGCCGGAGAGGTGGGTCAGGTTGCGCAGCAGGGTTTCCGGCAGTGCGGGCGGTTCGGTGCTTTCCTGGCGTGCGTACAGGCCCCGCAGGTCGGCGATGGCTTCGGTCGGCGAGTAGGGCGTGTCGCTGTCAAGCGCGGTTTCCAGGCCCAGGAACTGGGCGATGGTGTTGTTTTCATAGCTGTCCGCGGCCACGAAATGGCGATAGCCCTTCAGCGGCACCAGGATGCGCAGCATCCAGCGCTGGACCAGCTGTTCCAGCGGGGTCAGCACTGGCGGATGTATTGCGGCCGGCAGCTCGGCTCCGGCAACGGGAGATTCGTTCATGATGCATACCTTGCGTCAACGCAAAAGAA
>DASUIM010000235.1:0-3618 GCA_036279775.1 Fluviicoccus sp. | reverse complement strand
TCGAGCACCCGGCTGCCGGGCTGGATCCATTGTTCCGCCAGTCGCAGGTCAAGACGCATGGTTGGCCTCGGGAATCCGGTTGAGGAAGTTTTTCAGCAGGGTGATGTAGCGCGGGATCGGGAACAGGAAGGAGTCGTGGCCCTGCGGCGCGTCGATGTCGGCGTAGGAGACATCCTTGCGTTCGGCGATCAGGGCGTTGACGAGTTCCTGCGAGCGTGACGGCGCGAACCGCCAGTCGGTGGTGAAGGAAATCACCAGGAAGCGGCAGGTGGCGCGGGCCAGTGCGGCGCGCAGGTTGTCGTTGTAGTCCCGCGCCGGGTCGAAATAGTCCAGCGCCTTGGTCATCAGCAGGTAGGTGTTGGCGTCGAAATAGCGCGAGAAGGCTTCTCCCTGATAGCGCAGGTAGGACTCCACCTGGAATTCGACATCGTAGCCGAAGGCGAACTGGCCGGTCTTGAGGTCGCGTCCGAACTTCTGCTTCATGGCGTCATCGGACAGGTAGGTGATGTGGCCGACCATGCGCGCCAGGATCAGGCCGCGCTTGGGGTAGGTGTCGTGCTCGTAGTAGTGGCCGCCATGGAAGTCGGGGTCGGACAGGATGGCCTGGCGCGCCACTTCGTTGAACGCGATGTTCTGCGCCGACAGCTTGGGCGCGCTGGCGATGATCACGGCGTTCTTCAGCCGCTCCGGGTAATCCACGGCCCATTGCATGACCTGCATGCCGCCCAGCGAACCGCCGACGATGGCCGCCCAGCAATCGATGCCGAGGTGGTCGGACAGGCGCGCCTGCACCTGCACCCAGTCCTTGACCGTGACCAGCGGGAAGTCCGGGCCGTAGTTCTTGCCGGTGGCGGGATTGATCGAGGACGGGCCGGTGGAGCCGTGGCAGCCGCCCAGGTTGTTCAGCGCCACGACGAAGAAACGGTTGGTATCGATAGCCTTGCCGGGTCCGATGCAGGTGTCCCACCAGCCGGGCTTGCTGTCGTCGGGGCTGTGGTAGCCGGCGGCGTGGTGATGACCGGACAGGGCGTGGCAGATCAGCAGCCCGTTCGACTTGTTGGCGTTGAGGGTGCCGTAGGTTTCATAGACCAGGTCGTAGCTTTCCAGCACGCGGGCGCAAGCCAGCGTCAGCGGCGTGTCGACATGCAGGGTCTGTGGCGTCACCAGCCCGACTGAGTCGGGGGGCAGGGTCTGTGGCATTGGCGGCAAACCGGCAGGGCACAAGGGGAACCAAGTCTAAAGAGAGTGGCGGGGGTGTGCAAGACAACGGTGATGATGCCGGGCCGGCGGTGGGAGCCGGCCCGGTCTGGCCGGGGTCAGGCCAGATTCAGGGCGGGCATCGACGGAATGGTCAGGTCGTTCTTGTGCGCCAGATGTTCTTCCAGCATCGTCAGCAGTGCAATGAACTCCTTGGGTCGCGCCGGTTTCTTCAGCGAAAACACCGATTTCTGGGCTTTCCCCAGATCGGTGCTGTAACCCACCACCACCGACAGCGGCTTGCCCGGTTCGGATTTCGGATAGACAGGGGTGGCTTCATCCATATCCACGAAGACCACATCGGCATACCCTTCCGCCAGATAATCCCAACGCGCCTGACCGGGGCGGACGGTTTGGGCCAGAATGCCCAGCAGCGATTTGAAGACCAGGCGGTCCTGTTCCTTGGCGGAGGTGCAGGCGAGGGTGAGGACAGGAGAAGTCATGGCAGGGCTCTTGTTAAAATGGAGGGTGGCCGTTCGGAACGAATTTCGGGATACCATTATAAGACGGTGAAACAGATCACAAAGCCAGTGCAAGGCGGGCCTGCCTGATGAAAGGCGGGTTTTGGGAGATGAGGTGTTGGTTTTCCGTTAATGTCCGATGGCTCATGAGACGGCCGGGCAGGCGGACTCCCGGGAATTCTCGTACTTGACCGGGGAGTCGTTTATAATGCGCGGTTCAGTTCCCAGCCGATTCCCGGCACATTCGACGGCCCGGCCCGCAGCGGTGGTGTTATGCGTTATCCCAAATCCTACGATGTCATTGTCATTGGCGGCGGCCATGCCGGAACCGAAGCGGCGCTGGCGGCGGCGCGCATGGGCTGTCAGACCCTGCTGCTGACCCACAATGTCGAGACGCTGGGGCAGATGAGCTGCAACCCGGCCATCGGCGGCATCGGCAAGAGCCATCTGGTGAAGGAAATCGACGCCTTGGGCGGCGCGATGGCGCTGGCCACTGATCTGGGCGGCATCCAGTTCCGCGTGCTGAACGGCAGCAAGGGGCCGGCGGTGCGCGCCACACGCGCCCAGGCCGACCGTGCCCTGTATAAAGCCGCCATTCGCAGCATTCTCGAAAACCAGCCCAACCTCGATATCTTCCAGCAGGCCGCTGACGACCTGATCGTGGAAGGCGAGACGGTAAAGGGCGTCGTCACCCAGACCGGCATCCGCTTCGATGCGAAAACCGTGGTGCTGACCACCGGCACCTTCCTGGGCGGCGTCATCCACATCGGGCTGGAAAACCACAAGGGCGGCCGCGCCGGTGATCCTCCCTCCATCGCGCTGGCCAACCGCCTGCGCGAGCTGCCGCTGCGCGTTGGCCGCCTGAAGACCGGTACGCCGCCGCGCATCGACGCCAAGTCCGTCGATTTCAGCGTGATGACGCCGCAGCCCGGGGATACGCCGATCCCGGTGATGTCGTTCATGGGCAACGCCGCCATGCATCCGGAGCAGGTCAACTGCTGGATTACCCACACCAACGAGCAGACCCATGACATCATTCGCGGCGGCCTCGACCGTTCGCCGATGTACACCGGCGTCATCGAAGGCGTCGGCCCGCGCTACTGCCCGTCGATCGAAGACAAGATCCACCGCTTTGCCGACAAGGACCGTCACAACGTCTTCCTCGAGCCGGAAGGACTGACGACGCACGAGATCTACCCGAACGGCGTGTCCACGAGCCTGCCCTTCGACATCCAGCTGGCGCTGGTGCGCTCGATCCGCGGCATGGAGAACGTGCACATCCTGCGTCCCGGCTACGCCATCGAATACGACTTCTACGACCCGCGCGGCCTCAAGGACACGCTGGAGTCGAAGGCCATCAACGGTCTCTTCTTCGCCGGCCAGATCAACGGCACGACCGGCTACGAGGAGGCGGCGGCGCAGGGGCTGCTCGCCGGCATCAACGCCGTGCGTCACGTGCGCGGCGAAGCCGGCTGGTGCCCGAAGCGCAACGAGGCCTACCTCGGCGTGATGGTCGATGACCTGATTACGCGCGGCGTCGCCGATCCCTACCGGATGTTCACCAGTCGCGCCGAATATCGCCTCAGCCTGCGCGAGGACAATGCCGACCTGCGCCTGACCGAGCAGGGCCGTGCCCTCGGCCTGGTCGACGACGTGCGCTGGACGGCCTTCTGCCGGAAGCGCGATGCCATCGCCGCCGAACAGGAACGCCTGAAGGCGACCTGGGTCAATCCCAAGATCACTCCGGCCGAAGACTGCATTCGCGTACTCGGCAAGGCCATCGACCACGAGTACAACCTGTTCGAACTGCTGCGCCGCCCCGAAGTGTCCTACGCTTCGCTGCTCAGCCTGCCCGGCGCCGGCGAGGCGCAGAGCGACCCGCTGGTCGTCGAGCAGCTCG
>DASUIM010000234.1:0-14773 GCA_036279775.1 Fluviicoccus sp. | reverse complement strand
GGAGTTCGTGCGCAAGGTGATGCCGCACTACGCCAGCAAGATCCGCCTGTACAAGGACTCGGTGCCGCTGTTCAACCGCTACCAGATTGAAAGCCAGATCGAAACCGCCTACCAGCGCGAAGTGAAGCTGCCGTCCGGCGGCTCCATCGTCATCGACCCGACGGAAGCGCTGGTGTCAATCGACATCAACTCCTCCCGCTCCACCAAGGGCAGCGACATCGAGGAAACCGCGCTCAACACCAACCTGGAAGCGGCCGAGGAAATCGCCCGCCAGTTACGCCTGCGTGACATTGGCGGCCTGATCGTCATCGACTTCATCGACATGACGCCGCCCAAGCACCAGCGCATGGTGGAAGACAAGTTGCGTGATTCGCTGGCCATGGACCGCGCCCGCATCCAGATCGGCCGCATCTCCCGTTTCGGCCTGCTGGAACTGTCCCGTCAGCGCCTGCGGCCGTCGCTGGAAGAAACCACCGGCCTGGTCTGCCCGCGTTGCAACGGCACCGGCGTCATCCGTGACGTGCGCTCGCTGGGTCTGTCGATCATGCGCATCATCGAGGAAGAAGTCCTCAAGGATCGTAGCGCCGAAATCCGCGCCCAGGTGCCGGTCAGTGTCGCCGCTTTCCTGCTCAATGAAAAGCGGGTCGCCCTGGCAACACTGGAAAGCCGCAGCGGTGTGCGCGTGGTGATCCTGCCCAACCCGCACCTGGAAACCCCGCATTACGAAGTCACCCGCTTCCGGGATGACCAGATTGAGGAAGGGGCGGAACCTCCGGCTTCCTTCCAACTGGTGGAAGCCTTCCAGCCGACGCACGAGGATAACGGCCTGAACCGCCGTGAAGAACGCGCCCCGGCCCGCCGCCAGGAAGCCGCCGTCAAGATGGCGCAACCGGAAACCCAGGCTCCGGCTCCGAAATCCCGCGAAGACCGCAACCCCGCTCCGGCGGCGCGTGCAGCCGAACCGGCTCCCGAAGCGGCTGCTGAAGCCGAAAACGCCGCCGGTCCGCGCAAGGGTTTCTTCGCCTGGTTCGCCAACCTCTTCAACAACGGCCAGACCGTGCAGGAAGAAGTCGAGTCCAAGTTGCAACCCGTGGCAGAAGCACCGGCCCCGGTTTCCGCCGAAACCGCCGCTCCGCAACAGCCCCGGCAGCCCCGTGAGCGCAACGGCCGCAACCGCGGCGACCGCTATCGCGGCGAGCGTGGCGACCGTGGTGAACGTCAAGGCGGCGGCGACCAGCCGCGCGGCGAGCGCAACGAGCGCCCGCAACGCGCTGAACGTCCGGAACGCCAGGAGCGTCCGGAACGGATTGAGCGCCAGCCGGACACCGTCATTGACGCACCGGTGATTGCTGCGGAAGGCAGTGAAACTGTTGCCCAGCCCGGCAACAACAACCGTCGCGAGCGGCAGCCGCGTGAGGGTCGTGAAGGCGGTCGCGATCGCCGTGAACGCCAGCCGCGTCCGCCACGTCCGGAATTCGCAACGGAAGCCCCGGTTACCGATGCCGTCGCCGTTGAAGACGCCCCGGTCACGGACAACACCGCCAGCGCCAACGGCGAAGACAGCGCCGCGCCGCAGCAGCGCCGCCCCCGCCGTGATCGTTTCGGCAACCGCCGCAACAACCGCGGTCCGCGTGAGCGCGATCCGCGCGTGCTGGTGGAGGCCGGTCTGATGACGGCCGATGGTGAAAATGTCGCCGATACCGTGGAAGCGCTGGAAATGACACCGGTGCAAGCCACTGTAACGGAATCGGCTATTCCGGTTGCTGCGATCAATCCGATCGTTGCCGACCTGATTGCTGCTGAAGCCGCCGCCGAACAGGCGACCGAAGCCGCCGCTCCGGAACAGGTTGTCGCCGAAGCTGCTCCCGCGCCGGTCGTGGAAGCGGAAACACCGGCTCCGGACACGGCCGTGGAAGCGCCCGCCGTTGAAGCGGAAGCCGCTCCGGCACCCGCGCCACGACGTTCGCGCAACTCGGTCACCCGCATGGCGGAAGCTCCGGCTGAAGCCGCACCGGCAGCCGTGGCCGCGCCTGCCGCCGACGAAGCCTCTCCGGAAGAGGCGCCGCGCCGCGCCGCCAACGATCCGCGTGAGCGTCGTCGCCGGGAGCGCGAAGCCGCTGAAGCCGCCGTCAAGGCTGAAGCCGAACGGATTGCCCGTGAAGCCGAGGAAGCGGCCCGCCGCGCGGAAGAAGCCCTGCGCCCCGCGCCGGTTGCGGTTGTCGCCGAGCCTGCTGTGACAGAAGCTCCGGCGACCGCTCCGGTTACCGCTTCCTGGCACACGGTCGGTGAATACATCGCCGCCTTCCTGCCAGGCCAACCGGCTCCGGTCACAGGCGCCGAGGTGATTGCCGCATTCTTTGCCGCCCAAAAGGCGCAGGCCGCAACAAGCGTCACGCCCGCTCCGGTCGCTGTGGAAACCGTTACTGCCTTGGTCGTGGAAGCGGTTGCTGAAGAAGCCGTGGCGGAACCCGCTCCGGCTGCGGAACCTGCCGCTGAAGTTGAGGCGGCAACGGTCGTTACCGAAAGCCCGCTGGTCATTCCGGCCTGCACGGTCAGCGATTATGTGGCAACCTGGTTGCCCGACCAGCCCAAGCCCGAATCAGCGTCGGACGTCATTTCAGCCTTTGTGGCTGCCATGAAGAAGCACGCCGAATCCAAGGCGGCTACCCCGGAGTAATCCGGGGCGCATAAAAAAGGAGCCGAAAGGCTCCTTTTTTATGTCTGCCGCTTTTTAGCGGACGGGCAAGGCGGCTTCAGCGCACCACCACCGGCTCCATCTCCAACCGCACGCCAAAGCGTTCTTCGACGCTGCGCTGGATGGCCTCCGCCAAGGCCAGAATGTCCTCCCCCCGCGCACCGCCACGGTTTACCAGCACCAGCGCCTGCTTTTCATAAACCCCGGCGGCTCCCAGGGATTGGCCTTTCCAGCCGCATTGGTCAATCAACCAGCCCGCTGCCAGTTTCACGCCTTCGGATTGTGCATAGGCGACCAGATCCGGCCATTGTGACTTCAACCGCGCCGCCTGTTCGGCCGGGACCACCGGATTCTTGAAGAAGCTTCCCGCGTTGCCGATCACGGCCGGGTCAGGCAGCTTGCTCTGGCGAATGGCTATCACGGCGCGGGCAATATCGGTCGGCACAGGATGCGCAACCCCCGCAAGCGCAAGTTGGCGTTGAATATCGCCATACGCCAGTTGCAGATGCGGAACCCGGTCCAGACGAAAGCGAACCCGGGTGATGACCCAGCGATCCTTGCCCAGCTGCTTGAAATAACTGTCCCGATACCCGAAACAACATTCGCTGAGGCTAAAGTCCCGAGACTCACCCGTGTCACGCCTTATTGCCGTCAGGCCGGCGAAGCGATCCTTGATTTCAACGCCATACGCGCCAATGTTCTGTACCGGCGCCGCGCCAACGGTGCCGGGAATCAGCGACAGGTTTTCCAGGCCAAACCAGCCTTGCGACAGCGTATATTGGACAAAATCGTGCCAGCACTCCCCGGCCGCCGCTTCCACCACCGCCTCGGTTGCCGTGGCAGATACCAGACGGATGCCACGCTGGCGCAACACCAGCACAAGCCCCGGAAAGTCCGAGGCCAGGACCAGATTACTGCCGCCACCCAGCACCAGCACGGGCAAATTACGGGCCGTCACCGAGAGCAGCAACTGCCTTAGCTCCTGATCCGAATCCACCAGCGCCAGAAACCGCGCGCGCGCCGGGATACCGAAGGTATTGAACCGGGTCAGGGGATGATTTTCAAAAAACATGGGAAGGCCTAGCAGCCACAGTTGGTCAAACCCTTTTCCTGAAGCAGGGTCTTCAGTAAATTCTCACAGGTGGCTTCCGCCAGATCCAGCACGACTTCAAAGTCCTTTTCCTCACCGCCGAAAGGATCGGGAACTTCACCGCCCTTCTTGACCGGATGGTAGTCCAGGAACATCTGCAGCTTGGCCTTGGGGTTGCGGCAGTACTGACGGACCTTTTCCATTTCGCGGAGATTGCGGCGGTCCATCACCAAGACGTAATCGAACTTTTCAAAATCCATCGGGGAAATAAAACGGGCCCGCAGACGGGACAGGTCATAGCCCCGCGCCTTGGCATGCTTCTGGGCGCGACGGTCAGGCGGTTCGCCGACATAATGCGCAGCTGTTCCGGCGGAATCGATCTTGAACAGATCCTGCCAACCCGCTTTTTCCACCATGTTGATAAATATGCCTTCCGCGGTCGGTGAACGGCAGATATTGCCCAGACACACGAAAAGCACGTTGATTTTTTCGCTCATTATTCGAAGCCTTGATTACGCAAAAAGTAGCCTGACCCGCTCCAGATCCTCGGCGGTATCGACGCCGGGAGGCAAATTGGCGGCGGCCAGATCGACATGGATCCTGGCGCCGTAATACAGCGCCCGCAGTTGTTCCAACGCCTCCAGCTGCTCCAGCGGCGCCGGATTCCATCCGACATAGCGGTGCAGGAAACTGACGCGATAGGCATAAATACCCAGATGGCGCAGAAACAAATCCGGCGCGGGAAATACGGTCACCCCCTGACTGAACGCGTCCCTGGCCCAGGGGATACAGGCCCGGCTGAAGTACAGGGCCATCTGCTGATGGTCCCGCACCAGTTTCACGACATTCGGATTGGTAAACTGACTGACATCATGCAAGGGCTCAGCCAATGTCGCCATGGAGGCAGATGGATGCGCGGCCAGATTGAAGGCAACCTGATTGATCACGTCCGGCGGAATTAGCGGCTCATCACCCTGGACGTTGACAATGATCTCATCATCCTGCCAGCCCATCCTTGCGGCAACCTCCTGCAGACGATCGGTACCCGAAGGATGATCAGCGGAGGTCATCACCCACGGCGCGCCAAAACGATCCGCCGCATCGGCAATACGCGCGTCGTCGGTGGCGATCACGACCGTCGATGCCCGGCTTTGCCGGGCGCGCTCGTAGACCCGGATTACCATCGGCTTGCCGGCTATGTCCAGCAAGGGCTTGCCCGGCAGACGGGTCGATCCGAAACGCGCCGGAATGACCGCATGAAAGCGCATCATGATCCGGCACTCGCCGGGGCGGTGTCATGCGCCAGCTTTTCATCCAGTGTCAACGGCCGGGCTTCGGTATCCAGCATCACCGGAATACCGTCGCGGACGGGGAAAGCCAGAGCATCGGCGCGACACACCAGCTCGGCCTGGGCGGCGTGGAAGTGCAAAGGGCCCTTGCACAGGGGGCAAACCAGAATCGCCAGCAATTTCTTATCCAGCATGGACTCTTTTCTCTCGATAACGGGCCGCAAAGGCCAGGATCCGATCATCCAGCGCGGGATCGGCTTCAACCGCAACGGGTAGCTGCCAGACATTCGGTTTGGCAAACCCACCGCATTTCACCGCGTCCTTCGACGTCATGACAACCGGCAGGCTGTCGTTAAATTCCAGGTCGTCCGGGGTGAACTGATGATGATCGGCGAAGGGATGCGGGATCACTTCAAAGCCGCAAACTGCCAGCGTGTCGAAGAAGCGCCCGGGATTCCCGATTCCGGCCACGGCATGCACCGGCCCTGACCACGGCGCAGCTCCGGCCTGTTCCGCCGCTCCGACAGGCCGCAGTTTGCCGGGTGTCAGGCGGAAGGCATGGACCGGAACATCCGCATGCGGCAACGGCAGACCCCTGCCGCCATTCACCACCACGATATCCACGGAGGCGGCGCGGCTGACAGGCTCGCGCAACGGTCCGGACGGCAGCATCCAGCCATTGCCGAAGGCTCGCTCTCCGTCCACCACCAGCAATTCCATGTCCCGATGCAGCGCGTAATGCTGCAAACCGTCGTCAGCAATGACAATATCACAAAGCCCCTGCCGGACGAGCAGTTCAACCGCGCGCGGCCGACGGGGGTCCACCACCACCGGCACACCGGTTTCCCGGTAGATCAGCAACGGCTCATCACCCGATTCATCCGCGCGCGTTTCCGGTCCCAGCAGCATGGGGTACACATCGGCGTGGCCGCCATATCCACGACTGACTATCGCCGGGCGATAACCCGCTTGCTTAAGGAGATGAACCAGATGCAGGGTCAGTGGCGTCTTGCCGGTGCCGCCAACACTGATATTGCCGATAACGATTACCGGCACCGGGAAACGCTGCGCCTTGATCAGGCCGACACGGTAGACCCAGCGCCTCAGCGCCGTGATCAACCAGAACAGCGCGGCCAGGGGCAACAGCAGCACCGGCAACCAGCCGCCGTGGTACCAGGCCCTGACCAGCCGCTCCTTCATCAAGTCATGTCATCCGCGTCATCGGCAAAATGACGGCTATGCAGTTGGGCGTACAGTCCGGCTTTGGCCAGCAGCTCGGCATGATTGCCGGTTTCCACAATCCGCCCCTTTTCCATCACCACGATCAGATCCGCCTTCTCAATGGTCGACAGACGGTGGGCGATCACCAGCGTGGTGCGGTTTTTCATCACCGTTTCCAGGGCTTCCTGGATGAAATACTCTGACTCGTTGTCGAGGGCGCTGGTCGCCTCGTCCAGAATCAGGATCGGCGCATCCTTCAGCAACGCCCGCGCAATCGCCAGACGCTGGCGCTGGCCGCCGGACAACTCGGTGCCGTCCTGACCAACCCGGGTCTGGTAGCCCTCGGGAAGCTTATGGATGAACTCGTGGGCATACGCGGCCCGCGAGGCATGTTCAATCGCCTCTGGAGGGGCATCCGCCAGCACGCCATAGGCAATATTGGCGGCAATGGTTGTGTCAAACAGCACGACCTTCTGGTTGACCGTGGCAATCTGACGGCGCAGCGATTCCAGGGTGTAAGCCTGCAAAGGCTCACCGTCGAGCAGGATTTGTCCGGGTGTGCAATCGTAGAACCGGGGGATCAGGTTGACCAGCGTACTCTTGCCGGAACCGGAGCGGCCGACCAACGCCACGGTCTTGCCCGCCGGTATGCGCAGGTTGATGTCCCGAAGCACCGTCTCGCCCTCGGGGTAGGCAAACTCCAGATGGCGGAATTCGATCTCTCCTTTGCTCCGCTCCGCTTTCAGCTTGCCAGTGTCACTTTCCCCCGTGACATCCAGCATTTCAAAGACGGACTGGGCAGCTGCAATGCCGCGCTGGATCTTTTCATTCACATCCGTCAGAGCGCGCATGGGTTTGGACAACAGCCCGGCGGCGGTGATGTAGGCGACGAAACCGCCGGCGCTGACATCTCCCAGGATATGCGGCTGCAACGCCATGTAAACGACAAAGCTCATGGCAACCGCCATCAGCAATTGCACCAGCGGGGTGTTCAAAGAGGCCGTGACCACCATTTTCATGCTCTGGCGCAGATTTTCGCGGGAGGCCCTTTCAAAGCGCTGCCGTTCAAATTCCTCACCGCCATAGCTTTTGACAACGGTATAGCCATTGATGCTTTCGTTGACAATATGGCTGACGTCGCCCATTGAATTCTGGATGCGGTGCGACAACATGCGGAAGCGCTTGCTGGCCTTGCGGACAATGAAGGATACCGGCGGCGCAATCAGCAGCAGCGACAGTGACAGCCGCCAGTTGGTCCAGAACAGGTATCCCAGCAGGCAGGTCACAACCGTGCCTTCACGCACCAGTGTTTTCAGTGCCTCGGTGGCCGCCCCGGTGACCTGTTCAACGTCATAGATCAGCTTGGCGCTGATATGCCCGGCGGAATGACGGTGGAAATACTGGCTGGGCAGGGTCAGCAGTTTGTCGAACAGCTGGCGGCGCAGCTCATAGACCACATTGCGCGCCACCAGGGAAATGAAATAATTCCCCAGAAAGGTCCCGACGCCGCGAAGCAGGAAAATCAGCACGATCAGCACGGGAAAGAGGTTTTTGGCTTCCTGGTTCTTGTTCTGGATGGCGTCAATGATGAACTTGACCACCTGCGCGCCAGCCCACTCGGTCTGGGCGTTGATGACGAAACCCAGGATGCCCAGCGCAAAGGCTCCCCAGTATTTGCGGGCGTAACCCAAAAGGCGCTTGTAGGCCTCTATCCCGCTGGTGACCATTAAGGATTCTCGCTGCGAAGTCGGGTGCTGATGTTAAGGTTGACGAATCCCATCTGTCCGGCGACATCCATGACCGTCACCACGGACTGGTGCGGCGCCTTGCCGTCGGCGGCGATCACGAACGGCATGTCACGACGGCCGCCGCTGGCCTTTTCGATGGCGCTCTGCAGCTGACGGGCGTCTCGCACCGCCAGTTCCTGGCCATTGACCGTATAGACGCCCCCCTGGCTGACGCCGATCTCGATCGTCTTGTCGCGCGAGGGCCTGGCGGCATCGCCCTTGGCCTCGGGGAGTACGATCTGCAGCTTGCTTGCCTTGTTGAATGTTGTGGAAATCATCAGGAAGATGATCAGGAACAGCAGGCAGTCGATCAACGGCGTCAGGTTGATTTCCAGCGAATCCTCGCGGGGCCTGCGGAACTTCATGGGCTGACTTCCTGGAAGTCCACTTCGCGGTCGCCATGCACAATATCAACCAGCTTGATGGCTTGTTGCTCCATCTCAACAGCGATGCTGTCGATATGACGGACGAAGAAACGATGCATGATCATGGCCGGTATGGCGATGAACAAACCGCCGGCCGTGGTAACCAGCGCCTTGGAAATCCCGTTGGCCAGCAACGAGGGGTCGGTCATGCCGCCGCCGGTCACCGCCATGAACGCCTCGATGATGCCGACGACCGTGCCGAGCAGGCCCAATAACGGGGAAATCATCGCCAGCGTGCCCAGCAGGGACAAATAGCGCTGCATGTGATGAATGACGACATTGGCCGTTTCCTCAATGCTTTCCTTCATGATTTCACGACCATGGCGGGAGTTCAGCAACCCGGCGGCCAAAATCTCGCCAAGGGGGGAATTAGCCTTCAGCTGGCGCAGTTTCTCCGCATTCAGCTGCTTGTTGCGGATCCAGTTCCAGACTTCAGGCAGCAGGTCCGGCGGCGCCACGCGGCGGCTTCGCAGCGCCCATCCCCGCTCGATGCAAATGGCCAGCGCCAGCACCGAAGCCACCATGATCGGCATCATCAGCCATCCACCGGCTTTCACTAATTCCCACACGTGGCAGACCCCTCTTCAGAAACCGCGAAAAATGGCTGGTACTTTACCCATTCACGGCGAATTGTGCCAGTAATGACGACCCCGCCGCCATGCTTCCCTGACAAAATCGCCGCCCGGCCGCAGGCGATAAATCAGACTGCCGGAAGTCACCGTGCTTTCCAGGGGCACCTGCCGGGAAAGATAGCGCTCCACCACTTTGGGCGCGGGATGTCCGAAGCGATTGCGATAGCCGGCGGAAACAATACCCAACTCCGGGGAAACCGCCGCCAGAAACCGCGGCGTGCTGGACGTTTTACTGCCATGATGCGGCAGCAGCAACCACCGTGACCGCAAATCCGTCCCGCTGTCCAGCAAGGCCTGCTCCGCCGGAGCCTCGATGTCGCCGGTCAACAGGATGCTGTAGCCAAGGCCGCTGACCCGCAACACACAGGACCGGTTATTGTCGGTCATCTCCGCCTGCGCGGGTACTGGTCCGAGCATGTCGAAGTTGACGCCATCCCATTGCCAGGACATGCCTGACCGGCAGAAATAGCGGTTGGTGTCCGGTCCGGGCCTGTAGCCTTCGGGTGCAGCGCTGAAAAAGACCGCATCCACCGCCAGGCCCCGGATCACCTGATCGGCGCCGCCGGTATGGTCCAGGTCATTATGACTCAGCACCAGGCGGTCCAGCTTGCGGATTCCCGCCCCATGCAGGTAAGGCAGGATGACACCCTGCGCCGCCAGCGGCGTGGGGCCGGTGTCGTAGAGCAAGACATGGTGGCGGGTTTGCAGCACCACGCTCAATCCCTGCCCGATATCCAGGACCGCCATCTGCAACTCGCCCGGAACCGGGGGCTGGCGCACAAAAAATACGGGCAGCAGCAACGCCAGAGAGACTTCACGCGGGACAAGACGGCGCGGCGAGAGCCAGACCAGCAACGCAAGCGTCAGAAACACCAGAGCCGCGCCGCCCGGCCGCCATGACAACAAGGCCTGCCCTTCCCCCACCAGAAAGGCAAGCCATTTCCCCAATCCCTCCAGCAGCGACGCCGACCAGAACCAGCACGCCATTCCGGCATCCGCCCAGCCATATCCGGCAATCAGCCCGGTCAGCAGCAGCGGCACCACGACCAGACTGATCAGCGGAATGGCTACCGCATTCGCCACCGGTGACACCAGACTGACCTGACCAAAGAACAGCAAGCCCAGCGGCAGCATGGCCAGAAAGAGATACCCTTGCAGGGAAGCCGCCTTGAGCAAGGCCGAACCCTGCCATTTCCGGCCGCTCCAGAGCATGATCAGAGCAACCGCCCCGAACGACAGCCAGAATCCCGCAGCATGGACACTCAGCGGCTGCCAGAGCAGCACCAGCGCCAACGAACGCCACAGCACCGCCCAAGCATCCGCCTCGCGCCCGGCCATGCGCGACAGCACGCCAAATGCCAGCATCACCAGCGTGCGGTGCGTCGGCAGGGAGTTACCGGCCAGCGCACCGTAGGCGCAAGCCGCCAGCAGCAAGACAGGCCATTGCCAGCGTGAAAACGGCAACGTCCGGTACAAGGCAGGGCGCAATCCGTTCAGTCGTCGTAACAGGGTGACGATACCGATCGCGAACAGCAGCACGTGCGGCCCTGAAATTGCCAGCAAATGCATGATGCCCGCCGACTGGTAAATTCCGGTCAACTCATCGCTGACCAGCGCCCGGTCTCCCGTCAGCAAGGACAAGGCAATCGCCGCTTCCGGTTTGTCGGCAATCAGCGGCGCGAACTGCTCGCGGATCCGCAGCCGCCAGCCATCCACCGACCAGGCTCCGGCGGCCAGTTTACGGGCCTGGCGCACCATGCCGGTCGCGGTCACGCCCTCGGACATCAACCACTCTTCGTAATCAAACGCATCCGGTGAAGCCGCGCCGTGCGGCCGCTTCAGCGATACGGTCATCAACCAGACATCACCGGGCCGGTAATCCGCCATGGGCGCGTTCATCGACCAGAACCTGCCCGTCGGGAAATGCGTGAAACGGTCGCGGGTCCGAACCGGCTGCACACGAATTCCTAGCCGGCCATGGGCCGCCGGTTCTGGCAATCCGGCGATACGGGCCTCGACCACGATCGGCCGCCCCTCCAGGATTGATGGAACCCGGTCATCCAGATACGCCTGGGCATGCCAGATTCCCCACGCCGCGCCCAGCAACAGCCAGGCCGGAAACAACAGGACGCGGAAACGGAGGCCGAGCACCAGGCCGGCGAGTCCCGACAGCGCCGGAATAGCGGCATCCGGCAGGACAGGAAGGAAAAGCAGGAGCGCGACTCCGACGGCAAAAGCCGCGCAGGCCGGACTGGACATAGGCACTTCCATGTGACTGTGATCAGGGCCGCCGAGAGTAATGGCGGCAGGCCTTTCAGGCAAGCGCCGCCTGCCGGAAAACACGATCGGCATCTCCGCCCGCGCCCCATAGCTGCGCACCATTTGTCGATTTATTGTGCCAATCCTGTCTGACAGGCTTGTTTGCGATTGCGGAAGGTCTCTAAATAGGAAAGAATGTTGCGCCCATGAATCCGGAGTCGGGATGCCCAAGCAACTGATTCGCCGTTACCTTCCGAATCCGGAGAAGATTGCCAAAACTCCCGGTCTCGGATTCCTCAAGCATCGTCTTGAGGACCCGAACCTATGGCATCTCAACCGCCGTTCGGCAGCCGGCGCCATGTTCTGGGGGCTGTGGTGCGCCTTTCTGCCCATGCCGTTCCAAACCATCCCCGCCGCCATGGCAGCCCTGGTGTTCCGCGTCAACCTTCCCCTGGCCATTGTGCTGTGCTGGATCTCCAACCCGCTGACCATGCTGCCGGTCATTTTCGTCGGCTACGATGTCGGAGCCTTGCTGCTGCACCATCCGCTGCTGAGCATGGCCGAGATCAACGCGCTGATCGGTCATCTGGGAAATCTTTTCGGCTCCGGTCCGGAAGCCGATGTCAACCGCCGGGCGATGGCCAATCATATCGAGCCCTTCCTGCTGGGCATGATGGTCACCGGCTTCCTGGCCGGCTGCATCGGCTATCTGGGCATGAACTGGTATTGGCGACGGCATGTCACCCGCGCCTGGCTGCAACGGCGCAAGCGTCAGGCCGACTCCGGCCGGGCTTGAACCGCCCCTGTCCGGAGCCGCCAGATGCCCAGGAAATTCATCAACCGTCATTTACCCGACCCCGCCCGTATCGCCAAGACACCGGGCCTGGGTTTCCTCGGGCATCATCTGGAAGATCCCAATCTCTGGCACCTCAACCGGCGCTCGGCGGCGGGAGCTGTTTTCTGGGGTTTGTGGTTTGCGTTCCTGCCCATGCCGCTGCACACCATTCCCGCCGTTCTGATAGCACTGGTGCTGCGCGTCAACCTGCCGCTGACCGTGGCGATGGTGTGGCTGGTCAATCCGCTGACCATGCTGCCCTGTTTCTATGTGGCTTACGATGTCGGCGCGGCGCTGCTGCACCGGCCGGGCATCAGTCTGCATGAAATACGCCTGCTGATCGATGTACTGGAAAGTGGAAGCTCCCCTGCCCCCGGTCATGGCCGCGCCCTGAACATGACGGCTTATATCGAACCGTTCCTGCTGGGGATGCTGGTGACCGGATTCCTGCTGGCCTGCCTGGGTTATCTCGGCATGAACTGGTACTGGCGCCGCCACGTCATCAAATCGTGGAACCGGCGCCGGCAACGCCAGGCCGCATCACGCCAGCCGCCCGCTCCGCATCGTTAGAATCCGGTCAGCCGTATCCGCCAAGCGCTGGTCGTGCGTCACCACCACCAGGCTCATGCCCAGTTCCGACCGTAATTCCGCCAGCAAGGCCTGAATTTCCTGGGAAGTCTCGGCATCCAGATTGCCCGTCGGTTCATCGGCAAGGACCAGATCGGGCCGGGTCACCAGCGCGCGCGCCAGCGCCACCCGCTGCCGCTCGCCGCCAGACAACTCCGATGGCTTGTGATCCATGCGGCTACCCAGGCCTACCCGCTCCAGCAACTCCGTCGCGGCCTTTCTCGCCTCGGCAATGCCCGCCCCGGATCTCAGCAGCCAAGGCATGCAGACATTCTCCAGCGCCGTGAACTCGGGCAGCAGGTGATGAAACTGGTAAACAAACCCGAGGTGACGGTTGCGGAGTTCGCCGCGCCGGGTCTCATCCATGTCGCTCAACGGCTGTCCCAGAATCCGCACCTTGCCCGCTGTTGGCAAATCCAGTCCTCCCAGCAGGTGCAGCAGCGTGCTTTTTCCCGACCCGGAACTGCCGACAATGGCCACGAATTCGCCGCGGCGCACTTCCAGACTGACGCCATGCAGCACTTCCACCGTGCGCACGCCATCGACAAAACGCTTGCTCAGGCCTTCCGCCTGCAACACGGGATCCTTACTCATAGCGCAATGCCTCGGCGGGCTGGACACGGGCCGCCTTGCGGGCGGGATAAATGGTCGCGAGGAAACTGAGCAGCCCGGTGGTCAGACTGACCCACAAAACGTCCTGCCATTCCAGTTCCGAAGGCAGGTAGTTGACGAAATAGGCGTCGAAGAAGGATTGACCGGTGACATGCTCCAGCCAGGTTACGGCATGGGTGATGTTCAGCGACAGGATGATGCCCAGCACCACCCCGGCCACCGTTCCCACCAGGCCGATCACCGCGCCTTGCACCATGAAAATGCGGGTAATGGTCTGGGGACTGGCGCCCAGCGTTCGCAGGATGGCGATATCCGCCTTCTTGTCCGTCACCACCATCACCAGGCTGGAAACGATATTGAAGGCCGCCACGGCCACGATCAGCATCAGTAGCAGGCCCATCATCGCCTTTTCCATCTGGATGGCGCTGAACAGGTTGCCGTGCGTCTGGGTCCAGTCCATGGAATAGTAGTTGGCGGGCAGGTCATAGAGGATCTGCTCCGACACGGTCCGCGCCTGGAACAGGTCCTTCAGTTTCAGGCGGACACCCTGCACGGTATCGCCGATGCGCAGCAGTTTGCCCGCATCGGCCACATGAACATAGGCCAGCAGGCCGTCCACATCCGCACCCACCTGGAAAATGCCGACAACGGTCATGCGCTTGAACCGGGGAATCACCCCCGCCGGGGTCAACGAAGCCTCCGGCAGCACCAGCGTCACCTTGTCGCCGGCCTGCACTCCGAGATTGGCGGCCAAACCGCTGCCCAGCACAATGCCGTACTCATCGGCGCGCAACATTTCCAGCTTGCCCTGCTTCATGTTGCCGGCAATGATCGATACCTGCCGCTCATATTCCGGCTCGACTCCGGTAATCATGGCTCCGGAAACCTGTCCGTTCGCCGTCAGCATGCCCTGCAACTGGGTAACCGGCGCAACCGCCAAAACCTGTGGATTTCTTTTGGCAAACTCTGCTAAGTTCTTCCAATCCTGAATCGGTTCACGGGAAGCGATGGTGGCATGCGGTATCATGCCCAGAATCCGGTTCTTGAGTTCGCGATCGAACCCGTTCATCACCGACAGCACCGTAATCAGCACGGCGACGCCCAGCGTCAACCCCAGGATGGATGTCAGTGAAATGAACGAGATGAAGTGATTGCGGCGTTTGGCGCGGGTATAGCGCAGGCCGATCAGCAGGGAAACAGGCTTGAACATGGCGGGAATTGGACCATAATCTTAACAAGGCGGCACAGGCCACAAGGGTTGGAAATCATGACAAGAATGACAAATTCGGATAATCCCTTCG
>DASUIM010000233.1:0-3460 GCA_036279775.1 Fluviicoccus sp. | reverse complement strand
GGTGGAGCGCAGCAGCGTGGTCAGCCGCGCCGGGGCATTCTTTGCCGCGGCGAGGTGTTGGCGCGCCACTTCGCGGACCGTGGGCCCGGTTTCCGGCTGCCAGGTATCGGTGCTCATCGGACGCGGCTCGGGGGTGAAGTCGAGCAGGCCGGTGATCACCGCCTCGGCGGACACACCGTCGAGCGCGCAATGATGCACTTTCAGCAGCACCGCGAAACCGTCGGCGGCATCAGCGGTGCGCACGAACATCATTTCCCACAGCGGCTGGTCGCGGCGCAGCGCCGTGCTGAAGAACTTGCTGCACAGGCTTTCCAGCGCCTTGTGCGTCAGCGGTCCGTGGATGGTGCGGCGGCGCAGGTGGTTGTCGAGGCGGAAATCCGGGTCTTCAATCCATACCGGGTTGGCCAGCAGCGCCGGCGGCGTGTGCAGGCGCTGGCGGAAGACGCGCGCGGTCTGCAGCCGGTTGCCGACATGGCGGCGGAAGCGGTCGAAGGTCATCGCGCCGTCGGCGGGCGCGGCAAACAGCAGCACACCGCCGACGTGCATCGGGGTGCTGTCCTTTTCCAGATGCAGGAAGGCGGTGTCGAGGTTGGTCAGGGTTTGCATGACGGACTCCGGGGCGGCGGACGGGCCGCGCGTGATTCAGGGAATTCGGGCACACTCGATTGTGTACATTCGTTCACTGAATTTATACGCCGAATTTCCGGAGTTGTCTTGCCTTCGATCAAGCACGAACGTGCCAGATCAAGAAAACCGGGCGGTTTCCGACGAATGGTCAGGCCTTCAGCCCGTTACCCGCCGCCACACCGCCCGCCCCACAAAGCGCAGTTGGGTCCGCGTATCAAAGCGCTTCAGGTTGGTGGCGACGATGCCCTTGGTGAAGCGCGTCCGTTTCGAATAATCCACGCGCACGTCCACCACCACCGGCTTGCCCTGCGCCGCCAGCTTCATCACCTCGTCCAGCACCGGGCCGATATCGCCGTTGCCCGCCATCAGCCGGTATTCGCAGCCGGTGGCCTGCGCCACACCCGCGAAATCGACCGCGCCCAGCACCGAGCAGACCTTGCGGTTATAGGGAATTTCCTGCGCCTGCGAAATCTGCGACAGCTCGCCGTCGTTGAACACGAACTGCACCACGCCCAGCTCGTTAGACGCCGCCGTCACCAGCTCCATGCAGGTCATCAGGAACGCGCCGTCACCGACGATGCCCACCACCTGCCGCTCCGGGTGCGCCAGCTTGGCGCCGATGGTGGCGGGCACGCAGTAGCCCATGCAGTTGAAGTCGCTGGGTGACAGGAAGTGGCGGCTGCGGTGCATCGGCAGCAGTTCGGCGGTCAGGAAGGTGTGGTTGCCGTCATCGGCGACGACGATGGCGTCATCGGCCAGCACATGCCGCAGGCGGCTGAAGAAGCGCGCCGGGTTGACGCGGTGGCCGGAGTCATGGCCGAACCATTCGTCATGATAGGCCAGCTTGTCGCGGCGCAACTGTGCCTCCAGCGCCACGTCGTCGACAGCGCTGCTGAACCCGGCGGTGTGCAGCGCCGCCAGCAGCGCCTTCACCACTGTCCGTGCATCGCCGGGCAGCTTCACCTTCGCCGGATAATTGGCGTCGAACACGGCGGGGTTGATGTCGATGTGGATCAGGTTCTCCGGCACCTTCAGGCCATAGCTGCCGGTGGGGATCTCGGCGAAGCGGGTGCCGATGGCGATCAGGCAGTCGCAGTCCTGGAAGGCATGGGCGGCGGCGGGCACGGCGTGCGGGCCGAAGGAAAACCCGGCGAACAGCGGATGGTTGCCGGGAAAGACCGACAACCCCTGCAGGGTGGTGGAGACCGGCGCGTTCAGCAATTCGGCCAGCGCCGTCAGCTGTTCCTCGCAGAATCGTGCGCCCCAGCCGGCAAAGATGCCGGGACGCCTGGCGCGCTTCAGCAGCTCCACGGCGGACGACACCTGCGCCAGCACTTCCGGCGGCAGCGTCGGCGCGGCGGCGGGACGGAACACCGGCAGTTCGCCCTCCACCTCCCCGGCAAAGGCGGCAATGTTCAGCGGCATTTCCACATAGACCGGCCCCGGCTCGCCGTCATAGGCGATGCGCACCGCCTCGAACAGCGTCGGCACCACGTCCTGATGCCGCAGGATGCGGAACTGCGCCTTGGTGATCGGCTTCATCAGCGCGCTCTGGTCGATGTCGTGCAGCTGGTAGCGGTGGCCGGAATCGGTGCGGATGCCGCCGGAAATCACCAGCATCGGGATGCCGTCGAGGAAGGCCTCGGCAATGCCGCTGGCTGCGTGCGTCAGCCCGGCGGCGGGCACCACCAGCAGCGTGCCGGGAGCGTCGGTGGTGCGGCTGATGGCATCGGCCATGAACGCGCCGCCGCCCTCGTGCGTCACCAGCACCGGCGTGATGTGCCCGCTGGCGTTGAGTTCGTCATACAGCTCGGTGGTGTGCACGCCGGGAATGCCGAAGGTGAAGCGGACCCCGACCTGTTCCAGGGCGTAGCGCAGCAGTTGGGCACCGGTTTTTCGCATGATGAGGTTTCCTGTTCTTGTGATTGTCCGAAGGGAATATCAGGCCAACGCCCGCGCCGCCCGCCGCGCCGTCAGGATGCAGCCGGAAAGGAAGGTGCCTTCCAGCGAGCGGATGCCGCTGATGCCGCCGCCGCCGAATCCGCTGCACTCCCCCACCGCGTACAGCCCCGACAGGGGTTCGCCGCGTGTGTCCAGCACCCGCGACGACAGGTCGGTTTCAATGCCGCCCATGCTCTTGCGCGACAGCAGCATGACGCGGATCGCCACCAGCGGCAAGGCGCTCTCGTCGAGGATTTTCTGGTATTTGAGCGTGCGCGCCTTGTCGCCGCGATACTGGCGCAACTGCGCGATGCGGCGCAGCTGGTCATCGTCGTGATACGTGGGGCCGCGGTCGATCTGCGCGTCATAAGGGTCGATACCGGAACGCAGGTTGTCCACCGTCACCTTGTCACCGTCCGCCACCATGTTCATTTTCGCCGCCAGTTCCTCCAGCGTCGTGGCGGTGACCACATCCGGGCAATGGCCGGTCAGCAGTTCATACTGTTCGTGGTTGCCGAGCAGGATTTCCTTCACCAGCCGCAGCAGGTCGCGGTTGCAGAAGGCGGGATTGATGTGCGAGCCGGAAATGGCCATTTCCTTGAGCACGATGCGCCGGTTCATCACCAGCCAACCGTATTGATCGGCTTGGTTACCCAAGCGGCGGCAGAGGCGGTGGGTGTCGAAACCACTGATCATCGGGTCGGGGCCGACGCGGCGGCCGGTGCTGTCCAGCCACAGCGCCGAGCGCGGTGGAATCAGCGACAGGCCGTGGTCCGGAAACTGCGGCTGCGGATGGCGGATGCCGGTGGCGTAATTCCACATCTGCCCCAGCCGCACCACCCGGCCGTCGAACCGGGTGACGACATCGTGCAGGTGGCCGTCGCCGTCGGGA
>DASUIM010000232.1:0-1244 GCA_036279775.1 Fluviicoccus sp. | reverse complement strand
AGCGGCAACGGCTGTATCTGCAGGCACTCCGCAAACATCCCCCTTGCCGTGTTTCCATCATCGAGGGCCGCATGGTGGCCACAACCCCGGTGCTGCGTCTGGTGGAACCCTTGGCCGGTATCGATAAAGTCCGGGTCCACGACTTTGTCGAGAAGCAGACCGATGTCAATCTGGCGTGTGACATGCTGGCGGCGGCATGGACGGGAGCTTGTGAACAGATAGTCCTGTGCAGTAATGATTCGGATTTGAAGGCGGCGCTGACAACCATCCGTCGTTATTGTTCCCATGTCAGGTTGGGACTGGTTGCGCCGGTAGCCACGCAGCATGCCCGCCATCTGTCACGGGATTTGACCATGCTTGTGGATTGGGCCAAGGTGCTGAGCCCGGTGCATTTGAGTGCGGCGCAACTGCCCGACAGGATTTACGGCACGGCAATCCGGCGGCCGGACGGTTGGTGATCGCTCAATGTGCAGGCGTGATTCCGGTTGGCGAACTGTTTTCCCCCGCCCGCGCCAGCACCTCCCTTGCATGCTCATGACCAATCTTCACCAGCGCATCAAAGAAATTCCACCCCAGCAATTCAAAGCGCCGCAGGTCGGGACTGAACAGCACATCGGCCTCGGCCCGCGCCAGCTCGCTGCGCTGTGAACTGGCCAGCAGCGAGCTTTGCACAATGCTCGACAGCAGCGTTGGCACGCGGTACAGCCGCTGCCGACCGTTCAGGAAGCGGTCCACCAGGAAATCCACCGGGCCGGGAATGTCGTCGAATTCCGGCTTGCTGCCGGGCAGCCAGGAAAAGTCCACGGCCAGGATCTTCTTCACCGCCATGTCAGCCATCACGTCCACCGGCAGCGAATTCATGAACGCGCCGTCCACATGCAGGCCGTCGCCCAGCCGCACCACCGGGAAAATGCCGGGCAGCGCCGCCGAGGCGCGCACCGCCTTCCACAACGGGCCGCGCCGGTGCACCACCTCGCCGTTGGTGGCCATGTCGCTGCTGATGCAATAGAAGTTGATCCACAGGTCTTCAATGTGCAGGTGGTCGGGAAACACCGACTGCAGCAGCGCGTTCAACCGCTTGCCCTGGAAGACCGACAGGATCGGCAGCGGACTCAGGTCATTCAGGTGGGTGGGGTTCTGGCTGAAGGAATGCCTTACCTTGTCGGCCAGCCGTTCCACCGGATGATCCAGCGCCACGGCCGCCGCCATGATCGCGCCGATGCTGGTGCCGCCGACGCGGTCGA
>DASUIM010000231.1:0-1501 GCA_036279775.1 Fluviicoccus sp. | reverse complement strand
CGTAGTCGGCCTGCCCGCGGAAGCGCAGCAGGTTGACCATGATGATCGGCTTGCGGTCGACATCGGCCTGGATGAACTGCTGCTGCGCGGCATCATCGGGATTGACGGTCTTCATGGCGGCACTCCTGCGGGTCGGGGTTGTGGTTATTCAAGGTATACCACGATCCGGTCAGGACCGGGAAAGACAGCTTGCGGCGGCCTTGGCCGGAATTCACCGATCATTGTCCGTTCAAGTCCTGCACCCTGCACACGTGTTCTCTAAAGTCGCGGACTGAAATGCCTGACGCCCCGGACGGGTAAACGGCATTCACCCCAACAAGAACAAATGCCCCCGTGTCAGGAGTACACCCATGCCGTCATCCTTCCGTTTCAGCCCCCTGCTGGCCGCCGTGCTGGCCCTGCCGTCCGCTGCCGCCCTGGCCGCGCCTGCCGTTGGTCCCGGCGATGCCTCGTTCTACAACCCGCCTGCCGCGCTCACCGCCGGTGCGCACGGTGAACTGGTCTGGTACCGCCCGGCTGTCGTCAACCTGGGCGCGGGCGCGCCCGCCGTGCAGGCGTGGAACGTGGTTTACCGTTCCACCGACGCCCTGGGCGCGGCCAACCTGGTGACCGGCACGGTGATCGTGCCCGCCACGCTGTGGAGCGGCTCCGGCGAGCGGCCGGTGGTCGGCTATGCCGTCGGCACCCACGGCCTGGCGCAAGGCTGCGCGCCGTCGATCCAGATGGCCAAGGGCACCGACTATGAAAGCGCCAACATCGCCGCCGCACTCAGCGCCGGTTATGCGGTGCTGGTCAGTGACAACCCCGGCTACACCACCGGCGCCACGCCCACCTACATGAGCGGCATTTCGCAGGGCCGGGCGCTGCTGGACATTTTCAGCGCCGCCGCGCAGATTCCCGGTTCCGGTGTCAGCGCCAGTGCCAAGGCTGCCATCTGGGGCTACTCGCAAGGCGGCCAGACCGCCGCCTGGGCCGGCGAGATGAAGAACGCCTACGCCCCCAATCTGAAACTGTCTGCCGTTGCCGCCGGGGGCATTCCCGCCGACCTGCTGCGCACCGCCAACTACCTGGACGGCAGCACCGGCGCGTCCTTCCTGCTGGGCGCGGTGATCGGCCTGTCCACCCAATACCCGACGCAAATCCCGCTGGATTCGCTGACCAACGCCACCGGCAAGGCCGCTGTCGCCAAGGGCAAGTCGGAATGCGTGTTTGAAGCACTGTACGACTTCATGAACAAGAAGGTGTCGGAATACACCGTCAACAACCAGACGCTGGCGCAACTGACCGCCGTTCCCTCCATCAACCAGACGATCAAGGCGCAGGCGCTGGGCACCGGCAAGATTCCGGTGCCGCTGTACCAGTATCACGGCGTCGCCGATGAATTCATCCCCATCGACCAGACCGTGGCGCTGCGCAAGGCCTATTGCGGCAAGTTCGCCAACGTCACCTTCGGCGTCTATCCCAGCGAGCACATCGTCACCCAGTTCCAGGCCGCGCCGAC
>DASUIM010000230.1:0-1898 GCA_036279775.1 Fluviicoccus sp. | reverse complement strand
AGGCGCTGGAGGAAATGGGGCCGTTGTTCATCAAGCTCGGCCAGTTGCTGTCCACCCGCCGCGACCTGCTGCCGCCAGGCCTGCTGGATGAACTCAGCAAGCTGCAGGACCGGGTGCCGCCCTTCCCGTCCGAAACTGCCAAGGCGATTGTCGAGCAGGAGTTGGGCGGACCGGTCAGCCAGTTCTTCAGCCGTTTCGATGAACAGCCGCTGGCCGCCGCTTCCATCGCGCAGGTGCATACCGCCTGCCGCCCCGACGGCCGTGAAGTCATCGTCAAAATCGTGCGCCCCGGTCTGGAGCAGGCCATTCAGGAGGATTTCGGTTTCCTGAAGGCCGCCGCCGAATGGCTGGAAGCACGTTCGCCCGCCATGGCCGCCTTCCACGCCTGGCGCATTGTCTGCGACTACGAGCAGGTGCTGCTGGGCGAACTGGACCTGTTGCAGGAAGCGGCGAACACCACGCGGATGCGCAACAACTTCCCCGGTTCGAGCCTGATCTACGTGCCGGAAGTCCACCACGACCTCTGCACCCATAACGTCATGGTCGAGGAACGCATCTACGGCGTGCCGGTTTCCGACAACGCTGCCTTCGAGCGGCTGGGCGTCAACCGCAAGGTGCTGGCCGAAAAGGGCCTGACCGTCTTCTTCACCCAGGTCTTCAACCACAACTTCTTCCACGCCGACATGCATCCCGGCAACATCTTTGTCGAGACCACCGACCCGGCCAATCCGCGCTACATCGCGCTGGACTGCGCCATCATGGGCGAGCTCAGCGACAAGGATCATCTGACCGTGGCGCGGCTGATGATGTCGGTGATGCAGCACGACTTCACCCAGTTGATCGATGTCGCCCATCAGGCCGGCTGGATACCGCCGTCCACCGACATTCCCGGCCTGACCCGCGAGATCCGCCGCCTGCTGACGCCGATGCTGCAAAAGAGCATGGACCAGCTCGATTTCGCGCCGATCCTGCTGGGCGTCCTCGACGTCGCCCGCCGCTACCACCTGGAAGTGCCGCCGCAACTGGTGCTGCTGATGAAGACGCTGGTGCATGTCGAAGGACTGGGCCGCGAGCTGTATCCCGAACTGGACATCTGGTCGCTGGGCAAGCCGCTGCTGGGCAGTTGGCTGGCCGCGCGCATGAACCCGGCGGAAAGCGTCAAGTCGCTGATGAAGCAGACTCCGGCGATGATCCTCGGCCTCTCCGACCTGCCGGGGCTGGTCTGGGACAGCCTGAACAACCTGCGCAACAGCGCCGCCTGGCAGGAGCGGCAATGGCGGGAACTCCAGCAATTGCAGTACCGCATGGCCGCCGACCGCCGCCGCGACTGGCTGGCGCTGTCCGGCTTCGTCCTGGGGCTGGCCGGGGTGGTCAGCTCCAGCGGTCTTTCCGCCTTGCTCTGCCTGCTGGTCATGGTCCTTTCCGTCGTCTGGCGGCTGCTGGCCTGAACCCCGGCACAGGCCGCATATCCCTTTAATTCGCCGCATGTCCGGATACTTGCCCGTGCAGGGGTGTCCGGCGTTATAATCCCCAAGCTTTGGACAGGAAGTGGCTTACCCGCCCGCCCCTGTCCTCCGGTTTACGCCGCGATCCGGCGTCCGCCACCCGCTTTTTCCGTTACCCCGATGAAAAAGGAGACCATCATGATTGCGCCCCTATCCCCTAGGGTTTGGGTCCGGAACCCCGCGTTCCGCTGACCGCGACACCTGACACGAAACCGTAAAAACCCGTCCTGCCTCCTGTTCCGGCAGACCTGTTTCTTTTGCGTTGACGCAAGGTATGCATCATGAACGAATCTCCCGTTGCCGGAGCCGAGCTGCCGGCCGCAATACATCCGCCAGTGCTGACCCCGCTGGAACAGCTGGTCCAGCGCTGGATGCTGCGCATCCTGGTGCCGC
>DASUIM010000229.1:0-15119 GCA_036279775.1 Fluviicoccus sp. | reverse complement strand
AAGGTCAACAGGCGCATCAGCATTCCCTTTCAGAACAGGAGTTGAACCGGCTGCTGCAGTTTCCGGCCGTCCAGCACGGGACTGCCGTCACGGTACACCAAGCGTCCGGATGCCATCCAGCTTAACACCTGCGGGTAAAGCCGGTGTTCAACCGTGTGCACTTTTTCGGTAAGGATTTGTTCATTATCAGCAGGATGCACCTGCACGACGCCCTGGGTGATGACCGGCCCGCCATCCAGCTCCGCGTTTACATAATGCACGGAACAGCCATGTAACCGGTCACCGGTTGCCAGCACGCGCCGATGGGTGTGCAGCCCCTTGTAACGCGGCAGCAGTGAGGGGTGGATGTTCAATAGCCGTCCCTCATAATGGCGGACGAAGCCCGGCGTCAGGATGCGCATGAACCCGGCCAGCACGACCATGTCGGGCTGCCAGCTGTCGATCTGTTGCTGCATGGCGGCATCGAAATCTTCCCGTGACGGGTAATCACGGTGTGCGATTGTCGCCACCGGAATGCCCGCTTCCGCGGCGCGCACCAGTCCGTAGGCGTCAGCGCGGTTGGAAAGGACGCCGACCACCTGTCCGGCAATCCACCCGGAGCGGCAGGCATCGAGGATGGCCTGCAGGTTGCTGCCGGAGCCGGAAATCAGGACCACGATATTCATCAAACGCTCACAGAATCACTCAGCGGTTCTAAAACGACAGAGACGCAACGGGTGCGTCTCTGCGGCCAACACGCACAGCCCGGGTGATCAGGCAAAGACCACCGTCGGCTCGGCGTGGGTTGACGGCACGATTTCACCCAGCTTCCAGGCTTCCTCACCGGAGGCCTTCAAGTGGGCGATGGCGTCATCGGCGCGCTCGGCCGGAACCACGACGACCATGCCGACGCCGCAGTTGAAGGTGCGGTACATTTCAAAGCGTTCGACATTGCCCTGCTCTTGCAGCCAGCGGAAAATGGCCGGCCACTGCCAGGAGGATTCGTCGATACGGGCGTCAGCGCCTTCGGGCAGCACGCGCGGCAGGTTGCCGGGCAGACCGCCGCCGGTAATGTGCGCCAGGGCATGCACCGGCATCGCCTTGATCAGCGACAGCAGCGGCTTGATGTAGATGCGGGTCGGCGTCATGACACAGTCGGCCAGCGACTTGCCTTCGAGATCCTGGCTCAGGTCGGCCTGACGCACGTCAATGATCTTGCGGACCAGCGAATAACCGTTGGAGTGCACGCCGCTGGATGCCAGACCGATCAGCACGTCACCGGCCTTGACCTTGCTGCCGTCGATGATGTCGTCCTTTTCCACCACGCCGACCGAGAAACCGGCCAAGTCATAATCCTCGCCCTCATACATGCCGGGCATTTCCGCGGTTTCACCGCCCACCAGCGCGCAACCGGCTTGCAGGCAGCCTTCGCCGATGCCGGTCACCACGGTGGCGGCGGTTTCCACCGACAGATGACCGGTGGCGTAGTAATCGAGGAAGAACAGCGGTTCCGCACCGCAGACCACCAGATCGTTGACGCACATGGCGACCAGATCGATGCCGATGCTTTCATGACGGTTCAGTTGCAGGGCCAGCTTGAGCTTGGTGCCCACGCCGTCGGTGCCGGAAACCAGCACCGGCTTGCGGTAACCTTCGGGGATCTCGCACAGCGCGCCAAAACCGCCCAGGCCGCCCAGTACTTCCTTCCGGGCGGTCTTTTTGGCCACACCCTTGATGCGTTCAACCAGATCGTCTCCGGCTTCGATATCCACACCGGCATCTTTATAGCTGAGGGAAGTTGGGGTTTGGCTCATGGTCATATCCAGGATGGGTCAGGCGATGGGCGCGCATTTTACCTTTTTAGGCCCGATTCCTCTAGGGCAAGCCGATATTAATCCGTAATGCCGCCGTGCTTAATGTGGAAATGGACAGCATTCTTGCGTTAAGGTTGCTTTTTTTCCTGACCTGCGACGGACATGCCCTTTTCCTCCCTGAAACCGATACTTCCCGTCCTGTGGCTGACGATTGGCTCCGCGGCATCAGCTGCGCCGCCGGTCTGGGCCGAGGACCTGTTGGGATTGACAGGCACCGTGACGGTTTTCGATGCGCCGGTGATTCGGCAGGCGCTGGCTGCCGATGCCCCGCCCGGTAATCTGGAGAAGCTGGCGCTGGCCGCCGGTTACCGCCCTTGGGCCGGGGCCAGGTTGTGGATGCTGGAGTCGGCTGAAAAACAGAAATTGTCACCGATTTCACCGGATAGCGTGCTCAAGGCCGAGCTCGACCGACGCGGTCTGGTGATTGAGAATACCGTTGCGCCGGGGGCTGTGACCGCATTCTTCAATCTCATGCATGGATTGACCGCCGATCGGGCGCCGTTGGTTGCGTTTCTGGCATCGTCCGGCATCGACGGCGTGGTTCTGGTTTCCCGGACCAATCCGCTGCAGTGGCAATTGGTAATGTCTGACGCCACGATCAGTGGCAGCCTGGAGCCCGGCGGCCGGAAATATCTGCCGCACATCTGGGCGGAAAATCTGGCCCTGCAATGGCAATGGCCCGGACTCAGGCAGGCTTCGCTGATCAGTATTCAGGGAATCCACGGTTTTGCAGCCTTCAAACTGGCGGAAACCGCCTTGGGCACCCTGTGCAAATCAACCCGCCTGTTGCGGATAGAAGGGGAAACCGTGACCTTCGCCTGTCAGACCGGGCCACAAGCTGCCGTCCCTGAACAAACCGGTAACCTGCCGTTACAGGCTGCGCCGTTGGCCGATCACGGACTTGATGACACGATCCTGATGGGCCGGCAACTGTGCGGCAGAACCGCTGTTTATCGCTGGCAGGCAAACGGCTCTGCGACCAAGGTGAACCCATGATGACGGACAGAACACCGATTAACCGCTGGCCGGTTCTGGCCGGACTGGGGCTGCTGGTCTGGCTGGTTTGGGCCCTGCAGTCGATCCTGATGCCCTTTCTGGCCGGCGCCCTGCTGGCCTATCTGTGCAACCCACTGGTCAACCGGCTGATGAACGGCCTGGGGATGAAACGTGCGTGGGCTGTTACCACGGTTTTCAGCACGCTGTTCGTCAGCATGACGGTTTTCATGATCCTGCTGCTGCCCTCACTGTGGCGGCAGTTCATCTATCTGGAGTCACGGCTGCCATCGCTGCTGCGCTGGATCAACCGCCATGCCATTCCCTGGCTGGAGAAAACTTTCCGTGTTGATATTGACCGGTTAGACATGGATCTCATCACCGGTTGGCTGTCCTCATACTGGCAGGAGGCCGGTACGGCCGCCGGCAATGTCCTGACGCAGGTCGCGCGTTCCGGGATGGACATCCTGTCACTGGCGGGTCTTGTCGCGCTGGTCCCGGTCGTCATGTTTTATTTGCTGCTTGACTGGGACAAACTGCTGACCAATATTCGCGAGCTGATTCCCCGTCAGCATGAACCCGTTGTTTCGCGGATTGCCGGTGAATGCGATGAAGTGCTGGCGGCATTCCTGCGCGGACAATTCATCGTCATGCTGTTGCTGGGCGTGGTTTACGCCATCGGCTTGCAACTGGTCGGGCTGAAGCTGGGGATTCTTATCGGCTTGCTGGCGGGATTGGGCAGCATCATCCCCTATTTCGGCTTTATTATCGGCATCGTGGCGGCGTCGGTCTCCGCGCTTTTCCAGTTCGGTTTCGATGCTGATCCGCTACTGCTGGTCGGCCTTGTTTTCATGATCGGCCAGATCCTGGAAGGCTGGGTGCTGCAACCCTACCTGATCGGGGACAAGATCGGCCTGCCGCCGGTTACCGTCATCTTTGCCATCATGGCCGGGGGACAGCTGTTCGGGCTGGTGGGCATGCTATTGGCACTGCCCGTGGCCGCCATTATCATGGTACTCTTGCGCCACGTTCATGACCGCTACCGCAGCAGCGATTTCTACCAGCGAACCGGCCAAATTGCCAGTGCCGGTGAAACCCGTGACGATGCTGTTCCTGAACCGGCTGAGCAGACCAAGAACAAGCAGCCTGATTAACCCCGGGACTCCAGAGTAATGACTGATACCGCACGTAATGAATTCCCCCAGCCCAAATTGCCGGAGGAATTTACCATTGATGATCTGGCCCGCGCCGCCGGAACCACCGTTCGCAATGTGCGCGCCTATCAGGACAAGGGGATTCTTCCGCCTCCCGAGCGCCGCGGCCGCACCGGCATCTATACCGACGCCCACCTTGCCCGCTTGCGCGTGATCGGCCAACTGCTGGCGCGCGGCTACAGCATCGCCAATATCTCGGAGCTGATAGCGGCCTGGGAAAGCGGTCATGACCTGCGGCAGCTGCTGGGTCTGGAAAATGCCATCACCAGCCCCTGGTCTGACGATACGCCTACCTTCTACGACGCGCTGGAACTGATCCAGATGTTCGGGCCCGGCGTCACCCAGGACGAAATCCTGCATGCCGCCCGCCTCGGCATGATCGAATTCACGCAGGAAGACACCAAGTTCCGGGTGCCCAGCCCGCGCTTGTTGAACGCAGGTATCCAGCTGGTGGGCGAAGGCCTGCCCTTGGGCGAACTTCTGGGCATCATTGAAGGTGTCCGCAACAACGTCGAGTTCGTGGCGGATCAGCTGGTCAAGCTGGTGGTGCGGCTGGTATTCGATCCTTATGGCAAGGACAGGCTGCCCCCGCCCGAAGATGTCGAGCGTCTGACCAGTCTGGTGTGGCGCCTGCGTCCCATCGCGGATATCGCCATTGCCGCTGAAGTCGGGCGGGCCATGGAAAAGGCCATCAATGATCATTTAAGCGAGCGCCTGGTGGCGGTCATGGCGCACATGAGGGATGAAAAAGCCTGAGCGAAGGCGCAGGAGACGTAGAAGACGATTGTCTGGTAGACTCCGTCTGGGTATGAAACAAGCCTCATGCCGCATCACAATCGATCGGTATGGATTACCTTATCTGATTGAAACACAAAACCAAAAGACAGGCTTGGCGCTCCTCTTTACACTGGGCGCATAAAAAGAACAGCCGCGACTACTAGGAGACAATAAGCATGACACGAGTTCAGGGTGCATCCATTGCAGCTCTGCTGGCCCTCATTGCCACTGGTAGCCACGCAGATACCGTTGTGGTGAACACAACCCTTGACGAAGATCAGGCCTCTAACAAGCAATGCTCCTTGCGGGAAGCCGTCCGTTATATTAATAGCCTGAATATCATCAAGAAAGACCTCGCCCCGCTGGATGCCAACCTGGCGGTCATCAACAGCAAGGTCACCTCCCTGAATTATGAACGAAAGATGTACAGCGTTGACCTGGAAGGAGCTGTTGAGCCCCTGAAGTCGCAGCTGGAGGCCAAGATCAAGGATATTGATAACCAGATCAAGGGTTACGAGGCCGAAATTGCCGTGGTCGAAGAGGCCAAGAAAACCATCCAGAATGAAATAACCCAGCTTCAGGTTTTTGGCTGCGTACCGACTGTTGTATCCGATGTGGATGAAATTGACCTGGGGCCGCAGAGCACCCCGTTCCTGATCACAAAGGGCGCCATTGTCATCAAGGACACCCTGACCATCCGCAGTAACGAAATTACCCAGACCTCTGACGCCACCTCCGAGTCCACGATTTCCGACTTTCAGCCGGCCATCATCAAGGTTTCCGGTAATAGCCGCGCCTTCCTGATTGACGACGGCGTGACCGACCAGAAAATCAAAACACAGGTCAAGTTCTACAACATCCGTTTCCAGGGATGTCGTGCCGACAGCGCCTCAACAGATATCTGCGCAGTTGACGGCGGTATTTTCTTCAACAAGGAAGAACTCAGCCTCTCCAACGTCACGCTGAAGTTGGGCGGAGCCTCTGGGAAAGGTGGCGCGGTATATAATGCCGGTGAAGGCATTCTGGTGCTGGGTTCTGCCACATTTGAGTCCAACAAGGCCCCGACCGGCGCAGCCGTGTACAGCGAGAAGATCGGCGTCAACCTGACGCAGTCACTTTTCTACAAGAATGAAGCTACCGCGCCTGCCGGTGCCGTGGTGCATGTCGATACCAGCGCGAGTCCGGATGCCTCGTCGCTGGTCAGCCGCTTCCTGATTTCTGACTCTACATTCACCAAGAATGCGGGTATCGCGATTTCCGTCCCCAAGGAGTTGCGTCTGCTCAGCCTGACGGTGGTGGATAACACCGCTGGTGTCGACTTCCGCAATACTGACATCAATCTGAGCAGCTCCATTATTGCCGGTAATTCCAGTGACTGCCTGAATGTCGGAGTATCGACCCGTTTCCGCTATAACCTATTCATGTCCGCCGGTTGCCCGATTGGTCTTCCCGCCGATAGTAATCGTAAGATTACAGGCTCCGGCAATGAAACCCTTTTCGCCGGCAGCTCCAGTGATGCCGCCACCTGCAATGCTCCCCCGGCTGTCGGTATCTTGTGTCCGCTGGGGTATTTCGGCGGCCTGACCAAGTCTCACAAACCCCGGCTCCTGGCTTCTTATACCGCGCTTTCCGACTCCCCGATCGTCAACAAAGGCCAGCCCACAACCGGCTTTGTGGACACGGACTGCAATGGCACGGACCAGCGGTTCAGAACGCGGACATTGTGTGATATCGGTGCGGTTGAACTGGTCTCTGACGGATATGCCAAACAAGGCCAGGATGTTATCAGTGGCCAGTCCGTGACCTTTAACATGCTTGAAAAGATCGGTGACGGCGAACTCTTCCCCGCTGCATTCTGCGGCTCCGCCGTGACTGATCCGCGCGCGGACCTGAGCAAGGACGGCTGCCCGTTCTTGACCGCCATGCCAGGCAAGGGAGTCGTCAACTTCAACAACGCCACGCACCAGGTAGAGTATCAGCCGAATTCGTCCTACCACGGCTTCGACCTGTTTTCCTATTCCGTGACCACCACCCTTTCCCGCTTCAGTGATGCCAACAACAACCGCGGCTTGATCACGGATGTCAAGATCGTCGCTGACCCCAAGAAGGGGATTGAATCCAAGTCATTCGCAGGACCTTTTGGCATCTGGGGAATCTTCTCCCTGGCCGGGCTTGTCATTCTCCGTCTTCGCGCGCAACGAGGATCTTCCAAATGAAGAAGAATAATGTACTGCTGCTTACGGCCTGTATTGCCGCTCTGGGATGCAATTATGCGTCGAGCAGCATCAATACCATCATCCGGGTCAACACACTGGTTGATGAAAATGGCGAAAACCCGAATGCCTGTTCCCTGCGCGAAGCCATCAAGGCTAATGACGAACTCACGCCCTTCGGCGGTTGTACTTCCGGTGACAATTATCAGGTCAATTCCATCTATCTGATTGATGGCACCTATATTCTGGACCCGAAATACGGCGAGCTGAAAGTCAAGCGCAGCATCAAGATTGTCGGATATTCCACTGCCGAGGCCGGGGTTGTTGATCCGATCACCAATTCGAAGCCGAAAGCGAATCGACCGAATACCAAAATCGACGCCCAATCCAAGAGTCGTGTTTTTAATACGACGTCCCTTGATGCCAATCTGGTGCTTAGCGATCTGCTGATCGTGAACGGTGGAAATCCGGCAACAACCGAACGCGGCGGCGCTATTCTTGCCGGTGGGGTAGTCAGTCTCAGTAACGTGATTTTCCAAGGTAATCAGGCCTCGAAGGCCGGCGGCTCGGTTTATCTGTCTGGCGTTAACGCCACCATGGATGCCAATACCACTACCTTCGAGTCGAGCAATGCCCCGGAAGGGGCCGTGCTGTCCATGTCCTGCATGGATAATCTGAAATATACGAATCGCGGGATTGATATTACCCAGAGCGCTATTGTCAATAATGGGGATGGAACCAACAGCAGCATCATTGATAGCTGCGGCTCCATGGATTTCCTGATTAACGGCACTACCATTGCCAAGAACTCGATCTCGAATTCCGGCGCCATCATCAATTACCGGAAAAGCCCGGGATCCATTTCTGCACTCCGAGCCTCTTCAATCACGGCGGCGGAAAATTCCGGATCGCCCGTTTTTGGCTTTGACGGGTTGAACTATTTCAACATGACGTCCTCCCTGGTCGCTTTCAACAGCGGCGGTGGATGTCTGGATCGTGATCCATCTTCGCAATCTGACATCAGTGGCAGCCATAATGCCCTGCAAGGCTGTCTGATTGCCTTCAAGTCAGGGTCGACCAACACCGATCTTGATGCCGTCCCCGGTCTAACCTTGGCGGATGAGTTGAATCCCTTGGGTTTATATGGTGGTCGTACACTGAACTATTTGCCCAAGCTGACCTCCAAGTATGTTCTGGACCAACCGAATGCGTCCTGTCTTGAAACGGATCAACGCGGCGTGGTTCGGGTTGACTTCTCCCTGTGTGATGTCGGTTCTGTTGAACGTAAGCAACTGACGGCCATCAGCGACGTCAATATAGTGAACAAGGAATCGGAGAACCGCATCGTGCGGGCACAAGTGCTTGCCAACGATATCGCCCAGGAAGACGAGAGTGTTCGCCGGATTTTCTCCAACGATTACATTGACGACTATGAAATTGTGCCGACCAGCGGTCCATGCGTTGTGGGTGACCCCAAGGAAATCAGTGAAACCAACAAGGTGCCCTTCCTGAAATATGTTTCCGGAGGTGCGTTGACCGGCGTTGGCCAAAGCGTTCCTTGTTCTTACAAGATTCACAAGAAGTCCGCGCCCGAGGCATTCTCGAATGTCGCGACCGTCAACATCCAGATCAACAACATTCCTCCGATTGCGGAAAATGACTCCGTCGTGCTGCCTTCCGGCGCCACTGCCGTGACGGTGGATGTTCTGGCCAATGACAGCGACAAGAATGATGGCGCCTTCGGTGGTTTTTATTGCGGGCGCACGGTTATTGATCCTGTTAACGGCTTGCCGAAGGTTGACCCGACCACGGGCGATATTATCTATGATTGCAGCGCCGATCCCGGAATCAATATCCGCATAAATGACAAACCCGCGTTGGGCTATATTACCGCCGAACGTGAAGGCCCTTGCCAGGAAAACACAGCAACCTCGCACCAAACCTGCTATGGCGGCAAGCTGACTTACCACCCGTACAACAACTTGTCACCCTTCTCTGATAAGTTTACTTATTCGGTATTGGACAAGGATCTTGGATATTCCAACTCGGCAACGGTCAATGTTATTAATGCCACACCGGCCGAAGGTAGTGATACCAGTGGCGGCGGCATTGGCTTCTATACCTTGGGCCTGCTAGGGTTGTTGGGGTTGGTCAGGTCTGGCCGTCGTCGCCAAGGTTCGTATTAATGAAGAACTCTCTTAGTACCCCGGCCATGTTGCTGTTGGCCGCGCTTTCATCCGGAGCTCAGGCAGGCGAACTCGGCAATCAGCAACCGGTAGCCAGTTTGCAAAGTCCGGAATTGATCCAGATTATGGCAATCGACGGCGAAGAACAGGCCGGGGGGATTTTTGGCTCCCGAGTGCTCAAGTTGTCCTTGTCGCCCGGAGAGCATGTCGTTACCGTTCGGTATAACCAGCTATTCCCGCTGGGGGCTGATGATCACGATATCCTCAAGTCGCCTCCGATTGCTTTTCGTTTCAAGGCGGATGCCGGCCAAAGCTATGCCTTCACCGTCACTCCGCCCAAACGCTACGAAGCCGCCAAGCTTTTTGCCAAAAACCCCGATATCCGCCTGGTGGAGTCTGTTTCCGGCCAAAGCATTACCGGTGTGCTGATCAAGTCGCTGGGTCAGGCTTCGCTGGTGGATACCATCGGTCGATCCTTCCAAAGTGCTGAACCTACGGCCTCCAGTACGCTTGACGGACTGAAGGAGTTGTGGGGTAAAGCCACCGCTGCGGAGCGTGCCGCATTCACGGGTTGGCAAGCGACTCAAGCCCCCGCTGGCAAGTAATGCCCGGATATTGCGCGGATGATACGAATGAAAAAGGGGCCTGAACGGCCCCTTTTTCATGGGATCGAGGGACTACGCTTTGGGCAATGTTACTCCGGTTTGCCCTTGGTACTTGCCGCCACGATCCTTGTATGAGGTTGCACAGACCTCGTCCGATTCAAAAAACAGCATCTGAGCCACGCCTTCGTTGGCGTATATCTTCGCCGGAAGATTGGTGGTGTTGGAGAACTCCAGCGTCACATGCCCTTCCCATTCCGGCTCCAGCGGCGTGACATTGACAATGATACCGCAGCGGGCATAGGTCGATTTACCCAGGCAGATGGTCAGCACATTGCGGGGAATCTTGAAATACTCGACAGTGCGCGCCAGCGCAAAAGAGTTCGGCGGAATGATGCAGACATCGGACTGGATATCGACAAAGCTCTTTTCATCGAAATTCTTGGGGTCAACCGTGGCGCCAAAGACGTTGGTAAAAACCTTGAATTCGTTGGAGCAGCGCACGTCATAACCGTAGCTGGAGACGCCGTAGGAGATGATCTTCTCACCGCCGGCCGTGCGCACCTGGCCGGGCTCGAAGGGGCTGATCATCCCGTGTTCCTCGGCCATGCGGCGAATCCACTTGTCTGCTTTGATCGTCATGACTGCGCTTCCGTTATCTGCGAAATTATTTGGGTGAAAAGAAGCCGATGCGATTGGTCGGCACCACTTCATGCTGAGCCAGTTTCACGGCAATGCGGCGGGCGATGTTACGGTAATGCATCGCCAGCGTGCCGTCCGGTTGCGCGACCACGGTCGGTTTTCCACTGTCCGCCTGTTCGCGGATGCTCTTGTCCAGCGGCAATTGGCCCAGCAACTCGGTCTGATATTCACGGGCGATGCGCTCGCCGCCGCCTTCCCCGAAAATCGCCTCGGTGTGGCCGCAGTTGGAGCATACATGCAAGGCCATGTTTTCCACCACACCCAGCACATCGATGCTGACCTTGCGGAACATCTCGATACCCTTCTTGGCATCCAGCAAGGCAATATCCTGCGGGGTACTGACAATGACCGCACCGGAAACCGGGATGCGCTGCGCCAGCGTCAGCTGGATGTCGCCGGTGCCGGGCGGCATGTCGATGACCAGATAGTCCAGATCCTGCCAGGCGGTTTGCCCGAACAGCTGCAGCAGTGCGCCAGTGACTTTCGGACCGCGCCAGACGACCGGGTTGTTGTCATCGATCAGGAAGCCGATGGACATGGCCTGCAAGCCGTAAGCCTGCAACGGCACAAAGGCTTCGTTGCGGATTTCCGGACGCTGGTTGAACAGGCCGAGCATGGTGGGGATGCTGGGGCCGTAAATGTCCGCATCGAGAATGCCGACTCGTGCGCCCTCGGCGGCCAGCCCCAGCGCAATATTGACGGCCGTGGTTGACTTGCCGACCCCGCCCTTGCCCGATGCCACTACAATCACGTTCTTGATGGGCGGCGCGGATTCGACATTGTTGGTCGGCTTGCTGCGCGGCACCTTGAGGATGAGGTCATAAGCCACGCGCCCGGCTCCGGCTTCGGTTAGCGTCTGCACCAGCAGATCGCGCAGTTCTTCGGCGCAACTGGCAAAGGGATACGGCAATGCCAGCTGAATGCTGACCAGATCGCCGTCAATGTCCATGCGTTCCGTCAAGGCCAGCAAATCCTTGCCCATCCAGGGGTCAACCTGACGGCTGAGAGCGGATTCAAGGTGCTTGCGGGACAGGGACATGAGCGGCTCCGACATGGAAAGACAGGCTGCGTATGCTACCCCATTTTGCGCTATAGTAGCGACCTTCAAATTTTCATCCGGACGCCCCCTGCCCATGAGCACGACTGCCCGCCGCCTGCTGGTTACCAGCGCCCTGCCCTATGCCAACGGCCCCATTCACCTGGGCCATCTGGTGGAATACATCCAGACTGATATCTGGGTGCGTTTCCAGAAATCGCGCGGCCACGAGTGCCATTATGTCTGCGCGGATGACGCGCACGGCACGGCCATCATGCTCAAGGCGGAACAGAACGGCGTGACTCCGGAAGAACAGATTGCCACCGTCAAGGCCGATCACGAACGCGACTTCGCCGACTTCCTGATCCGGTTCGACAATTACCACTCCACGCACTCGCCGGAAAACCGCGAGTTCAGTGAAACCATTTACCGGCGCAACCGCGACGGCGGTCATATCGCCACCCGTCCGGTGCGCCAGTTGTTCGACCCGGAAAAGAACCTGTTCCTGGCCGACCGCTTCATCAAGGGTGAATGCCCGAAATGCAACGCCAAGGATCAGTACGGCGACTCGTGCGAAGTCTGCGGCGCGACCTATGCCCCGACCGAGCTGAAGAACCCCTACTCCACCATTTCCGGCGCGACGCCCGTGGAGAAGGAATCACTGCATTACTTCTTCAAGCTGCCCGATTTCGAGGACATGCTGAAGGAATGGACACGCGCCGGCGGGCTGCAACATGAAGTCGCCAACAAGCTGGCGGAGTGGTTCGAAAGCGGCCTGAACGACTGGGACATTTCCCGTGACGCGCCGTATTTCGGTTTCGAGATTCCTGACGCACCGGGCAAGTATTTCTACGTGTGGCTGGACGCGCCCATCGGCTACATGGCCAGCTTCAAGAACCTGTGCGGCAAGCTGGGCCTGAACTTTGACGATTACTGGGCGCCCGGCGCGGAAAGCAAGACCGAGGTTTACCACTTCATTGGCAAGGACATTGTCTATTTCCACGCGCTGTTCTGGCCCGCCATGCTGCACGGCGCCAACTTCCGCAAGCCCAGCGGCGTATTTGCCCACGGCTTCCTGACCGTGAACGGCCACAAGATGTCGAAATCGCGCGGCACCTTTATCAAGGGCCGTACCTATCTGGATCATTTGCAGAATCCGGAATACCTGCGTTACTACTTTGCCAGCAAGCTGTCCGGGTCGGTGGAAGACATCGACCTGAACCTGGAAGACTTCACGCTGAAGGTGAACAGCGATCTGGTGGGTAAGGTGGTCAACATCGCCAGCCGCTGCGCCGGGTTCATCAACAAGCAGTTTGACGGTCAACTGTCCGCGCAATGCAGCGAAGAAGCCTTGCTGGCGGAGTTCATCGCCGCCGGTGACGGCATTGCCGAACACTACGAAGCCCGCGATTTCGGCCGCGCCATCCGCGAAATCATGGCGCTGGCGGACAAGGCCAACCAATACATTGACGAGAAGAAGCCCTGGGCGCTGGCCAAGGACCCGGCGAACCGCGACGAAGTCCAGGCCGTCTGTTCCGTCGGCTTGAACCTGTATCGCCAGCTGATCGTCTATCTGGCCCCGATTCTGCCCGGTATTGCCGAAGCCAGCCGCGCCTTCCTGGATCTGGCCAGCCTGAACTGGGAAAGCCGCTATAACCTGATGCTGAACCACCGTATCAACGCCTTCACGCCGCTGATGACCCGCGTGGAAAAGGACAAGGTGCAGGCGATGGTGGATGCCTCGAAGGAAAGCCTGACCGCCACGGTCGCCGCTGCTCCCGCCAAAGCCGAAGCCAAGCCTGCCGCCGAGATTGAAGCGCTGGCCCCGACCATCACCATTGATGACTTCGTGAAGGTGGATTTGCGGGTGGCGAAGATCGTGAACGCCGAACACATTCCCGAAGCCGCCAAGCTGCTGAAGCTGACGCTGGATCTGGGCAATGAACAGCGCACGGTGTTTGCGGGCATCAAGTCGGCTTACAAGCCGGAAGACCTGATCGGGCGGTTGACGGTGATGGTGGCGAATCTGGCTCCGCGCAAGATGAAGTTCGGCATGTCGGAAGGGATGGTGCTGGCCGCCGGGCCGGGTGGCGGGGATATTTTCCTGCTGTCGCCGGATGAGGGGGCGACGCCGGGGATGAAGGTGAAGTGAATAAAACAAAGGGCGCGAAATGCGCCCTTTGTTTTGCGGAGGGAAAGACTTTCATTGCTTGACTGGCGTTACCTGATACCCCGCCTGAAACCTCGCCACAACCCCATCATCCTCATCCCTTAACACCCCCTCGAGCACATAATCCGCCCGCCCGGAAATATCCACCTTCGCCGTCACTTGCGAAATCATGGTTTCCTTGAGCTGGACCTCCAGCGTTACCTCACTCTCCGCCGCCTGCTCCATCTTCAACTCCGTATGCTTCAAAAACACCTGAAAGCGCGACGTATTGAAACCGGACAGGAAAATGGCCCTCCCCGACGCCTCAACCAGCATGAACAGCGCCCCGGTCGGCATGATGCCTTCATGGCAACTATTGGCCTCCAACGGCATAAGGCACTTCACGTACCCCCGGCGCAACTCCAGCACCTTCAGCCCGCTCCGCTCGATCAGGCTGCTGGATTTTTCCACATCAGGTTTCAGGGCGGTCATCAATTGCATGGCTTAAGTCTCCGGAAGTGGGATGGCAACAAGGCTGGTCAGGCGTGGGTATCGCGACGCAGGACAAAGAAATACGGCTGCGACATGCCCTTGAGGTCCATCACGCCCAGCACGGTATGGTCATCCACCCGGCGGAAGACATCCTGAATGGGTTGCCGGTCGTAGATCATGGCGGCGCTGACCTTGCCGCGAAACGACGTCATGCGCAGCCGGGCGGCGGTTTTCCGGGTTCCAAAGACAGGCTTGAGCCAGGGAAAGATGCGTCCGGCGATGCGGTTGAGGGCATCCGGGACAAGGTGAACCTGCCTGATGGGCATCAATGACGGGTTGACGGTGTAGCGCTGGCCGCCAATTCCGGTGAACACCAGCGGATGCACATGGTCGGCATCCACAAACTCCTTGCCGTACCAGCCATAACGGTGCAGCAGACCGTCCATGGGATGCCCCGTGGGGAAGTCCGCACCGCGCCAAAAACCCAGCATGAAGTCCACTTCCACCCCTTCCAGGCTGTCAAACAGCTCCAGCGCCTGCGCGGTGGTTACCGCGCCCCGTTGCAAGGCTTCGTAAAAACTTGGCATGCGTCACTCCTCTTCATCAATGGACACGGCTTGACTGACATCAACCATAATGCAAGTATTTACTTAACTTCAACTTGCATTTAAGCCCTTATGCGCCGTAAACCCCAGCAACTGCGTTCGCGCGAGATGGTCGACAAGCTGATAGACGCGACCGGCAAGGTGATTGTCGCGCGGGGGCTGGACTATGCCACCACCAACCATATTGCCGAGGAAGCCGGGGTGAACATCGCCTCGCTGTACCACTACTTCGGCAACAAGGAGGAGATGATTGAAGCCTTGCAGGACCGCATGACGCAGGACCTGCTGCAAACGCTG
>DASUIM010000228.1:0-1855 GCA_036279775.1 Fluviicoccus sp. | reverse complement strand
CCCTTGAAACGATCGAAGAGCGGGGACGACTCGGCCGTTTAACCGCGAAAGAGTATACCGAGCAGGCCGATGCTTACATGGCGCTTGGCGACTATGCCAAGGCAGGGCAAAAGGCCGTCATGGCCATCGAGGTGGAACCCGAACATGCACAGGCCTGGTTCATCCGTGTCATGGCTTTACTGAAGCAGCGCAACAAAGCCCTCCATGAAGAAAAACGTTATCGGTTCTTGGCCGAGGAAATTGCAGAACCAATGTCAGGCCAAGAGTCCATCGCCTATGAACTTGCGGGTGAACAGGCATGCCAAGCCGCAGGATTTCATGATTCCTTGGATAAAATTCTGCCCAAGGCGCTTCTCCATTGGCCCAAGACCAACCAATGGCAATACAGTCATCCCGATCAGTACATGATTGTGCGCGATCTTTTCATGGACCAGATCTTCCTCAAGGCTGTGTCAGGAGGTGGAAGAATCAATAGCCGTTTCTTGCATGAATACAATGGTCTGGGTCCGGAATGGTCGTTGCAATATAGCCACGATCCCAAGCTTGCCGCCTTCCTGGATGGTTCAGGCCAAAAAGAACTGCCTTTCAGCAACGATGAGAGTCGCCTGCTGGAGCAGCTGATTGCTGAGCGCGACAAGCATCCGTCAGACTTCTTCAGCCCGGGCGATCGTCACTCGCTCTTGAAGAGCTTCAAGTTGCTCCATTTACGCTGGATTCTCAAACCGGAGACAGGCTATCGCGAACATTGGAGTGCGTGGTCCAGATCCGCCAAACATGCGGCGTCCGACTTTGAGAACGGCATTCTGCGCGACGGAACAATGTCACGACTTTGGCAGTTGCATCAAGGATTGAATGAGGCAGAACATACTGTCGCATCAGAGTTATCCGCATGGCAACAAAGGAGCGATAACCAACGAGCTGAACAGAGCATCAGGGTGCTGCTTCAACAACAGACCATCCTCTTTCATCGGACTTATGCGCGCCATAATTATCCGGGTTGTTTTCAAATAGCCGGTCTCGGCGAGGCAACCGCCGGAACCGGCAACCTTGAGCCCGTTCGGACTTCATTGCCTGGAGACGAGCACACAGACGTACCGGCTCACCACCCTTTGTACTGGCGTTATCTGGCCGCACTCTCAACCATCAAGGCCAGCCTTGCCGGTATGGATTTGACAGACGAGATGCAGGAGTTAATGCTTGCAGCCCCTGCATTACTCATTCAATTCAAAGCATCGGATCAATGGGAGTGGCGAATATCCGAACGCTACGATGAAGGCGGCTGGGACAACTATCAGGCCTCCCCATACGACACAGACCTTCGCGACCCGCAACTCTGGAAAGAAGCCCTTGAACTTCAGCTTTCGCGTTCAACCACACCCGAAGCCAAAGCTCGAATTTTAGGGGGACTTGCTTCTTTGGGCTCAACTTGAGTGGCTTGAAAAACGTAGGGGGTGGTAACAACCATCCCCTACGGCAGAATGCTCCAAAGGGCCTCAAAAATTACGCCCGCTTATTCTCCCGCCAACCCCACATCAGGCATCCTCTTCTCGCGCCTCGCCCTCGCCACAAACCGCTCATCAAAAGGCATCATTTCAGAACACTTGGCTGATAGCGCCAAATGCAACGCATCCAGCACGCCGTCCGCAGCCAACTGTCCGAGCCCCACCCCCGCCAACAAAGCCCGGAAAAGCCGGCGGTCTGACAGCGCCCTGCGCTCCCGCGAGTTTTGGCGAAGGACACGGTTTTTGCTTCCTTTTTGCCAAGACAAAAAGGAAGGCCCGCGGCAGGCGGATGCTGGTTTTAAACTGACTGGACACCCCCTTTAAACCCCCGCATCATCCCCACAAAACCCCGG
>DASUIM010000227.1:0-5622 GCA_036279775.1 Fluviicoccus sp. | reverse complement strand
CTTGTCGACGCCGCTCTGTTGCAGCGCCTTGGCGATGGCCCCGCCGGCTTCCAGCATGGCCAGGATCACCATCTCGCTGGCGATGAACTGGTCCTGCTTCTTTTGCGCCAGCTTGTCGGCCAGGTTCAGCACCTTGCCCAGCTCCTGCCCCACCTGCACCTCGCCGGTGGGGTTCTTGATCACGGCCACGCCTTCCAGCAGCTCGTTCAGCTTGCGCTCCAGCGCGGCGATGTTGCCGCCGGACTGGCTGAGCAGAGGCCGGGTGCTGCCGTCCTGTTGCTGCAGCAAGGCCAGCAGCAGGTGGGCGGGTTCAATGGTGGTATGGTCGCGGCCGACAGCCAGCGACTGGGCCTCGCTGAGGGCCTGTTGCAGTTTCGCGGTCAGTTTGTCAAAGCGCATGATGGAGTCTCATTCACACAGCAATAGTGGGGTTGTTGTAGAAATGAGGTATAGACGAGTTATTTCAAGTCGATGATTTTTTCTTTTTTCGCAGGAGAAAGCGGGTTGAAAAAACGGCAAAATGACCCATGCAATCCAACCTGCTCGCGCTCATCCGGACGTAATGACCATGATTCCCGAACTTGACCCGTTGATGGATTTCAGCTGCCCGCACTGCGGGTCATCATTGCGTTTCCGACGGGTGCGGCCCTGCCCCGACACGGCCCCCCGGGCCCTCATCACGCGCTACTGCTGCCCGGTCTGTGAGACCGCGTTGCGGGAACAGCGCCATCCGGCGTTGACCAACAACTGGCTGTGGTCTCGTTTTTATCTGCCGGGGGTGCTGCTTTGCGCGCTGGGCATTTTCGTCCCGTCGCTGGGCTGGCTGTTGCCGCTGGCGGTCGCCGCGCTGGGCCTGGGTCTGGCGGCGCTGGTGATTTACATGGTAAAGGCGCGTTGGGGCTGGAAACGCTATCTTCCTTACACGGACCAAAGCGATGACCACTGATCTGCTCTTGCGCGTGCTTGCACTGTGCCTGCTGCTGGCCTCCGCCGAAACACTGCACGGCATCTTCCGCGCCGCCGTGCTGGTGCCGCGCATCGGCAAGAAAGCGGCGTTGAAGGTCAGCATCGTTACCGGCTCTCTGCTGGCCTTCGCGGGCTGCTGGTTCGTCGTGCCGGGGATGGGACTTCGCGGCAACGGGCCGCTGCTCGGACTGGGCGTCACGATTGCCCTGTTCATGGCGTCATTCGACGTGATCCTGGGCAAGCTGGTGCTGAAGCGGCCATGGCGGAAGGCTTTCACAGACTTTGACCCCCGGACGGGAAACTACCTGCTGTTCGGGGTCCTCTTGCTGGCGACATTTCCGTGGCTGGTAATGGCCATCAATTCCTGAGCCCTGACATTCACCCGCATCATCAAACTCCCGACTCAATCGGCAACCCCTCCGCCTTCGCCTTGCGCGTCCCCCCGGTCAGCACCACAACTTCCCGCCCGGCATCAAACCCGTCCAGCAACGCCGCCGCCCGAGGCGCCTTCGTCCCGCCCCCGCAGAGCACATACACCGTCTCCCCCGCCGGAACCGCCGCCAGCACCTCCGCCGACAGCCCGTCAATCGGCCGGTTCACCGCCCCTTTCAAATGCCCTTCCGCATAGGATTTAGCATCCCGCACATCCCAGATGGTAGCGGCTTTGGAAAGATCGAGCTCATTCACCGGCAATTCACGAATCATGGAAAACCCCAACAATTACAATCACAAAACCCGGATTCTACACCCCAAAACGCCGTCCGCAGCCAACTGTTTGAGCGGGAAAGACCATGCAGAAAGGAAAACGCCGCCAGACAAGGCGGCGCTAAACGTAACCAACGGACAGCGAGTTTTGGCGAAGGACACGGTTTTTGCTTCCTTTTTGCCAAGACAAAAAGGAAGGCCCGCGGCAGGCGGATGCCCTAATACCTCAACCGCAACTCCCCACCGCCCCGCAAGCACTGCAGAAATCACACCCATCCTTCCGGATCACCGTGTAATTCCCGCACTCCCCGCATCTGGCCCCCGCCATCACCGGCCGCTCCCCTTCCTCCTTGGGCGCCTGCAAGATTCCCATCTCCCGCAGCGGATAGCCGCGCTCATCCAGCACCCCCAGCATGGCATAACGGTGAATCACCAACCGCGCCACATAGGCCACGGTGGACGGCCAGTTCTGCTGCCGCCGCGTACCGGGAATAAAGGCCCACATATCCCCCAAGGGTTCCGGATAATTCAGCAGCTTGCGCAGCTTCATGCCGATCCACGCCGGATCCATCACCCGCATGTCCAGCGACAGCAGTTGCGCCAGCCCGTCCAGCGCACGCGGATAATTCCCCGACAGCCACATCGAATACGGCCGCGTCACCCCGTCCGGCAGCGTGATTTCCTTCAGGCCCAGCACGAATTCCTCGCCCGTCGCGGCATTGGTCACGTCCACCGTCCACGACAGCGTGCCGTCGGTGCCAGTCTTCGGCTCCTGCTGGCTGAACAGCGCGTCCAGCACCGGATGCGGTTCGGTATGGTCGAACGCACCCAGTTTCTCGCAACGGTAACGCACCACCTGCGCAAAAGCGGCCACCACGCCCGGCATCACCTTGCCTTCGCCATGCGGCGGGAATTGCAGGCTGAACGAAGCTTCACCCACCGTCTTCGCCAGCACATCCAGCTTCAGTTTCAGCCAGGCGCGGTCGTTGGCGCGCATGTCCATCGACAGCGTCTTCGCCACCGCCCCCAGCCCGCGCGGCTGGTCCGCACCGTTGACCCAGACTTCAAACGGAAAGGCGCGGTTCTTGTCGTCGCGGGTATGGCCGACAAACAGTGCGAACTGGCCCTGCGGGTATTCCAACAGATAGGTCCAGGCCTCGTTGCCGTCGGGCAGCGTCGGACGACCGGGCCAACGCAGGCTGGCCAGCACCGGCGCGGGCAGCGCCTGAATGGTCAGGCGGGTGTTGGCGGCGTCCAGCTCCACATCCTGCGGCGTCTTGGCGTCCTTCGGCGCGGACGCGGCGCTGTCCACCGACAGCACCGACCCCAGCACGCTGTTCGGGCGATAAGTCGCCAGCCCCTTCAGCCCGGCCTTCCACGCCGTCATGTACAGGTCTTCAAACTCGGCATAGGGATAATCCGCGGGCACGTTCACCGTCTTGGAAATGCTGGTGTCGACATAGGGGGCCACGGCCGCCACCATGTCCTTGTGCGCCTGCGCGCTCATGTCCAGCGCCGTCACGAAGTAATCCGGCAGGTGCTTCACGTCGCCGCCCAGATGCTTGTACAAGCGCCAGGCATGGTCTTCCACCGCGTATTCCTTGAAGGTGCCGTCGGCCATGCGCTTCTTGCGGGTGTAGGTCCACGAGAACGGCGGTTCGATACCGTTGGAGGCGTTGTCGGCGAAGGCCAGCGAGATGGTGCCGGTCGGGGCGATCGACAGCAGGTGCGAGTTGCGCAGGCCGTGCTTGCGGATCTTCTTCTTGATGTCCTCGGGCAGGCGGGTGGCGAAGCTGGCGCCGCTCAGATATTTCCCGGCGTCGAACAAGGGGAACGCGCCGCGCTCCTTGGCCAGCTCCACCGAGGCCAGATAGGCATGGTCGCGCAGGAAGATGGAAATGCGGCTGGCCATGTCGCGGGCGGCGGCGGTGTCATAGCGCAGGCGCAGCATGATCAGCGCATCACCCAGCCCGGTGAAACCGAGGCCGACACGGCGCTTGTTGGCGGCTTCCTGCGCCTGCGCGGGCAAGGGCCAGTGCGTGGAATCCAGCACGTTGTCCAGCATGCGCACCGACACGGCAACATTGACCGCAAAGGCGTTAAAGTCGAACGAAGCCTTGTCGGTATAGGCATCGCGCACGAAGCGGGTCAGGTCGATGGAGCCCAGGCAGCAGCAGCCGTAGGGCGGCAGCGGCTGTTCGGCGCAGGGGTTGGTGGCCTCGATGGTTTCGCAGTAATGCAGGTTATTGTCCCGGTTCATGCGATCGAGGAACAGGATGCCCGGCTCGGCGTGGTCATAGGTGGAACGCATGATCTGGTCCCACAGCTCGCGGGCGCGCACCTTGCGGTAGACCCACTGCCCATCCTCGCGCTGCCACGCCCCTTTTTCCTTCCACTCCGGCGACGGCTCGGCCTTGTGCGCCAGCTCGACATCGCCATCGGCTTCCACCGCCTGCATGAAGGCGTCCGTCACGCCGACCGAAATGTTGAAGTTGCGCAGATCGCCCTCGTCCTTGGCGTGGATGAAGGCTTCGATATCGGGATGGTCGCAGCGCAACACGCCCATCTGTGCGCCGCGCCGCGCGCCGGCGGACTCGACGGTTTCGCAGGAACGATCGAAAACGCGCATGTACGACACCGGACCGCTGGCGCGCGACTGCGTACCCTTCACGAACGCGCCGGACGGCCGGATGCTGGAGAAGTCATAGCCAACGCCGCCGCCGCGTCGCATCGTTTCGGCGGCTTCCGCCAGCGCGGTGTAGATGCCGGGACGGCCGTCGACGGACTCGGTGACGGCGTCGCCCACCGGCTGCACGAAGCAATTGATCAGGGTGGCGGTCAGCCGGGTGCCGGCGGCGGAGTTGATGCGTCCGGCGGGCACGAAGCCGTTTTCCTGGGCCTCGAAGAAGCGTTGCTCCCACTCGGCGCGCACGGATTCGTCTTCCACCCGCGCCAAGGCCTTGGCCACGCGCAGGCGCACGTCCTGCACGGTGAGCTCGTCACCCTTGGCGTATTTTTCAATCAGGACTTCCGCCGAAATGGGCTGGGGCGGCAGGGCGGAAACGGGATTTTTATGGGCCGGCAGCGTTTCATGTGCGGTCATGAACGACTCCATTCGAGTTCTGGGGAAGGACAACAGCATACGCCCGCCCCTGCCGGATGTGAACCCCGGATGCCTTATTTATATTTCATTCAAAAACAACAAGTTGAATATTTTTATAGTGTTATCAACAACATAAAAGCACTATATCTTGTGCCTCTTGCACGACGCAGCCTGTCGCGTCATTGACGGTTGTCAACTCTCAAACAGGCTGTGATTGGAAGGGATGGAATGGCAGGATTCAGCCCAGCCAGATCACCGAGGCCATGCGGCCGGTCTGGCTGTTGCGGCGGTAGGAATAGAAGCGTTCGGCATCGGTGTAGGTGCACATGCCGCCGCCGCTGATCATGCCCACCCCGGCGCGGGTCAGGCGCTGGCGGGCCAGTTCATACAGATCGGCCAGGTACTTGCCCGGCTGAGAGGTCGCCTCAAAAGCGCTGACCGCGGCGGGATAGGCGGCGATGAATTCCTGGCGCACTTCTTCCCCCACCTCGAAGGCGTCGGGGCCGATCGCCGGACCCAGCCAGCACATCACCTCGGCGGGATTCTCGAATTTGGCGAGGGTGTTCTCCAGCACGCCGTAACACAGTCCGCGCCACCCGGCATGGGCGACGGCGACGCGGGTGCCGGTTTCGTTGCAGAAGAATACGGGCAGGCAGTCGGCAGTCATCACCACACAAGGCAATCCCCGCTGGGTGCTGGTGACGGCGTCGGCTTCAGGCACGCTCTGCGCACGCTTTTTCGGCTCGCTGTAGGCGTCGATCACGTCGGTGCCATGCACCTGCTGCAGCCATTGCGGCGGGCCGCAGGGGGCGATTTCATTGAGCAGATTGAACAGGTGGCGGCGGTTC
>DASUIM010000226.1:0-1647 GCA_036279775.1 Fluviicoccus sp. | reverse complement strand
GTTGACGGTCGCCGGTTCAGTGTTCGAGCTGCCGCCGGGAACACTCAGGGTCGAGCTGCCGTCCGCATTGAGCGTGATGACCTTATTGCCGGACGTCACGGCCATGAAGATGCCCTTGCAGGTTCCGCTGCTGTTGGTGATAAGCCAAGGATGCCCAACAAAGGTATTGTTCTGGTAGTAATTGCTGCCACTGGCCAGCGAAGTGCGGTAACGAACGGCGGTACCCAGCGTGTTCAGCCAGTCAATGTTCACGGCCTGGCCGCTGTTGTTGACGAAGTCCATGTCCAGCGTTGCGCCGCCATTCACACTGCGGATGTTGTTACGGTCCGAGCAGGCATATTCGGCGATGCCGTTGACCGTCCGCACCGGGGTTGCCGCGACAACCGGCGACGGCGTGATTTGCAGTTGACCGGCCAGTGCTGTGAAGTAATCGCTGAAGTATTTCAGGTCAGTGGAGGACAGTGATCCGGTCAACAGTGTCTGGATGTTGGCCACGATCGCCTGCATGGCGGCTGCCCAGGCCGCCGCGAAATTGGCGGTGTTCAGGGCATAGGGCAGATTGGCAAGGTTGCCGTCAACGCCCACACCGTCCAGCCCCCCGGCCCGCAGGTCGGCGGCCAGGGCGTTCATCATGTCGATGGCGGGCTGTGACGATGCGGGTATCTGCGTGCGCGCCTGTTGCGCCAACGCGGCCAGACGCATGGCGTACTGACGCGAAGCCTCATTCAGGCTGGTGTTGATCAGGTTGGCGTAGTCGGCGGGACTGCCGATCACCACGGGAGCCTGCAAAATGTTACTGACGTTGAATACCTGCTGCACATAGGCATTGGCCTGGTTGATGTAGGCGGCGTTCAGCGCGGCAGCGCTGCCCGCCAGCGTCAGCGCCCGCTGGTAGGCGGCTTCGGTCAGCGCGGTCATGCCGACGTTGGCGGCGGCCGAGCCGGACAGCGTAAAGGCCGTATGCAGGTTCTGGGTCAGCGGCACCAGCGATTCATTGGCCGGAGTGAGCGGGTCATCGGTGATGGCTTCATCGAAATAGGTAGCGCCCGGCAGCGGTTGCAGTTCGGCAACCACCGCGCTGACCGTCGCGGGAATGTTGATTTGCGCGCTGCCCTGGGCGTTGAGATTCGCCCGACCGTATTCCTGCGCCGGATTCGAGGGGTTGCGCAGGACCACGCGTGCGTTCGAGACGCGGCCCAGCGAGGGGGTCACGGTGATGGTCTTGGTGGCGGTCGTCAGGTTGGCGGTGGCGTCGTCGTCATTGCCGTTACAGGCAACCAGACTCAGGGAAACGGCCATGATGGCCAGCGGCATGGCAAGGGGGCGTGTTTTCAGCATTTCCATATCCTCAGGATGCTTGATTTAAGGTTCCCGGGGCTTTTCCCGGAATGAGCAACTGTCCGGATTCTAGCGCTGTCTTCCGACATCCGGACTCCCCACTGTGGGGGGGATTGCAGAAAAACATGAGCGCGGCCGGTCCGCCCTGAAAGCACGGGCGTGCTTGCGGGACGGACCGGATATCCAATCAGCGCGGTACGAAGTCGTAGGTGCCGATCTTGGTGCCGGACGTATTGGAGCTGATGACAACCAGCCGCTTCAGCGGACCGGAATAGGCGTAACGGCGCTGCGAGTTGCTGGCGCTGTCGA
>DASUIM010000225.1:0-13982 GCA_036279775.1 Fluviicoccus sp. | reverse complement strand
TCTTGAAAGCGTGCTTGTGCTTGAAGCCGTTTGCAGTGGCCTTGAAACGCTTCTTGGCACCGCTCTTGGTTTTCATCTTTGGCATGTTTAGTACTCCGCATTCAGTGATTACGCATAACCGCAAGGCCTGCCAGTGCCCTGGTGGTTATTTTCTCTTTTTGGGGGCGATGACCATGATCAGTTGGCGTCCTTCCATCTTCGGATGCTGCTCAACGGCGCCGTATTCGGCGAGGTCGTTTTCGACCCGCTTCAACAGCTCCATGCCCAGCTCCTGGTGGGCCATCTCACGACCGCGGAATCGCAGGGATACCTTGGCCTTGTCCCCCTCGCTAAGGAAACGTACCAGGTTGCGTAGTTTTACCTGGTAATCCCCTTCTTCCGTACCGGGACGGAATTTCACTTCCTTGATTTGTGCCTGCTTCTGGTTCTTCTTCGCCTCGGCAGCCTGCTTCTTCTTCTCGAACAGGTGCTTGCCGTAATCCATGATCCGGCATACAGGCGGAACCGCGTCAGCAACGATCTCAACCAGGTCGAGTTTGGCGTCTTCGGCAGCCTGCAGGGCTTCGTTGAGAGAAACCACGCCGACCTGTTGACCATCAACGCCAATCAAGCGCACTTCGCGGGCGGTGATGTTCTCGTTGATCGGGGGCCGGGACTGTACTCGCCTGTCTTGTCTCATGTCGCGCTGCTTAATAATGATTACTCCAATGGGTTACCGACCGCGCCGGGACACGGCTTCGGCCAGCAGATTCTGGAACTCGCCTACGGTCATGGAGCCCAGATCCTGTCCGTCGCGCGTACGCACGGCGACGGTCTGTGATTCGACTTCGCGATCCCCGATCACCAGCAGGTAGGGAACCTTGAGCAAAGTATGCTCGCGGATTTTAAAGCCGATCTTCTCGTTTCTCAAGTCGGCCTTGGCACGATAGCCGTTTTCTTCCAGCTCCGCGGCAACCTGGGCAGCGAATTCGCCCTGCTTGTCGGTGATATTCAGCACCACCGCCTGGGTCGGCGCTAGCCAAGCCGGGAAGGCACCCTCGTAGTGCTCGATGAGGATACCGATGAAACGCTCGAAGGAGCCGAGCACCGCGCGGTGCAGCATCACCGGATGCTTGCGGCTGTTGTCCTCGCTGACGTACTCCGCCCCGAGGCGGATCGGCAGATTGAAGTCGAGCTGCAGGGTGCCGCACTGCCAGACGCGCCCCAGGCAGTCCTTCAGCGAGAACTCGATCTTCGGGCCATAGAAGGCACCCTCGCCCGGCTGCAGCTCCCACGGCAGACCGGCATTGTCCAGCGCCGACTGCAGGGCAGCCTCGGCACGATCCCAGAGCTCGTCGGAACCGACGCGCTTCTCCGGACGGGTCGACAGCTTGAGCTGGATGTCCTTGAAGCCGAAGTCCGAGTAGACATCGAGGGTCAGCTTGATGAAGGCCGCAGCCTCGTCCTGCATCTGACCTTCGGTGCAGAAGATATGGGCGTCATCCTGAACGAAGCCGCGCACGCGCATGATGCCGTGCAGCGAACCGGACGGTTCGTTGCGGTGGCAGGAGCCGAACTCGGCCAGGCGCAGCGGCAGGTCGCGGTAGGACTTCAGGCCCTGGTTGAATACCTGTACGTGGCACGGGCAGTTCATCGGTTTCACCGCATAATGGCGGTTTTCCGAGTGGGTGGTGAACATGTTGTCGGCGTAGTTGGCAGCGTGGCCGGAACGCTCCCACAGCGAGATGTCGACCACCTGCGGCGTCTTGATTTCCTTGTAACCGTTGGCCTGCTGGATCTTGCGCATGTACTGTTCAAGCACCTGGTACATGGTCCAGCCGTTGGGATGCCAGAACACCATGCCGGGGGCTTCGTCCTGCACATGGAACAGGTTCAGCTGCTTGCCGATCTTGCGGTGATCGCGCTTGGCGGCTTCTTCCAGACGGGTCAGGTAGGCCTGCAGGTCTTTCTTGTTGGCCCAGCAGGTGCCGTAAATACGCTGCAGCATGGCGTTGTTGCTGTCGCCGCGCCAGTAGGCCCCGGCCACCTTGGTCAGCTTGAAGGCCTTGATCTTGCCGGTAGACGGCACGTGCGGGCCGCGGCACAGGTCGATGAAATCGCCCTGGCTGTAGAAGGAGAGGTCTTCCTCGCCGGGGATGCTGGCGATGATTTCCACCTTGTACTTCTCGCCCTTCTCTTCGAACAGGCGGATGGCGTCCGGACGCGACATCACGGTGCGGGTGACGGTGAAGTCCTTGGCGGCCAGTTCTTCCATGCGCGCTTCGATCTTGGCGAGGTCGTCCATGGTGAACGGGCGCTCGAAGGCGAAGTCATAGAAGAAACCGTCTTCAATGACCGGGCCGATGGTGACTTGCGCGGTCGGGAAAATGTCCTGCACGGCCATGGCCAGCAGGTGGGCGCAGGAGTGACGGATCACTTCCAGGCCGTCGGCATCCTTCTCGGTGATGATGCTGAGGGCGGCGTCTTCGGTAATCAGATAGGAGGTGTCCACCAGCTGGTCGCCGATCTTGCCGGCGAGGGCCGCCTTGGCCAGGCCGGCTCCGATGCTGAGGGCCACGTCGGCGACGCTGACGGGATGGTCGAATTCTTTCTGGGCGCCGTTAGGCAGGGTAATGACGGGCATGATTTTATCCTTCAGGCTGTCTTTTAGCAGTGGTGGCCGCTACCAATGGCCACATAACCTCGAGAGTCCGCCGACGTTACCGTCCGGGTGTCCCTGCCGCGCATACGGGAGCGCGAACCTTGGGCCGGGCGGTGCTATCTGACGATCGAACGCGGGATTTTACAGGAAATCGTTGCCGGAACAAGGAAATCCGCCGTCGGTGACGGACGGCGGCGATGAAGCGTCAGTATTTGATGTTGTAGAAAAGATCGAGCGCGTTTTCGAGCGAAGAGACGGCCTCCAGGTACAGGCTGTGACTGATCTTGTAGCGCAGCGTCACCTTGCTGACCGGGGTGAAGACACCAACGCCATAGCGCAGGTACAGCCGCGGACTGAGATAGCCGGAGACGGTGAACTGGGTTTCATCGCCCGCACCCTCAGCGTCCAGCGCCACATCGCTTAGGCCGACCTTGCTGCCGATGTCCGAGGCGATGCCCTGCCCGCCGCGGATGCCCAGGCTGAGCGCCGCCGAGGCCAGCAAGGCGGTGTCATTGCCGCCGCCGACATTCAACCGCCCTTCCTGATACAGCGGCCGGCCGATCAGCAGGTATCCCAGCATTTCATCCTGGGTCATCGGCGTGTCGGAGAACAATTGCACGGTCGGCGCGTTGGCGCGGCCTTCGACGCGCACGCCCACGACCTGGTCGGCGACTTCCTTGACCGCTTCAATATTCAGCGCGGGCTGCGTAACCGGCCCGGCGAACAACAACTGGCCCTTGCGGATCTTCAGCTTCTGGCCATAGGCCTCGTAACGCGCCTCGGTATTGTTGCCGGTGGTCTTGAGCTCGATTTCGCCGGTAGCCTGCAAGCCGCGCTGTTTTTGCTGCTGCAGGCGCAGTTCGCCGGACATGAAGCTGCTGAGGCCGAAGCCCTCGAACTGCACCTTGTCGCGCAGCAGCAGCTCGATGTCGGCATTCACCGCCCATTGCTTCATGTTCTTGGCGACGCGGGCCCGCGCCTTGCGCGCCTCATCCACCACGCGCACATCGGGCGACAGCGGGATGGCCTTGTCGGACAGGGCCTGCGGCTTCAGCATGGCTTCGGGCACCACGACCTTGCCGTTGATATCCACCAGATAGGGTTTGACGCTGATGTTCAGGTCAGGATCAACCTGCGCCGAGATCAGCGGTTTCTGGCGCAGGGCGAGGTCCTTGCCGGTCAGGTGCAGGGCCAGCGACGGCTCGCCTTTCCATTCCGCCTTGCCTTGCAGGCTGGCCTTGCCTTCGCCGCTCATGAAGGTGCCGTTGATGCCGGCTTCACGGCCGCGAATGGCGGCATTGATGTTGATCCGCGACAAATCCAGCGGTGCGTCGCGGGCGGAGATTTCCGCCCCGGACAGGGTGAAATCGCCATAAAAATCGGGGCCGGTAATCGCGCCGCTGAGACCGCCCGCCAGATTAAGCTCGCCGGACAAGTGCGCCATGCCGGGGAAGAACGGTTTCAGCACCGCCAGATTGACCTGTTCCAGCACGAGAGCGCCGTTGACCTGGTATGGCTTGCTGGATGGGTCAAGCCAGGATTCGATATACCCCTGACCGATATGCGGCGCTTCAGTTTCAAAACGGAAACGCAGGCGCTGGTCCTCGGTGCTGACCTTGAGGCCCAGGCGGTCGTAGGGCAAACTCAGCGGATCATCATCCTCTTGCGCCAGGCCGATGGAACCCTGCCGCGTGGTCAGTTGCATCGCCAGTTGCGGCAAGCCGCCTTTTTTCCAGTCCAGCGACGCGTCGCCCTCCAGGCTGCCGTTCCAGGCCAGCCCCTCCGGGAACAGTGGGGCGAGGCGGCTGATTTCCAGCCCTTCCAGCCCCAATACCGCTTTCGCCTTCTCCGGTCCGGCCAGCAGCTCCTCCCGGCTGCACAGGCGCGCCTCATCCGCCTGCCAGCAATGCGGGCCGACGGCGACCTGGTTGTCCGCACCGGTCCATTGCACGGCAAACGCACCGGGATCCTGCCGCCAGTCGAAATCATGAATGGCGACAGAGCTATCGTCGCTCTGGCCAAGCCAGACCGGCTTGCCACTCCCGTCCACGGTGAACGCCCCCGACAGACGCCCCTCGGCGCTGACCGGATCAGCTTCGATCTGCCAACTGGCGGCATGGGCGCCCTTCGTGCCTTCAACCACCAGCGTGGCATCGGGAATGACCCGGTCGCCATAGGCCAGTTGATGCCCGTGCAGTTGCAGGAAGCCGCTCTGTTCCGCCAGCGCGGGCAGGAAGCCGCTGACACTGAGGTTTTCCCCGGAAATTCCGGCAAATCCCAGTTTCTCACCCATCAGGTTCAGGGTGACCGCCGGTTGCCTGACCGGGCCTTGCAGCTGCACCACGCCGCTGATGCCGCCCGTTACGCGCGTATCCAGCAGCGCCAGCTCCTGCAAGCCCGCGTCCAGCGTCATGTCCCAACCGGAGGCCCACACTCCGCCCTCCACGCCAAGATGATCCCGCCCCCAGTCCAGCTGTAACTCATGGGCCTTGAAGTCGGGATATTTCACACCGGGCCGCAGCAGCAGCGCCAAATCTCCTTGGGCGGCCAACGGCTGGTCGCGCAGCGTGCCGGTCAGCGCCATGCGCTGCAAGGAAACCGCCTGCTGTCCGGCCGCCAGCGACCCCTCGGCCTGTAACGGTCCGCTCAAGATGGCGGGCCACTGCGGCGCCCAGTAGTCCGTCCGGAAATTATCCAGCGCCAGTCGGGCGTTCCACGCCCAGCCCGGTTGTCCGGGGGCTACCGCCGCCTCGCCTGTCACCGAGCCCGCCAAGCCTTGATAGCTGAAACTGTCCGCGCGGAACGATTTGCCGCCTCCTTGCCCGGTGACTTCCCAGTCCCCGGCCGGCGTGCGCGCCGATTGCATCGCCAGCGAGGTCGAAAACCGGTACTGGTTCAGCGCGCCCTGCCATTGCAGGGAGCCCTGGGTGGAAACCGTTTCGCCCAGTCCGGGCACCGTCCGGGCCAGATTCAGCCAATTGAAGTCCAGCGTCTGGTTCTGATGCCACAACCACGGCCAACCCTGGCTTTGCAGGGTGGCCCGCCAGGCCTCGCCGCTGTCCCAGTCGGCCTGAACACCCAGCGACGAGCCCTTGGCCGTGGCCCGGCCCTGCGTCAGCAAATGCCCGCTCAAGGAGGGCAACACGGGCTGCAAGGACGGCCATTGACGGGAAAGGTCGACACCGCTCCAGCGGGAGGCCAGATTCCAGTGCGGCTGTCCCTGCCAGCCGATGTCGCCAGAGACGTTGAGCACGCCGCCCAGCCGGGTGCGCGCTTCCAGCGGCAACAGTTGCAGGGAATGCCAGTCGGTGCGGGCATACCAGCGGTAGTTGCCCTGGGGAAACAGCTTGCCGGAAAAGTCGGCGTCGCCCAGCAGCGACAGCCCGCGCTTGTCACCGCGGACATGCACCAGCCCCCGCGTGGTTTTCAGTTCCAGCGCCGGATACCACGGCACATCCATATGACCGAAGCGCATCAGGCCGCGGTAGTCCAGCAGCGGCTGGGTCACGTTCAGGGTGGCGACCACTTCGACCGGCACTGGCTTGCGGTGAACCAGATTGACCTGCAGCGCCGACAAATCGCCCTGCACGCGCGCCTTCAACGCGTGCAGATGATGGCCGGACAGGAAGTCGGTTTGCAGCAACCCCGTCGCGTTGAGCGGATACTGATTACTGAAGTCGATGGAGCCGCTGAGCTTGGCGTGAAAGCGTGGATGTTCCAGTTCGACATTCGGCACGACCAGATGTTCATGAAACCAGTCCGCGCCTTGGAGGGACAGCCGGGCGGCGGCCAGCGTACCGGTCGGTTTCACCACCGCCACCCGCTCCAGTGCTCCGTCGGCGAGGATCAGCCGGAACGGCAAGCGCAAATGTTTCAGCTTGACCGGGTTGGGGTTGGGCGGACCGGTAAACACCAGCCGGGCGTTCTCGCCGCGCAGCGAGTCAACGTAGAGCTCACCGCGCAACAACGACGCCCATGTCAACTTCAGGGTTACGCGGTCGGCATCAATGTGGAACTTCTTGGTAGTGACGGTGAAATTCCGCAGCTGCAAACCATCGCGCAGGGTACCGCCCTCCACCTGGAAGCGGATCAGCGGTTGCAACGCCACTATTTTTTCCAGCAGCCAGCGCGTGCCTTCCGGCGACCCGGCGGCCAGGCACAGCGCCGCCCAGATCACAAACACCAGCACCAGCACGGTAAACAACAGATAGGCGCTGCTGCGCCACGCGGCGCGAAGCGTCAAGCGCAGCCAGCGGCGCAGTTGCCGCTTGCGCCCACCCCTCACAGTGCCGGCCCCATGAAGAAATGGATGCGCGGTGACGGGTTCGGTTCTGAGACATCCCAGGCCACATCCAACCGCACCGGGCCGACCGGGGAGATCCAGCGCACGCCCGCGCCCGCGCCGGTCGCCAACCCCTCGGACACACTGTCGAAGGCGTTACCGGTATCGACGAAGGTCGCCAGACGCCAGCGCTTGCTGAAGCGCCAGGTATATTCGGCGCTGGCGGTCAGCAGATTGGACGCGCCGATGACCTGACCGGTGCTGTCCCGTGGCGACAGGCTCTGGTAGTCAAAACCGCGCACGCTCTGGTCGCCCCCGGCGTAGAAACGCATGTTCAACGGTACGCTCTCGAAGTCACTGGAGAGAATGGCGCCCAGGTCGGCGCGGAACAGGAAGGAGTGCTTTTCCGCCGCCGTGCGCAGCAGACGCCAGCCGGCGCGCAGCGAGATGAATTCGGCATCGGACAACAGCGAACGCGACGCCAGTTCAGCCTGATAATACTGGCGGTCGCCCCAGACCGGATCGGCGCCGCCGCGACTGCGGGTGCGGTTGAAATTGATGCCGGGCAGCAGCAGGTTGTTCACATCCTCGACGCCGTTGACCTGCCGCGAGGTTTCGTTGCTGTAACGCAGGGTATAACCGCGTTGCCAGCCGCTGGGCTGGCGGATCAGGCGTTCCACACCCAGCGTGGTGCTGTAGGTGGTGGCCTCATCCAGCACTTCCCGCTTGAAACCGGAAAAGAACTGCAGGGTGTCGTTGAGCGGATGCTTCCAGGGAATGCCGTAACGCAAAGTCGCGCTTTGCCGCACGCTGGAGATTTCGGAGGAGGTTTCAACGCTGTGGCCGCGGTCATTCAGCAACGGCCGCCGCCAGGCCAGACTGAGCCGCGCGCCGATATCGGTGGCGTAGCCCAGACCGGTATCCAGCTGGTTCGGTTTTTCGGCCGCCAGCGTCACATTGACCGGCACATGCTGGTCCACGGCCAAGTCCGGCTCCGCGCGCACCCGGACTTCGTTGAAATAACGGCTGTCGAGCAGCGCCTTGTTGAACTCGATGATCTTGCCGGCTTCGTAGAGATCGTCGGTATGGAACGGGGCCAGCGTTTCCAGCCATGACAATTGCAGCGGCAGCGGCTTGCCGTCGGCGGCGGAGTTGAAGCGCACGTCGCCGAAACGGAAACGCGGGCCGCTGGCATACTCCAGTTCAATGCTGGCGGACTGCTTTTCAGGGTTGACTTCGACGGCGTGCACCTTCCATTCCCCGGCGAAATAGCCGCGTTCCAGCGCCATGTTCTGCACCAGCGTCTTGATCGATTCGTAACGGCCGTGATGAAACACATCCCCTTCCGCCAGCGGCAGCGTGTCCAGCAGCGCGGTGAAGGCGATGTCGTTGCTGGCGTCGCCGCTGTAGCGCAGGGACAGATGACTGATAATAACCGGCTCGCCCGGTTCGATCACGACCAGGGCAGCGCCGTCTTTCTGGCTGACACGGATTTTAGACTGGTAGTAGCCCACCGCTTCCATGCCTTCGCGGGCGGATTTGCGCAGGCGGGACTGAGTGTCTCGCCAGTTCTGCAAGTCGTCGGCTGTAACATTGCCAAGGTAAGCTTCAAGATTGGCGCGGACATCACCGGAAACGCCGTCGATACGCAGGCTGGAGCCTTCCTGGGCCAAGGCCAGTCCGGGCAGGCACACCATCCCTATCAACAGCCACTTCTTCCAGCCCTGCATGCCCATAACACCCCCGGATAACCCCGGAATGATACCGAATTTTCAGCAGCTTACCGCAGGCTTGAACCGGGAATGGTTACAAAATTCGGGCGAAGTGCTAGCCTCGCGTAAAAACCGCTCATCCGGACGAGTCTTCCCTCATGCACAACCAGTTTTCGCTGCTGAACACCCGCCGCTTTCTGCCTTTTTTCCTGACGCAGTTCCTGGGCGCATTCAACGACAATGTCTTCAAGCAGAGCCTGATCATCCTGCTGGCCTTCAACGCCGCCAGCATGACGACGCTGGCGCCGGTGGTGCTGACCAATATGTGCGCCGGGCTGTTCATCCTGCCCTTCTTCCTGTTCTCGGCCACCGCCGGGCAGATTGCCGACAAGTACGACAAGACCCGCATCATCCGGCTGGTGAAGGGTGCGGAAATCCTGATCATGGTGCTGGCGGGCTTCGGCTTCCACTTCCAGCAACTGTGGATGCTGCTGACGGCATTGTTCCTGATGGGCACACACTCCAGCGTCTTCGGGCCGATCAAGTACGCCATCCTGCCGCAAAGCCTGGAGAAGGATGAACTGGTCGGCGGCAACGCGCTGGTGGAAACCGGCACCTCGCTGGCGATCCTGCTGGGGTCGATGCTGGGCGGCTGGCTGATCTCGCTGGGAGACGGCGGCCGCGAGATCGTGTCATGGACGGTGCTGGGCATCGCCGTGCTGGGCTTCTGGATGAGCTGGCAGATTCCGCAGGCCCCGGCGGGCAATCCCGAATTGAAGATCAACTGGAACCCGTTCAGCGAAACCTGGCACAACTACCAGTTCGTCCGCCGCAACCGCGTGGTGATGCTGTCAGTACTGGGCATTTCCTGGTTCTGGTATTACGGCGCTACTTTCCTGACACAGATTCCCGCTTATACCAAGGAAGTTCTGGGCGGCAACGAACACGTGGTCACCTTCCTGCTGACGGTGTTCTCGGTGGGCATCGCCATCGGCTCGCTGCTGTGCGAACGGCTTTCGGACAAGCGTGTGGAGCTGGGCCTGGTGCCGTTCGGCTCCATCGGCCTGACACTGTTCGGCGTCGACCTGTTCTTCGCCACCAACCACCTGACGCCGGAAACCACCACCGGGCTGGCCGAGTTCATCGCCAAGCCCTTGCACCACCGGGTCATCATCGACCTGATCGGCATTGGCATCTTCGGCGGTTTTTACATAGTGCCGCTGTATGCGCTGGTGCAGAGCCGCAGCGAACCCGGCCACCGCGCCCGCACCATTGCCGGCAACAACATCATGAATGCCTTCTTCATGGTCTGCTCGGCCATTGTCGCGGTGGTGGTGCTGAAGGTGCTGAAGTTCACCATCTCGGAACTGTTCCTGCTGACCGCCGTGTTCAGCGCCGTGGTGTCGCTGTACATCTTCACGCTGGTGCCGGAATTCCTGATGCGCTTCCTGGTCTGGATCTTCATGAGCCTGTTCTACAAGGTCGACCGCAAGGGTCTGGAGCACATTCCCGAGGAAGGCCCGTGCGTGGTGGTCTGCAACCATGTCAGCTTCTACGACGCGCTGATCCTGTCCACCGCCATCCGCCGCCCGATGCGCTTCGTGATGGATCACCAGATCTTCAAGATCCCGGTCATCAGTTTCATCTTCCGCACTGCCAAAGCCATTCCGGTGGCCCCGGCCAAGGTTGATCCGGCCATGCTGGACAAGGCTTATGACGACATCGCCGCCGCGCTGGCCGAGGGCGAGATCGTCTGCATTTTCCCGGAAGGCCGCATTACCGATACCGGCGAGCTTTACCCGTTCAAGAACGGCGTGCAGCGCATCATCGACCGCACGCCGGTGCCGGTGATCCCCTTGGGCCTGCAAGGCATGTGGGGCAGCTTCAGCAGCCGGCGCGGCGGCGCGGCGTTCAAGAAGCTGCCGCGCCGCTTCCGCTCGCCGGTGGCGGTGGTGGCCGGAACACCGGTGCCGCCGGAAGGCGTGACCCCGGAGTACTTGCAGGAACGGGTGCTGGAGCTGCGCGGCGATGTGAAATAAGCCCGCTTCCCCCGCTTTGCCTCCCCGTCGGCAAGGGCTATGCTCAAGGCTAGCCTGATCCGACAGGGAGACCGTCATGACCGCCCCCGATCCCCATGCCCCGCTCCGCGATGATGTCCGACTGCTGGGAAGCCTGCTGGGCGAAACCCTGCGCCAGCAAGTCGGGCTGACACTGTACGATCAGGTGGAGACCATCCGCCGTCTGGGCAAGAAAGCCCGCGACGGCGACCCCGACGCCACCCGCCAACTGAACCAGACCCTCGCCGCGCTCAGCGACGCCGACCTGCTGCCGGTGGCGCGCGCCTTCACCCAGTTCCTGAACCTGGCCAACATCGCCGAGCAATACCACCGCGTGCGCCGCCGCCGCGCTTGGGACAATTGCGAACAGCCCGCGCCGCAGCCCGGCTCGGTGCGCGAACTGTTCCCGCGCCTCGCGGCGCAAAACATCGGCCCGGATGCCTTGTGGCAGGCCGTGCAGGAACTAGATGTGGAACTGGTGCTGACCGCCCACCCCACCGAAATCAGCCGCCGCTCGCTGATCCAGAAATATGACCATATTGCGGACTGCCTGGAAACGCTGGACCAGCAACGGCTGACTCCCGCCGAGCGCCAGGCAATGCTGGACCGCCTGAAGCGGCACGTGATCGCCGCCTGGCATACCGATGAAATCCGCCAGCAGCGCCCGACACCGGTAGACGAAGCCAAGTGGGGTTTCACCGCCATCGAGCAGACGCTGTGGTATGCCATTCCCGATTTCCTGCGCGAGTTTGACGCCACCGTCTTCGCCCATACCGGCCACCGCCTGCCGCTGGACCGCGCGCCGATTCGCTTCGCCTCGTGGATGGGCGGCGACCGCGACGGCAATCCCAATGTCACCCACAAGGTGACGGAAGAAGTGTTGCTGCTGTCGCGTTGGCAGGCGGCCGACCTGTACTGGCGCGATATCGATGCGCTGCGTTCCGACCTGTCGATGCAGGACTGCAGCCCCGCCTTGCGTGAAGCAGTCGGCCCTGACTGCCGCGAGCCCTACCGGGAAATTCTGCGCGAGGTGCGTCACCGGCTATACCTGACCCGGGAATGGCTGGGCGCGCGCTTGCGCGGCGAATCGCCTGACGATACCGGCATCTACCGGGACGTCGCCGAACTGCGGCAACCATTGATACTCTGTTACGACTCACTGGTCGCCTGCAACATGCGCGACATCGCCGACGACGAACTGGCCAACATCCTGCGGCGGTTGGCCTGCTTCGGGCTGGAACTGTTGAAACTGGATATCCGCCAGGAATCCGGCCGTCATGCCGACGTGCTGGACGCCATCACCCGCTACCTGAAGCTGGGCTCCTATCTTGGCTGGGACGAAGACCAGCGACGCGCCTTCCTGCTGAAGGAGCTGGACAACCCCCGGCCGCTGCTGCCCCGGCAGTTGAATGCCGCCGCCGGGGACCCGATCAACTCCCCCGAGGTGCAGGAAGTGCTGGCGACGCTGCGCGTGCTGGCGCAACAACCCGCCGGGGCGATGGGCGCGTATGTGATTTCGATGGCGCGGCAGGCCAGTGATGTGCTGGCGGTGATGCTGTTGCAGAAAGAAGCGGAAATTCCGCATCCGCTGCGCGTGGTGCCGCTGTTCGAGACACTGGCCGACCTTGACCGTTCCGCGGAAGCCCTCGACGCCCTGCTGTCGGTGGACTGGTACAAGGCCGCCATCCGCGGCCATCAGGAAGTCATGATCGGCTATTCCGATTCCGCCAAGGATGCCGGTTTCCTGACCGCCAACTGGGCGCAGTACCGGGCGCAGGAAAGCCTGACCGCCGTCGCGCGGAAACATGGCGTGCGGCTGACGTTGTTCCACGGCCGCGGCGGTTCGGTCAGCCGCGGCGGCGCGCCTACACACCAGGCGCTGTTGTCGCAACCGCCCGGCTCGGTCGGCGGCGCCATCCGCGTTACCGAACAGGGGGAAATGATCCGCTTCAAGTTCGGCATGAAGGACATCGCCCTGCGCAACCTGGAGCTGTACGCCGCCGCCACGCTGGAAGCGACCTTGCTGCCGCCGCCCGCCGCCAAACCGGAATGGCGGGCGCTGATGGACCGCATGACGCAAACCTCGCTGGCGGTCTACCGCGAAACCGTGCGCGACGAACCGGAGTTCATCCGCTACATGCGCACCGTCACTCCGGAGCAGGAATTGCAGATGCTGCCTTTGGGTTCGCGCCCGGCGCGGCGGCAAACCACCGGCGGCATCGAATCGCTGCGCGCCATTCCGTGGGTGTTCGCCTGGACGCAGGTGCGGCTGATGCTGCCCGCCTGGCTGGGCACAGGCCGGGCGCTGGGCAATGCCATGAACGACGGCTTCACCCCGGTCATCCACGACATGCGCGAACACTGGCCCTATTTCCAGACGCTGCTGGACATGCTGGAGATGGTGCTGGCGAAGTCGGACGAAGCCGTGGCCGCCTATTACGAGGCGCACCTGACCGATGACCCGGCGCTGATGAAGCTGGGCGGACTGTTGCGGGCGCGCTTACTGAAAACGGTGGGGATTTTGCTGAAGGTCAACGAGCAGCGGGAACTGCTGGAATCGTCACCGGTGCTGAAGCGCTCGATGACAGTGCGGACGCCGTATGTTCTGCCGCTGCACATGCTGCAGGCGGAGCTGATGAAGCGGCGGCGGGAGGCTCCCGCCGGGTCGAAGGCGCATGATCAGGCGTTGATGGTGACCATTGCCGGAATCGCGGCGGGATTGCGGAATACGGGGTGATCACTTCCCCGGATGCCCCGCCTCTTTAATGGCATCCTTCACCTGCGGCGGCATGTAGTTTTCATCATGCTTGGCGAGGATTTCCTCTGCCTGCACCTTGCCGTTGCTGTAGGTGCCGGTCGCCATGATGCCCTGACCTTCCTTGAACAGGTCCGGCAAGATGCCGGTATAGGCCACCGGTACCTGTTGCTTCAGGTCGCTGATCACGAATTCCACTGACAGCGAATCCGGCGACCGCTTCAGCGTGCCCTGCACCACCAGCCCGCCGACCTGGATGCGCCGCCCTTCCGGCGCTTCTCCGTTCACCAGTTGCGAGGGTGAATAAAAGGCACTGATGTTTTGCCGCAAGGCATAGGCCACCAGACCGGTAGCCAGGCCCAACCCGGCCACCAGCGCCAGGATCAACAACAGCGTGCGTTTACGCTTCGGATGCATCGTCACTTTCTCCGGAAACTGCAGGATTCTTGCGCGCATCCCGGCGCATCTGTGCCAGCTGCTCGCGCAGGATGCGCTTGCGCTCGGCGCGGGCCTGCCACAACAGGCCGAAAACCAC
>DASUIM010000224.1:0-1812 GCA_036279775.1 Fluviicoccus sp. | reverse complement strand
CCCGAATTTCCCGGAGACGATCATGCTCGACACCACCCTCAAAGCCCAACTGCAAGGTTACCTGGAACGGCTGGCCGGCCCGATCGAGCTGGTGGCCTCCCTCAACGACAGCCCGGCTTCCGCCGAGATGCTGGAACTGCTGAACGAAATCGCCGAGCTGACGACGCAGATCACCGTCCGCACTGACGGCACGGACGAACGCATCCCGTCCTTCAGCGTCGGCAAGGTCGGCGATACCGCCCGCGTCCGCTTCGCCGGCATTCCGCTGGGCCACGAATTCACCTCGCTGGTGCTGGCGCTGCTGCAAGTCAGCGGCTACCCGCCCAAGGTGGAAGCGGAACTGATCGAGCACGTCAAGGCGCTGGACGCCGAGCTGAACTTCGTGACCTACGTGTCACTCAGCTGCCACAACTGCCCGGACGTGGTGCAAGCGCTGAACCTGATGGCGGCGCTGAATCCGAAGGTCACTCACACCATGGTCGACGGCGCGCTGTTCCAGGCGGAAGTCGAGGCCAAGAACATCATGGCCGTGCCCGCCGTACACCTGAACGGCGGCAATTTCGGCTCCGGCCGCATGACGCTGGAGGAAATCCTCGCCAAGGCCGACACCGGTGCCGAAGCGCGGGCGGCGAAGCAACTGAGCGAAAAAGAGCCGTACGACATGCTGATCGTCGGCGGCGGCCCGGCGGGCGCGGCGGCAGCCATCTACGCCGCCCGCAAGGGTATCCGCACCGGCGTCGTGGCCGAGCGCTTCGGCGGCCAGGTGATGGACACCATGGGCATCGAGAACTTCATCTCGGTGAAGGAAACCCAGGGGCCGAAACTGGCGGCGGCGCTGGAGGAACACGTCAAGAGCTATGACGTCGACATCATGAACACCCAGCGCGCCGTGAAACTGACCGGCGGCGACCTGGTGGAGGTGGAACTGGCCAACGGCGCCACGCTGCGCGGCAAGACCGTGCTGATCGCCACCGGCGCGCGCTGGCGCGAAATGAACGTGCCGGGCGAGAAGGAATACCGCGGCCGCGGCGTCGCCTATTGCCCGCACTGCGACGGCCCGCTGTTCAAGGGCAAGCGCGTGGCGGTGATCGGCGGCGGCAATTCCGGGGTGGAAGCGGCGATTGATCTGGCGGGCATCGTGGAACACGTGACGCTGATTGAATTCGACAGCCAATTACGTGCCGATGCGGTGCTGCAGACCAAGCTGCGCAGCCTGCCGAACGTCACCGTTGTGGTGTCGGCGCTGACCACGGAAGTGCATGGCGACGGCCAGAAGATGACCGGCCTCAGCTACACCGACCGCATCACCAACGAAAGCCACAAGCTGGAAGTGGCGGGCGTGTTCGTACAGATCGGCCTGCTGCCCAATTCCGACTGGCTGAAGGGTACGCTGGCGCTGACCCCGCGCGGCGAGATCGAGGTGGATGCGCGCGGCCAGACCTCACTGCCGGGGGTGTTCGCGGCGGGCGATGTGACCACCGCGCCTTACAAGCAGATCATCATCGCCATGGGTGCGGGGTCAAATGCGGCGCTGGGAGCGTTTGATCATCTGATCCGGTCGGGGGTGTAAGTCCCGGCGGGGGATTGACCCAATCCCCCTTCCCGCCCCGTCACCCCGGCCATAGCCACTCCACCCCACTCGCCATACGATCGTCCAACAAATTGGCATCCCGCCCGAGGACGACCCGTATGACCCCCGCTATCCCCTACACCGGCAAGCACGGCCGCGTCGCCATCGTCGACGGCGTCCGCACCCCCTTCGCCCGCATCGCCACCCACTACCGTGACCTCAACGCCATCGACCTGGGCGTG
>DASUIM010000223.1:0-3949 GCA_036279775.1 Fluviicoccus sp. | reverse complement strand
GGTCGTGACGCGGGTCGGGCGCGCCGGAAATGACCATGTAGGCATCGCCGATGGTCTTGATCTTCTCCGCCCCCGCCGCCCGCACCTGCCGGTCGAAGCGGGTGAAGATCTTTTCCAGCAGGCTGACCACCACCTCCGGATCATGCTGCGATGCCCATGGCGTAAAGCCGGCAATATCGGCGAACAGCACCGTCACCTCGGGATGGTGGTCGGCGATCATGCGGTCGCGCTGGCGCAATTCCCCGGCAATCTTGGTCGGCAGCACCGCGTGCAGCAGGCGGTCGGAACGCTCGCGCTCCAGGGTCAGGTTTTCCTCGCTGCGCAGCACTTCCTTCTGGAACACCGCCAGGATGATGACAATGGCTTCAAGCACGATCATGGCATTGATGATGCGCATCGCGGACAACATCCAGCCCGGGACAATTTCCAGCGGCAGCATGGCCTGACCTGACACCGCCATGCTGCCAAGCAGGATCAGCATCCCCCCTGCGATGAAGATGAAACGCGGCACGGTCTCCTTCTGTGAATACAGGGTCCGCGCCAGCACGGCGGCCAGCAGCGCATACATGCCGACACCCAGCTCATTGCCGGTAATCCAGACCACCACCCCGACTTGCGCCTCCAGCGTCACCATCAGCCATAACCGTGCCAGACCATGCGCCCCCAGCGAGGCGGCCCACATGCCCATGCCATAACAAATCATGGCTCCCAGGTTCAGGTAAACCAGCGCATCGCCGCCATGGGCCAAAGGACTCAACAGCGTCAGCAGCACATAAAATGCGGAGAGGGCCAGGGCCGCTCCCAACGAATAGCGCGCCAGCCGTTCGCGACGAAATCGTTCGTGATCGGTGGCCAAGGGCATGGGCGTCAGCAAATCCAGCCAGAAACCCGGATCCGGGCGGCGCAGGTAGTTTCGGGGATTGAAAGGGCAGTCGTCGTCGGGCTTTTTCATGAAGGTTATCGGACGGAAGGGACTACCCCGATATATGACAGGAAACCGTCAGGCAGGCAATCCGTTCATCCCGGCAGCCGGTGCATTGACATCCCGCCGCCAGCGGACGATAAATCCGGAGCATTGCTCCCAAGGTATCCATCGCCATGCGTCCACCCCTGATGCTCTTGCAGACCGCCCTTTTTGGCCTGTCGGTTCAGGCCCAGGCGGAAAGCCTGATGCTGGGCGACCTCAAGGCTGAAGTCTGGCCTCCCGCCGCCTCCTCCGGGCGCCAGCCGGTCATCGTGTTCTCGCACGGCTTCCACGGCTGCGCCACCCAGTCCACCTTCCTGATGAAAGCCCTGGCTGCCCGGGGTTACTGGGTTTTCGCCGCCAACCACCACGATGCGGTGTGCAATGGCGGCGAATCGCGCATGCGCGACCGCCCGACGTCCCCGCTCCGCAAACCGGAATCGTGGAATGACGCCAGCTACCGCGACCGCGCCGATGACATCCGTCACCTGATTGCCGCCATGAAGCAGGACTCCCGCTACCGGGACCGGCTGGACTGGTCGCGGCTGGGGCTGGCCGGGCATTCGCTGGGCGGGTATACGGTGCTGGCGCTGTCGGGGGCGTGGCCGTCGTGGAAACTGGACGGGGTGAAAGCGGTGCTGGCGCTTTCGCCCTATGCCCAGCCCTTTATCCTCAAGCAATCACTGGCCGGGTTGAGTGTGCCGGTGATGTATCAGGGCGGCACCCGTGACCCGGGCATCACGCCGTCTATCCGCAAGAACAGCGGCGCTTACGCACAAAGCCCGGCCCCGAAGTATTATGTGGAATTTGAAGGAGCCACCCACTTCGCCTGGTCGGATCGCGGCGAGCTGGCGCAGCCGCAGATTGTGGATTACAGCGCGGCTTTCTTTGACCACTATCTGAAAGGGCTGGAGACTCCGGCCCTTATCGCCCGTGCGCAGGGAGTCTCGGCCCTGCGTTATGACTCGGAGCTGGGAAAGCAGGAAGACGCGGTGACGCCAGAGGAGCCGGAACGTCGTAACGGCCTGCTGGGGCGGCTGCGGGCAAGGTTGCAGCGCTAGGCTTCAGCGCTTTTTCGCCAGCCAGATCAGATGCCGGGAACCTGACACGGACTTCACATGAAATACCTGATAAACCTGCTGCTCTCCTGCATCCTCACCCTGTTCATGCTGCAAAGCCTGGGTACTCTGACCCGGGAGCCGCCCACACGGGAAACACTGGAATACCAGGAGGGTGTGCTGGTCAGCACCGGCCCGTGCTCGCAAGGTCGGGGGCCGCACCATTTCACGCTGGAACTGGACGATACGATCAAGCGCCTGAAGTTTTCCCTGTCTTGCGGCGGTGAGACCGAAAAGGCACTGCGAAGCAGTATTGGCCGGTCGGTCAGGATTGGCTGGCGCCTGGAAGATACCCTCCTGTTCTTCGGCCTGGAACAAGAAGTCTGGACCGTTGCCATTGACCATCGTGAAATCGAGCCTCTGGAAGACCGGGTGAAGCGGATGCAGGGCTTGCGATGGCTGGACAAGACGCTGGTGGTGATCTACGGCTCCATCCTGCTCTACCTGCTCACGGATACCTTTGTCATTCCCGTCTGGCGGAAATGGCATCTCGCCCATGCCGGGGACGAATCGGATAACCCGCTGATCATCGAACTGTATGCCCCGTTCTCCTCGTTCGTCACGATGGTTCTGGCCAACATGGCCATGATCGGGCTGCTGGGGCTGCTGCTTGTCATTGCCATGCTGTTGTTGATCAGCAAGGGACACCTTTTCTGGAACCTGCTGGTGCTTGGCGGAGCCGTGGTGTGCTCGCTTTGGCTGCTCCGTGCCTTCTTCCGGTTTCTGCTGGGATTCGGATACAGTCTCAAATACCGCCAACTACCGGTTGTGGTCTGCGACCGCGAAGGTATCGGTTTTCGCGCGTTGGACAGCGCCGAATACAAGGCTTACGAATTCCGCGATATCGTACAACTGAACCTGGCCAGCCGGATCGGGCAGATTCAATGCCATTTGCAGGATGGCCGTTGCATCGGCATTCCCTGTGAAGGCTTGCTGGGAAGCCATCTTTCCACGGTCAGCAGCGCCAAGGAGTTCCTGGGCGTGATTGAAAAGAACGTCCCCGGCTGGAAACGGCAGCTTTCCTGGCAATGGCAGGTGCTTTACAAGGACAGCCCCAAAAAAGCCGGGGCCTGAATGGTCTCAGCGCTTCTTCGCCAGCCAGATCAGATGCCGTGCGCCCTTGTTGCCGTGCGCACGCACCGGCACTTCCTCCACCAGGAATTTCGCCTTCTTCAGGCGGATGGTGAACATCGGGTCCGGTCCCGCCGACCAGATCGCCAGCACCCCGCCGGAACGCAGCGCCGCCATGGACGCATCCAGCCCGGCCGGGGAATACAGCCAGTCATTGCTCTTGTGCGTCAATCCCTGCGGACCGTTGTCCACGTCCAGCAGGATGGCATCGAAGGCCTCCTTTTCCGCCTTCAGCACCCCGGCCACATCACCCACATGCACCTTGGCGCGCGGGTCCAGCAACGGGTTTCCGGCATGTTCGCCCAGCGGCCCGCGATTCCATTCCACCACGCCCGGCACCAGTTCGGCCACCACCACCTCGGCCGTCGGGCCTAGGTGTTTCAAGGCGGCGGCCAGGGTAAAGCCCATACCCAGCCCGCCGATCAGCACGCGCGGTTGCGGACGCGAGGCGACGCGGGTGCAGGTGATCTCGGCCAGCTTGTCTTCCGAACCGTGCGTGCGTGAATGCATCAGCTCGCCGCCGCCGGCAATCTTGATGGCGAAATGCGGACCTTCGCGGAACAGGCGCAGTTCGCCGCCGTTGGGAATGGGCGCAGTGTCGATCAGTTCGGGGCGGTGCATGGCGGGGCTCGGCGGGGATGGTTTGCGGGGTGCGTAGGATAAGCGCGTCCGTGAGGGAGGCCAAGCATTTCCTGTCGGCCTCCCGTCCGCTCATTTCACAGGCAACTCACCCGGC
>DASUIM010000222.1:0-13115 GCA_036279775.1 Fluviicoccus sp. | reverse complement strand
CTGATAAATCGTCACCATCCGAGGATTCCATGAAGGCTCTTGTTGCTGTCAAGCGCGTTGTAGACTACAACGTGAAAGTTCGCGTCAAGGCGGACAAGACCGGTGTTGAGCTCGCCAACGTCAAAATGGCCATCAACCCGTTCTGCGAAATTGCCGTTGAAGAAGCGGTCCGCCTGAAAGAAAAAGGCATCGTCACCGAGATCGTCGTGGTGTCCGTGGGCCCGAAAGAAGCCCAGGAACAGATCCGCACCGCCATGGCGCTGGGCGCGGACCGGGGCATTCTGGTCGAGACCGCTGACGAAGTTCAGCCGCTGGCCGTGGCCAAGCTGCTGAAGAAGATCTGCGACGCCGAGCAGCCCCAGTTGGTGATCCTTGGCAAGCAGGCCATCGATGGTGACAACAACCAGACCGGCCAGATGCTGGCTGCGCTGGCCGGTTACGCCCAGGGCACCTTCGCCGCCGTGCTGAAGGTGGAAGGCGGCAAGGCCGTGGTGACCCGTGAAATCGACGGCGGCGCCCAGACCGTTGAGCTGAACCTCCCTGCCGTGGTCACCACCGACCTGCGCCTGAACGAGCCGCGCTACGCCGCCCTGCCGAACATCATGAAGGCAAAGAAGAAGCCGCTGGAAGTCAAGACTCCGGCTGACTTCGGCGTGGATGTCACGCCGCGAATCAAGACCCTTAAGGTCGAGCCGCCCGCCGAGCGTTCCGCCGGCATCAAGGTCAAGACCGTTGAAGAACTCGTGGCCAAGCTCAAGAACGAAGCGAAGGTGATCTAATCATGGCAGTCCTGGTTTACGCTGAACACGATAACGCCTCCTTGAAGGGCGCTACCCTCAACACCGTTGCCGCAGCCAAGGCCATTGGCGGCGATGTGCACGTGCTGGTTGCCGGCTCGAACTGCCAGGCCGCCGCCCAAGCCGCCGCCCAGATTGCCGGCGTCAGCAAGGTGCTGGTTGCCGACAACGCCGCCTACGCCAACCAACTGGCTGAGAACGTCAGCCTGCTGGTTGCCGAACTGGGCAAAGGCTACAGCCACATCCTGGCTGCCGCCACCACCACCGGGAAGAACTTCGCCCCGCGCGTCGCGGCGCTGCTGGATGTCGGTCAGATTTCCGAAATCACCAAGGTGGTCAGCGCCGATACCTTCGAGCGCCCCATCTACGCTGGTAACGCCATCGCCACCGTGCAGTCTTCCGACAGCATCAAGGTCATCACCGTTCGCGCCACCGGCTTTGACGCCGTTGCCGCTACCGGTGGTTCTGCTGCCGTGGAAGCCGTGGGTTCCGCGACCGATGCCGGTACGTCCAAGTTCGTCAGCGAAGAGCTGGCCAAGTCCGACCGTCCTGAACTGACCGCCGCCAAGATTGTTGTTTCCGGCGGCCGCGGCATGGGCAACGGCGACAACTTCAAGATCCTCTACAGCCTGGCTGACAAGCTGGGCGCCGCTGTCGGTGCTTCCCGCGCCGCTGTCGACGCCGGTTTCGTGCCGAACGACATGCAGGTCGGTCAAACCGGCAAGATCGTTGCCCCGCAACTGTATGTCGCCGTCGGTATCTCCGGGGCCATCCAGCACCTGGCCGGTATGAAGGACTCCAAGGTGATTGTTGCGATCAACAAGGATGAAGAAGCCCCGATCTTCTCGGTGGCTGACTACGGCATTGTCGGTGATCTCTTCGACATCGTGCCGCAACTGGAAAAGCTGGTGTAATTGACCGCCGTGTACCGTGCAGAACGCCCCGCTTGTCGGGGCGTTCTGCATTTTGTGACCTGAAAGTGAGTTGATCATGAACCTTCATGTGGCCGGTCTGGCGATTTATCCCCTGAAGTCCGCCGCCGGGATCCTGGTGAATGCCGCCCGGTTAACGCCTTGGGGGTTGGAGTGGGACCGGCGCTGGATGCTGGTTGATCAGCAGGGGGTGTTTGTAACCCAGCGGCAGATAGCGCGCATGGCGCTGCTGCGGGTAGCGGTGGAAAACGGGATATTGCAAGTGTCCGCACCGGATATGCCGTTACTGTCAGCGGCTTTCGCCACCCCGGAAGCGGTGGAAGTTACCGTCTGGGGGGATCGGGTGCGGGCGATCACCGTCAGTCGTGAGGCCGATCAATGGTTTTCGCGTTTTCTGGACAAGCCGCTGCGGCTGGTTTTCTTTCCCGAGCATGCTTGCCGCCCGGTTGACCCCGACTGGGCCGGAAGCGGACACTTCACGTCATTTTCTGACGGATTTCCGTTGCTGGTCACTTCAACCGCCGGAATGGACGCCTTGTCGAATTTGTGGGGTAAACCGGTTGACTGGTTGCGATTTCGGCCCAATATTGTGATCGGCGGCGCAAAACAGGCATTTGCTGAAGATGACTGGTCGAATTTGCAGATAAATGGAACAGAGCTTGCCTTGGTTAAGCCATGTTCGCGCTGTGTCATCCCTTCGATAGACCCGCTTACGGGATGCAAGGACAAGGGCTTTCTGGAAATGCTGGCCTCGGTGCGCAGACAAGAAGACGGCAAGGTCTATCTCGGCCAAAATGCCATTGTTGTTTCCAGGGCAACGGAAGCGGTGTGGGTCCGTTCAGGAGACGGGGTTGTCGTGACGGCCCGCTCCGCGGATTGAAGAAGACGGCCAGCGGATGCAGATCCGGTTGCCGATAGAAAACCAGGGAATTAAAACCAATGATCATTACCTATCAATTTTCGTTTGATGACGGTCGGGAAATGTCCCACGAGGTCAACCTTGACCGGTTGTATGACCGCAGCAAGGCCAGAGCTGCGCCTGCCTGGACCAAGCTGGATAACAATAAATGCCAGAATTGCCCGCTGTCATCTGCGGATCATTCGAATTGTCCGGCCGCCGTGGATCTTGATGGTGTCATCCGGGATTTCCACGGCACCTTGGCATCCACCAAGGTGAATGTCCGCGTGATTACCCCGGAGCGTGAATATGTGAAGCGGGTGACGCTGGAAGAGGGCGCGCGCGCGCTGATGGGCTTGGTCATGGCCACCAGCGCCTGTCCCGTTTTCGGCACCCTCAAGCCCAATGCCCGCCATCACCTGCCTTTTGCACGCCAGGAGGAATACATCCTGCGCTCGGTTTCCCTGTACCTGATGAAGCAGTATCTGGTGTGGCGTGAAGGCGGCGAGCCGGATTGGGAGTTGAAAGGCTTGATAAAGTCGAGTGAGCAATTGCAGATGGTTAATCATGCCTTCTGGCAGCGCATCATGACCGAGTTCCAGAGCGACGCCAACTCGAAGGCATTGCTCAGTTTCTTCACGATGTCCTCCAGCGTATCGTCGTCGCTGCAAAGCCAGATTACCAAAATGAAGAATGTCTTTTTTACAGGCGCCTAGGAATTCCCCTGCGCAGGAAAGGCTGAATTTCGTGCGCGGGGACGGCCTGTCGAGAGGGGCAAGAGGCTCCGTAATATGTTCAGGCGGAGTTAGCCATGCAAATTGATTATCGTTTTTCCCTGGATGATGGCCGGGATCTGGCCTTTGTGGTTGATCTTGATCGCGGTTTTGACGTTTCCCGCGTCCCGGTATCATCGCCGGCCTGGACCCGGCTGGAACATCGTCGTTGCCCGAACTGTACGCTTGATGCGGCGGTTTACAGCCATTGCCCGGCGGCACTGGATCTGGATCGCGTCGTCAGCAGCTTCCAGAAAATACCGGCCAATCTGAAAGCCAACATTCAGGTCAACGCACCGGATCGCGAGTATGGCAAGCGTGCGGCGGTGGAGGAGGGCGTGCGCTCACTGGTCGGACTGATCATGGCGACCAGCGCCTGTCCGGTCTTCAAGGAGCTGAAGCCGAATGCCCGTACCCATTTGCCGTTTGCCAGTCGCGAAGAACAGGTTCTGCGCCTCGCCTCGCTTTACTTGATGAAGCAATATCTGAATTGGCGCGAAGGCGGTGAGCCGGACTGGGACTTGCGTGGCGTTGTGAAGGAGCACCAGGAGTTGCAACAGGTGAATCAGGCGTTCTGGCAGCGGTTGATGACGGCCTATGAGGGGGATGCCAACTCCAAGGCGCTACTCAGTTTCTTTACTATTTCCGCCGATGTCGCCAAATCGCTGGATACCCAGTTGACCCGCATGAAAAATGTTTTTTACAGCAGTCACGAAGCATGAGCCAACTGGCCTGGGTACTGCTTGCCATTGGTATATTCATGCTGGGCCAGTTCATGATGATGCGGCCCAGCGCCCGCGAGGCGTCGCTGATGCATCTGCGGGAGTCGGCGCGGAAGCGCGGCTTGCAGCCACGACTGGTTTCCGCGCCATCCTGGTTGAAGCAGGATCATCCGCGCATGGTGGCATGTTACACGCTGATCATTCCGTCAGCCTTGATGCCTTACTGGCGGGCAGAACGGATTGATGGCCGGTTAAGAACTGTTTCGCCCGGTCTTGACCGTTTGGCCGGTTTGGAGTTGCCTGCGGCGGCGGATTTGCTGCTGGCTATCGAAGCGCAAGCGAATGCTGTCAGTTTTTATTGGCAGGAAGAAGCGGCGGAAGACGTGCTGGACGAGATCAAGGCTCTGCTGCAGGCGTTGGCGTCCAAAAACTGACGCACGCATTTGGCGGATAAACAACCTGAAATCATCATCGGGCAACACGAATTGCGCTTATTTGACCGATGACTTCTTGTATGCTTGCTTGACCCCGGCGTGTCTTCCTTTTATATATGCCGACTTTGCGCCTTCCCGCGCATCCCGAACTTTCATTTATTTCATTTCCGGAACCTTATGGCTAAAGCACTGGTAATCGTTGAATCGCCCGCCAAAGCAAAAACGATCAACAAATATCTCGGGAAGGATTTCATCGTCAAATCCAGCATAGGCCATGTGCGCGATTTGCCAGTCAGCGGCGGAGCCAAGGAAGAAAAGGAGCCCGCTGTACGCACCAAGGCCAAGGATCCGGCAGCCAAGGCAGAGAAAGCGCGCAGCGCACTGATTTCCCGAATGGGCGTGGACCCCGAACACGATTGGGACGCTCACTACCAGATTCTGCCAGGCAAGGAAAAGGTGATAGCCGAACTCAAGTCGCTGGCCAGTGGTGTGGAAACCATCTATCTCGCAACCGACTTGGACCGCGAAGGGGAGGCCATTGCCTGGCACCTGCGGGAAGTGATCGGCGGCAGCCCGGCGCGCTACCAGCGCGTGGTTTTCAACGAAATTACCAAATCGGCAATTACGGCGGCTTTCCAGCGCCCCAGTCAGTTGAACATGGACCGGGTCAATGCCCAGCAGGCGCGGCGCTTTCTGGATCGTGTTGTCGGCTATATGGTTTCGCCGTTGCTCTGGGAAAAGATCGCCCGTGGATTGTCCGCTGGCCGCGTCCAATCGGTTGCGGTGCGGCTGGTTGTGGAAAAAGAGCGTGATATCCGCGCCTTTGTTCCTGAAGAATACTGGGAAATTCACGCCAATACCCGCACACAGCTTGCCGAGAATCTCCGTTTGCAGGTCGCGCGTTATCAGGACCAGGCGTTCCGCCCCCGCAATGAAAAGGAGGCGATGAAAGCCAAGGCGGAACTGGAAGCTGCGCCGCTGAAGGTGGGCAAGCGTGAAGACAAGCCGACCCGCACCCGTCCGCCCGCGCCTTTTATCACGTCGACCCTGCAGCAGGCCGCCAGCACCCGCCTCGGCTTCTCGGTGAAAAAGACGATGACCTTGGCCCAGCGTCTGTATGAAGCCGGTCACATCACCTACATGCGTACGGATTCGACTAATCTGAGCCAGGATGCCGTAGCCTCGGTCCGCACCTTTATCGACAAGACTTTCGGGAACAATTACCTGCTGGCCAAACCCAATGTCTATGCCAGCAAGTCCGGGGCGCAGGAAGCCCACGAAGCGATTCGTCCTTCCGATGTTCACACCCGCCCCGGCAGCATTGCCGGGCTGGAGCGCGATGCCGAGCGTCTTTATGATCTGATCTGGCGGCAATTCGTGGCTTGCCAGATGCCCGATGCCGAATACATGAGCACCACGTTGACGGTCAACTCCGGTGATTACGAACTGCGCACCAAAGGCAGGATCCTGACCTTCGACGGCTTTACCAAAGTATTGTCGCCGGTGCAGAAGGACAACGAGGACATCGTGCTGCCCGATGTCAAAGTCGGCGAAGTGCTGACCCTGATCGAATTGCTGCCAACCCAGCACTTCACCAAGGCGCCGCCCCGGTTCACGGAAGCAACGCTGGTTCGCGAACTGGAAAAGCGCGGTATCGGCCGCCCCTCGACGTATGCATCCATTATTTCAACCATTCAGGATCGCGGTTACGTCAAACTGGAAAACAAGCGGTTCTATGCGGAAAAAATGGGTGACATCGTCACCGACCGTCTGCTGGAAAGCTTCCATGACCTGATGGATTACGACTTCACCGCACACCTTGAGGAAGACCTCGACAAGGTGGCGGAAGGCGAAAGCAACTGGAAGCAGGTGCTGAATACCTTCTACGCGGGCTTCAGCCAGCGCTTGCAGCAAGCCGCCGGTGATACCGGCATGCGTCGCAATCTGCCGGTGACCATCGGCTTGCCCTGCCAGCAATGTGGCCGGGAAATGCAGATACGCACAGCCAGCACCGGCGTTTTCTTGGGATGTTCCGGCTACGCCTTGCCGCCCAAGGAGCGCTGCAAGGGCACCATCAATCTGGTGCCAGTCGAGCATCTGGCGTTGGCGGACAACGATGAGGAAGGTGAAACCAACGAGCTGCGCGCCAAGAAACGCTGTCCGAAATGCGGTACCGCCATGGACTCCTATCTGGTGGACAGCGGCCGCAAGCTGCATGTGTGCGGCAACAATCCCGACTGCGGAGGTTTTACGCTGGAGGAAGGGCAATACCGCTTGAAGGGCTATGAAGGCCCCACTATTGAGTGCGATAAGTGTAATGGCCGCATGGAGCTGAAGAGTGGCCGTTTCGGCCAGTATTTCGCGTGTACCAGTTGCACCAACACCCGCAAGGTGCTCAAGAACGGCGAAGCCGCCCCCCCCAAGTCCGACCCCATTCCGATGAAAGAATTGCGGTGTGTGAAAACGGATGATTATTTTGTCCTGCGGGATGGCGCGGCGGGGCTGTTCCTGGCGGCCAGCCAGTTCCCCAAGCATCGTGAAACCCGGGCTCCGACCGTGGCGGAGCTGCAAAGTGTCGCGGACCGGTTGGACCCGAAATACCATTATCTGCTGCAGGCTCCCGTTTCCGATGATTACGGCAATCCCGCGCAACTGCGCTTCAGCCGTAAATCGAAGGAACAGTACGTAACGACCGAGGACAACGGCAAGCCTTCCGGATGGCAGGCCTTTTTCCGCAACGGGCACTGGCAGGTGGTCAAGGGCAAGATGCCCAAAGGTGAAGAGTAATTTTCACCGCGTTGACGAGGTGGTAATCATGAGTAGAGACGCTTCACCCGAGTTGCTGGAAGTTGTGGAGTTGCCGGACGGGGACATTGTCCTCAGGCGATCCGACTCCACGCACGGGTCAGGAGAGCCGCTGGTTTCCATCCGCTTCTCCGGTGAAGCGCGTGAGTTGCTGGCCGGTCAGGCCGGTAACCTGGGTAAGTCCATGATCGCCGCAGGCTTGCAGATGGTTGGCCAGATGTTCCGCCAACAGGTTGACCTGAGTGATATTGATGATGATGCGGCGGCCGCGACGGCTACCGGAGTGTCGCGCAAGCTGCATTGAGATTGCCGGTGTGCGGATTGCGTCGCCTGAATGAAGGCGGTAGAGTTCGCGCCTGTTTTTCAACCCAATTATCGGAGTGGCTATGGAAATCGTATGTCTGGATCTGGAAGGCGTTCTGGTGCCGGAAATCTGGATCAATTTTGCCAAAAAGACCGGCATCAAGGAACTCGAAGCCACGACCCGCGATATTCCCGATTATGATGTGCTGATGCGCCAGCGCCTGAATATCCTCCGCGAACACAAGCTGGGCCTGCCGGATATTCAGGCCGTGATCGCGGACATGGGCCCACTGCCCGGCGCGGCTGAATTTGTGGCTTGGGTGCGTGAGCATTTCCAGCTGATCATCCTGTCGGACACGTTTTACGAATTTGCCGATCCGTTGATGAAGCAGTTGGGCCGTCCGACCATCTTCTGCCACAAGCTGGAAACCGACAGCACCGGCATGATTACCAACTACGTGTTGCGTCAGCCTGACCAGAAGCGTGAGGCCGTCAAGGCATTGCATGGCCTGAAATACCGGGTTATTGCGGCCGGTGACTCCTACAACGATACGGCAATGCTGGGTGAAGCGGAAAAGGGTATCCTGTTTGACGCTCCCGAGAACGTCATTCGCGAGTTCCCGCAATTCCCGGTGACCAAGACCTACGAAGAATTGAAGGCCCAGATCCGCAGCGGGTCGCTGCGCCAGATCCCTTGAAGCCCGCCTGATGGCGGACGCAATGTCTTGTCACGGATGAAGAAACCGGCCTTCCAGCGACGCCAGCAGAGGGCCGATTTTATTGAAGCACTCCTGATATTCATCCTCACAGACAGAGTCAGCCACGATGCCGCCGCCTGCCCAGGCATAAGCGGTGTCATCCACCCGTAACAGCGTGCGAATGGCAATGTTCCACTCACCGCGCCCATCGGGAGTCATCCAGCCGATACTGCCGCAATAAATGGAGCGCTTGAAATCCTCCAGTTCCGCAATGATTTCCATGGCCCTGACTTTGGGCGCACCGGTGATGGATCCTCCGGGGAAAGCGTCGAACAGTAATCGCAAAGGGTGGACACCGGGCGCGAGGCGTGCGCTGATCCGGCTGATCATGTGGTGAATATTGGGAAAGGTATGGATCTCGAAAAGCGCCTCTACAGTCACCGAACCGGTTTCGGCCAACTTGCCCATGTCGTTACGCAGCAAATCCACAATCATCAGGTTTTCGGCGCGGTCTTTGGGGTGGGTGGAAAGATCGCGGTGCAGGGCTTCATCTTCATGGTGACTGCGCCCCCGGGGGCGGGTCCCCTTGATCGGGCATGAAATAACCTGCCGGTCTTCAAAACGGAAAAACAGCTCGGGCGACAGGGAAATGATGTCGCCAAACGAAGTGCCGAAGTAGGCCGCGTGCGGCGGTTCTGTCCGACGCATCAGGTGATTGAATGCCTCGTAACTTGAACCGGCGCAAGGCGCGGTAAACTGCTGCGCCAGATTGACCTGATAGCAGTCTCCGGCATGCAGGTACTGCTGGATGGATTCGAAGGCGCGCCGATAGTCTTCAAAGGAACTGTGGGCATGAAAAGCCTCTGTCAGCAAAAACGGCGCCGGGTCTTCCTGAAGGCCGGGATGCTGGAGAATTTGTGCACCAATATCCGGATCCGGAACATGCAGGCATATTGCTTGCTCATCACGGCTGAAGTAGCAGTCATAGCCGCCGAAAAACGCTACCGGAAAATCCGGGCCCGGTTTTGGGTGAGTCCGTCCGGCATGGAAATCATAGGACTTCCAACCGATCACGCCCCCGGAAAAGCCCGAAGACGAGGCGTTATGCGTCATGACGGACAGATAGTCGATCAGGGTCTCGAGAACATCCGCATGCCTTTCCGTCGCGAAGTAGGTGCCGTCAGATTGGCGCCGAAGCAATTTGAAGTGGCGGGGAGTGGTGCAGATCATCAGCCAGCGGGGCAGGATGCCTGCGATCATCTCCTTTCCGGACTGCACTCGCGCGGGCCAAAAATCAGCGATACCCATCAGTTTGTCAAACTGGCCGGGTGACAAGGGAATCGGAAGCGGGGAGTCGCCGGAAATCATGCGGAATCAGCAGTCGCACCAAGGGGTGACACCAAAGTATACAACAAACCCGGAAGCGCTGGCTTGTCAGCAGCGGGGCACTATGAAAGAATGTTGGCGGGTGTACGAATACGCATCGAATAAAACAAGACAATGCACCTTGGGGAAAATCATGTCCTACCTGCAAATGCGCAGCCTGACTGCTGTTCTCGCCATGCTGGCGAGCGGTGTTGCCTGCGCCCTTGAAAGTATCTCGGATGAGAGCTTGTCCGCATCTACCGCTCAGGATGGTGTGACGATCGGTATTGCAGCGCCGACCCTGATGCAGTTTTCCCTCGTCATGCACGACACCGACGCCGATTCAGGCGCCCTGATTTTTGGCGATCCCTATTTTACCGCACTGGGGCGCAACAAGACTTCCTTGGCGTTCTCCGGCGAAATCGTGATGCAGATTGATGCGACCGGTGACGGCAACGGAGCAACCGCCGGCACACCGGCTGTATTGCGTACCAATATCACGATTCCGGGGCTGACCATGCATACCGGCGACATTTATGTTGCTGATACCGATGCCGCCGGAACATTGACGGGGATGCAATCCTTGTCGGCAACGGCATCTGCTCCCATTCTCAGCGACATGATCATCACTTTTGGCGCCACCACCTTCAATATCGAACTGGGTAACGAGATCCAGGGGTCGATGTTGCATTGGAATTCTGTCGTTACCGGCGGTTTTGGAATTTCCGGGTTTGAATTAAGCGATGCGGGTGGGGCGCAAACCGGCGGTGCCATTCGCACCGATTTATTGGTGCGCGACAGTGGGGGAACCGACCTGACCTTTGTGGCCGATGTTGATTTTGTACCGACAGGCATGCAGATTGCGGTTACCCAGCTTGGGCATGCCACCAACGGTATTGATGTCAGCCTGGCAGGGTTGACCTTGGGGTCTGCCGGAGCGGACGCCATTGGCAATGTGGATGTGATTGGCCTGAAAATGCCCAATCAAGTGCTTCGGATTTCCGGACATTAAGGGCAGTCATCATGAAAACAAAAAACGATTCCCGGTGGTCGGGAAAAATGAAGGTGATGTCGGTATTGGCTTTCTTGCCAACGACTGCCGCGTACGCGCTTGAGGGGATGGATGACTCCTCGCTTTCAGATACGGCTGCGCAAGATGGCTTGACGCTGCGCATGATATTGCCGGACTTTGACGGTGCCGGTGCCGGAACAGATCTGGGCATCAAGGCAAAACAGGTTATTTTTCACGATAAAACCGGTTATGGCGCGTTAAGCACGCCCGGCGCCATTGTTCATGGTCTTGGCGTGGCGGGGAATCAGCTTGAACTGACCATGGCTGCCCGCAGTGCTATCAATGTCACCTTGGATATGGTCGGAGATGCCAGTGCGACAGCAGGGTCCCAGCCCATGCTGAACGTTCGGCTGGATATGCCGGCGTTTACCCTGAAAACGGGTAAAACCTATGTGGCCAGAAGCAACGGCATGTCGGCGGCGGTCAGTTCCATGTCTGGCGTCATTACCGACGGCATGACGCTGAATGTAGGTGCCTTTACGGCAAACATGCAATTGGGCTACGAGGCGCAAGGCAGCATGATCAGTCTGACGGGTACCATGGCCAATGGCATCAGCGCCACCGGTTATGCCTTGTATGACGCCAACTCGGGAGGCAGCCTGCAGCTGCCGACGATCGCCGTGGATAACAATGGTGCATCCACTAATCTGGATATGAATATCGGTATTGATGTCGGCACCTCCGGCTTGCTGGTGCACGTTATCCAACTGGGCTCGGCCAGTGGCGGCATTGATTTGACCCTCAAGGATGTGGCGATCGGCTCGGCCGGTGCTCCAAAGATGGGTAACTTCAATATTGTGGGGCTTAACCTGGCAACGGCCTGGGTTCGTATTGACGGTCACCTTTGACGATTGTTGCAGTTCGGTTAACTCAAAACGCAGCCCAGGCTGCGTTTTTTGTGCGCTGGTTCGCATTCGGCGGGGGAATGCTGCCTTTTGTCGGTGGTGACATAAAAAGATGCGGGCAGGGGGTTGTCCCCTCTTCACAAGAGTGATACTTTTCTCCTGCCTAATAGCACGTTGCCGCAAAATAACGGTAACAAAAAATTAGAATTAAACCCCTCGAGGAGAACTCCAAATGAAGGCTTTTCAAAAGCTCGCTCTTGTTTCCGCAATGACGGTTGTTTCCAGCGCCTACGCTCTGGAAGCTGCTGACGATGCAACCCTTTCTGCTGCCACCGGTCAAGACGGTATCACCATCATCGTCAAGCCGGGCGTGATTTCCGCTGCTACTGCTACTTCTTATGGTGTTAGCGCCGCCACCCAGAATCTGGTGGACAATCCTTCGGCTGGTTACTATGCCAACAACGATGACAACTTTGCCGGTCTGACCATCAGCCAAGTCAAGATTCATGATGACGACGGTTTTGGTACTCTGGGTACTGATGCAACCGCCAACTCCGGTGCTTTGGTGATTGGTGATGGCACTGATCCTCAGAAGACCGTTGTTCTGGCTGACGGCTCCAAGCCGATTCAAATCGACATCGACATGGTTGGTGACATCGACGGCGCAGGCGCTGGCGGTGCAATGCTGAACGTGAAGATCACCACCCCGCGTCTGGGCATCAAGACCGGTGACATCTATGTTGCCAACAGTAATGCCGCTCCGGTGAACTTCACTGAAGCCGGTGCTTCTGTGGCTGGTGCTGAAGTTGACGGCACCACAACCTCCAGCCCGATCAAGATCATGAGCGGTCTGGAACTGGTGATGGGCGCTGGCGTGACCAGCATCCAGCTGGGTAGCGAAGCTCAAGGCGCCATGATCAAGTTGGACACCGCTTTTGTGGGCGGCCTGACCATCAACAATCTGGACCTGATCGATGCTGGCGGCACGCTGAACCCGACTCCGTTGGGCACTGTGGTCACCACCGGTGGTTCCCTGCATGTCGGTTCCCTGTCCATCAAGGACAACGGCGGCAGCAACCTGACCATGAAGGCCAATGTTGATGTTGGTAGCGTCAGCACCACCACCTTCACCGCTGGTGAAACCACCACGATCAAGGACAACATGGCTATCGCTGCTGGCTTTGCTAACTATGCTGCCGCTCCGGGTGCTGCACAGACTGCAATCGATGGCCAGTTTGCTACCACGCAAGCTACCGCTCAAAACATCTATAACGGCCTGATCGTTCAGGTTGTGCAGATGGGTGATGCCACCAACGGTGCTGACCTGGCTATGAACAACGTCCGCGTCGGTGATTCTTCCGCCAAGGACATCGGTGACATCCAGATCCTCGGTCTGAACCTGAACGGTTCTACCCTGGTCATCATGGGTCACTAATCAACAAGGTTTACCTTGCTTGAAAGAGACGGCAGC
>DASUIM010000221.1:0-1340 GCA_036279775.1 Fluviicoccus sp. | reverse complement strand
GCCTCACAACAGGATGCCGTCAGTCTTCAGCGGGATCGCCTGAGGGCTTTGCTGGCCGAATGCGGGCGAGGGGAGGAGTGTCTGGGGCAACCTGCCGACACCCTGGAAGCCTTGCGTCGGCAGAGCGAGACCTATCTCCGGCAATCCGCTGAAAGTCAGCGCCTGACCCAGCAGCGCGCGGTGCTAGACGAAAGCCTGAAGCATGCCGAAACCGCGCTGGCCACCCTGCAAACGCAAAGCCACGAAGCCGCCGACAAGCACCAACGCCTGCAAGCGGAAGCGGAGATGCTGTGCCAGCAACGCCGCGACCTGTTTGGTGACCGGGACGCCGATCAGGCCGAGAAAGAGGTGGATCAGGCCTTGAAGGCCGCCGACAACCGCTGCCGTGAGGCCGACCTGGCCCGGCAGCAGGCCGAACAGGCTGTCCGCGACCTGCATACCCGGCTGGGCGAGCTGGACACCATCCTCTGCCAACGCGAACCGGCGCTGGCCGCGGCTGACGCCACCTTCCGCCAACGCCTGACGGCCGCCGGGCTGGCTGACGAGGCCGCCTATCTGGCCGCCTGCCTGCCGGAAGCGGAACGCCGCGTGCTGACTGCTCAAGCCGACGACCTGAACCGCCGCCAGCTGCAACTGGACACCCGCCAGCGTGAAACCGAAGTCCGGCTGCAGGCGGAACAGGCCCGTGCCCTGACCGAACTGCCGCCGGATGCCTTGAATGCCGCCCTGACCACGGCCACGGACAACCTGACCGCCCTGCAGCAGGCGATTGGAGCCATACAGCAGCAGTTGCAGGACAACGCCGAGCTGCGGCAAAGCCGCCAGTCACTGGTGGACGCCATCGCCACCCGCCAGCGCGACGTGGCCCGCTGGGGCCGCCTCAACGAACTGATCGGCGCCGCCGACGGCAAGAAATTCCGGAACTTCGCCCAGGGCCTGACTTTCGACATCCTCATCCACCACGCCAACCGGCAACTGCAGAAACTCAGCGACCGCTATCTGCTGGTGCGCGACGACAGCCAGCCGCTGGAACTGAACGTGATGGACAACTACCAGGCCGGGGAGATCCGCCCCACCCGCAATCTTTCCGGCGGCGAAAGCTTCCTGGTCAGCCTGGCGCTGGCGCTGGGCCTGTCGCACATGGCCAGCCGCAACGTCCGGGTGGACTCACTGTTTCTGGACGAAGGCTTCGGCACGCTGGATGAAGACGCGCTGGATACCGCCCTCAGCGCCCTGTCCGGGTTGCAGCAGAGCGGCAAGCTGGTGGGGGTGATCTCGCATGTGGCGCAGTTGAAGGAGCGGATTGGCACGCAGATCCGGGTGGAGCCGGGGGCGGGGGG
>DASUIM010000220.1:0-3235 GCA_036279775.1 Fluviicoccus sp. | reverse complement strand
TCCAGCGCCGGGGAACGGGTGACGCGGATGCCAAGGTCATAGCCTTCGCGCACCAGGTCGACGGTGCGGTCTTCGAGATCCAGCGACACCTGCAGGCGCGGATGGTGCGCCATGAACGGAAACAACAACTCGCCCAGATAGCGCGAGCCGAAGCTGAGCGGTCCGGCGATGCGGATCTGCCCGACCAGTTCGATGCCATGCTCGGCGACTTCATCCGCCGCCAGGTTCAGGTCTTCAATGATGCGCAGGGCGCGCTGGCTGAAGGCCTGGCCGCGATCGGTAAGCGTGACGCCGCGCGTGGAACGGTGCAGCAGGGCAATGCCCAGCATGCCTTCCAGCCGCACGATACGCTTGCTGATCACCGACTTGCTGACGCACAGGCGCTCGGCGGCCTGGGTAATGCTGCCGGTGTCGGCGACTTGCAGGAAGGTTTCAATGTCTTCCAGACGGTATTGCATGCCTGTTCTCTCCTGGCGCCCCCACGGCGGCAGGGGACGGTTATGCCGCTCAAATCGAGCAATGTTCGTGTTTTCGCAACAGTCAATGGCCGTACCCGGCTCCCTCCGACCAGCGGCTTGTTTTTCCGACAATCATGCCCTACCATCGCCCGCATTAGCGGTTAGAGTTTTTACTCGAAAAACTTGCCGCCATAACAATAATCAAGACGCGGTTTCCCGTATAGCCGCGCCATACGGAGTCCATGCATGGGTGCTTTCCTGAAACGGTTTTCACGTCAGCTATTGGCCTGCTGCTGCTTGTTGGCTTCGGCCGCTCCGGCGCTGGCCGCTTCCGAAATCCTCTCCGCCGCCGAAGACCTGAAACCGGGTGAAGACGGACTGCCGCCGCCATTGGAAAAACCCCTGCACGTTACCGTCTGCTTCTTTGACTTTCAGGGCAAGAACGGCGATTTCTACAGCCAGGCGAAGGATCTGGCGCTGATCGCCCAGCGCTGGAATGTCTATGCCGACCTGAAAGTCTTCACCGACGAGCGCGTGACCGCCGAAAACTTCAAGGTCGGCCAGTGCGATGCAGCAGGTATCTCCACCCTGCGCGCCCGCCAGTTCAACCCCTTCATGGGCAGTATCGACTCGGTGGGCGGCGTGCCCGACTATGCCAGCATGAGGATGCTGCTGCATACCCTGCTGGACCCGAAAATCGCGCCGATGACCATTACCGGCCCCTATCAGATCCTGGGCGTGATGCCGATTGGCGGCGCCTATGTGCACGTCAACAACCGCCACATTGATTCCATTGAAAAGGCGGCAGGCAAGAAAATTGCCGTGCTGGATTGGGACAAGACCCAGACCGAGATCGTGCGGCGCATCGGCGCGCAGCCGGTGTCGGCCGACCTCACCAATATCGGCGGCAAATTCAACAACGGCCAGGTAGACATTATTGTGATGCCCGCCCTGGCCTACCGGCCCTTCGAGCTGTATCGGGGCCTGGGAGAATACGGCGGCATCTACAAGTTCCCGCTGGCGCAGATGACCGCCAGCCTGGTGATCAACCGCGACCGCATCAAGAAAAAGCTGCCGGACCTGGACGACAAGCTCTCCACCTTCCGCGGCATAGCCGGGCAGTTCATGGACCAGATGCTGGACCAGATTTTCAAGCTGCTGGAAAAGACGGAAAAGGATATTCCCGCCAAGTACTGGCTGCCGCTGGACAAGGCCAACGAAGACGGCTTCAAGCAAATGATGCGCGAAGCGCGCATCCAGATGACCAAGGAAGGCTATTACGATCCGAAGATGATGAAGCTGCTGAAGAAAGTGCGCTGCAAGCAGAATCCGACCGAAGCCGAGTGCTCGCTTAACGACGAGTAAGCCTTGCCGCAGGAAATATCGGGGCGGACCGCTTGCACGATCCGCCCTTTCTTTTTGTCATTTGGGCCATATACGGCTGGTGTCCGGCGGGCTATTTTCAGGGGTCGAATCCCAGAATAACAATTCGCGCCTGTCGGCAGACAGCCGCGCCGAGGTTTCCTGCCATGCTCCAGCGACTGACCACGCACCTGTCCGCCCTGCTCTGCTCCCTGACCCTGATGCTGCCGTTGGCGACCCTGCCCGCAACCGTCGCGCACGGCTCGGAAATCCTGGCGATCGCCAAGGACTTGAAACCGGGTGAAGGCGGCCTGCCGCCGCCCCTGGAAAAACCGCTGCACATTTCGGTGTGCCTGTTCGACATTCTGGGCAAGAACGGCGAACTTTACAGCCGCGCCAAGGATCTGGTGCTGATTGCCCGCCGCTGGAATGTCTTTACCGAAATCCAGGTCTTCACCGACGAACGGATTACCGCCGAGAACTTCAAGGCCGGGCAGTGCGACGCCGCCGGGATTTCCACCCTGCGCGCACGCCAGTTCAATTCGTTTATCGGCACCATCGACTCGGTGGGCTCGGTACCGTCTTACGAACACATGCGTATCCTGCTGAAAACGCTGCTGGACCCGAAACTGATTCCGCTGTCGATTACCGAGCCGTACCAGATTGTCGGCGTGCTGCCGGTGGGCGCGCTGTATGTCATGGTTCGTGACCGCGAGATCAACTCCATTGAGAGGGCGGCTGGGAAGAAAGTGGCCGTGCTCGACTGGGACAAGTCACAGGCCGAGATGGTACAGAAGCTGGGTGCGCAGCCCGTTGCCTCGGACATCACCAACTTCGCGGGCAAGTTCAACAACGGCCAGGTCGACATCATCGCCGCGCCCGCCATCGCCTTCCGGCCGATGGAGCTGTATCGCGGCCTGGGCACCAAGGGCGCAATCTACCGCTTTCCGCTGGCGCAGATTACCGGCAGTCTGGTGATCAACCGCGACCGCCTGAAGCAGAAACTGCCCGACCTCGACCAGAAGATGCTGAGCCTGCGCGCGGTGGCCCTGCAGTTCATGGACAGCTTCCTGGACGAACTTTTCGCCTATGTCGACAAGCTGGAAAAGGACATTCCCGAGAAGTACTGGATGACGCTGCCGCCGGAGGATGAAAAGCGCTACAAGACCATGATGCGCGAGGCCCGCATCCAGATGACCAAGGACGGTTATTACGACCCGCGCATGATCAAGGTGCTGAAGAAAGTCCGCTGCAAGGTGGAGCCCGCCAACCCTGAATGCAGCATGAAGGACGAATAAGCCCGCCGCACTGACGGCCCCGCCCTGCGTCGAAGTCAATGTTGCGCGCGGGCGGCGGCTGTTATCATAAGCCCCAATGATTTCCCAACTCCGTCTGCCGGAATGACACCATGATAA
>DASUIM010000219.1:0-1516 GCA_036279775.1 Fluviicoccus sp. | reverse complement strand
GGTGTATAACTGTCTCAAAGACCTTATTTTTACTGTGGAGATTGCATCATGAACTGGCGTCTGGCTTCCATTCTCTTTGCCCTGGTTTTTGTGGTGGTGGCGGGTTCGGTAATGACCGCCGCGCTGGCGATGGGTTACACCGACAGCACCGCGATGGTGGCGACCTTGGTCCTCGGTTTCCTGGTTTCGGTACCGGCCACGATCGTCGTGACCAAGCACCTGCAGGAATTCATCAAGACCGTACCGCACTGAGCGTAGAGGTTTCGTCAGGGGCGGGGCTTTCCCCTATCTCGCCCGCCCCTCTTTTCCTGCCCGCTGCCTGTTATCGCCACCGGTCATCTCCCGGCGGCAACCGTGACATCTGACACTTTTCCCGCAGCGCGTCCGCGCCCACACTCGGTTCCGTCCGTTCCCGACGCCGGAGTCCGAGATGCCTGCTGCCAAATCCTCGCCAGCCGTTGTCCCCCTCAACCCGCCCAGCCTGCCGGACATTCCCGGACTGGATCTTTTTGAAGGGCGGATCATCCACGTCACCGCCTGGGACCCCCAGTACCCGCTGGAAGGACGGCAGGCCGCCATCATCGGCGACCTGTTCCCCTGCACACGCCTGATTCCCGCCATCGCACCCCGGCTGCGCCACCTGACGGTATTCCAGCACACACCGCTCCGGGTGGCGCCGCGACCGGGCCCGGCGCTGGCCGCGATGATGCAGCGCCTGAGGGCCAGGCCGGGAAGCCTGCCCGGGGCCTGGCAGGAGCGCTTGATGGAGGAAGTCTGCAAATGGCACCTGCGGGCGCAAATACCCCAGGCCGGACTGCGGGAGCGGCTGATGCCGGATGAACGTTGCCGCGAACGTCGTTACGTCTTTGCCAATGATTACTACCCGGTCTTCAACCGCCGCAACGTGACGCTGATCACCGAGCCTGTCGCGCGCATCCGTCCGGGCAGCCTGGAAACGGTGCTGCAACGCCGTCACCCGATCGACATCCTGATCATCGCGCCGGGCTACGTGACCGCCGCGGCCGCATCAGGCGGCCAGGCCATGGAAGGGGCCCTCAGCCGGCCACATCAAACTGGCTTTCGAACTGGCTCCACTTGATGCGCAGCACCTGATGGGGAATGCGCTGCAGGGCGGTGAGGTCGGCGGGGGCGGCGCCGGGACTCTTCGGCAGCGCCAGCAGCACCTCGCCGTCGGCCAGGTCGACCACGAAACCCACCTTCCCGGCCACCACTGTCAACGCTTCCGGCTCGCCCTCGGCGGGCTGGTGCACCGGGGCCAGCAGCAGCGGCCGACGGTTGCGCGCCTTGCGGCCCTTGATCACGGCCGCGCGCGGGCGGGTTTCAAAAACGTAGTCGGCGGGTTTCCAGTTGCTGCTCATGGGATGTCCTGGCGCGTTGGCGTGAAGGGGATGATCCCCGCAGTATTGATCCGCTCCGTGGATTCGGCAAGCGGCTTCACGCCGGTTCGCCAACCACGCCCGTCACGCTGAAATTTTTCCTCACAGATTTGCGAGGC
>DASUIM010000218.1:0-6717 GCA_036279775.1 Fluviicoccus sp. | reverse complement strand
ACATTTTCAACCCCTTATAATTAATGCGCTTATTTCCTCAGATCATGGATGATGCTGTTTTCAGGGATGAATTCCGGATTCTCCTGTTTCTTCTCCAGTCTGCGGGTTTTCCCTGTCCGGTTCGGCCGGTCGGGTATTTTTTGACTTTGGAATGGCCTGGGCGGCAGGGGAGTTTGTGCAATCATGACGATCAACGGAACGGTGGGTAATGACAGTCTGACGGGATCGGTAGGTTCCGACATCATTTACGGCCTGGAAGGTGATGATACCATTTCATCACATGATGAGACGCAGAACAGTTATGACATTATTTATGCGGGTGATGGTAATGATGTTGTTTTCATGTTTCAGGGAAGTACAAGTCAGAGTTATGCATATTCATTTCGAATGAATTTGTTGGTTACTAATGACCAGTCGCTGCTTGAGAGCACGGTGATCGATGTTTATGGCGGTAATGGTGATGACCTGTATTCCATAGGTTATACCTATAATGAAAATGAAGGCGACTTGGTCAATATTTACGAGCTTGAGGGCGGAGGCGTTGATACGGTTTATTCCTATGAGTCCTATACACTTGGGAATAATATTGAGCGCCTGTATCTGACCGGTTCCGGCGCTCTGACCGGAGTTGGAAACAGGCTGGACAATTATATCCAGGGTGGCTCAGGAGCAAACACCCTGCTGGGCGGTGCCGGAAATGATGTCCTTATGGGTTTGGATGGGTCGGACAGCCTGACGGGTGGTGATGGAAACGATGTGGTTGATGGCGGCAGTGGTAACGATCAGTTGATGGGGAATGATGGGGATGACAGCCTTTATGGTGGGGCTGGCATTGATACCATGCAAGGTGGTGCCGGAAATGATGTCCTCATGGGTTTGGATGGGTCGGACAGCTTGACGGGTGGTGACGGTAACGATGTGGTCGATGGCGGGAATGATAATGACCAGTTGTTGGGGAATGATGGGAATGACAGCCTTTATGGGGGCGACGGGATTGATACCATGCAAGGTGGGTACGGCAACGACTTGTATGAGGTTACAGCAGCCCAAGATATTGTGCAGGAATTGTCAGCGCAGGGAGTGGATACGGTAAAGACCTGTGTGAGTTATACCTTATCGGCAGATGTCGAAAATATGCAGTTGATTAACTGGCAAGAGGTCGTTTCGATTGCAAGGGAGGTTGGTGGGTATATTGTTATCGGGGATCCTAATCCGGATGGAAGTTGGTATAACTGGCGAGGCATTGATGGTTATGGAAATCTAATTGCGAATCTGATTGTAGGCAATAACTATAATAATGTCATTACTGGTTTGGAAGGGAATGATACCCTTGATGGCGGCCTGGGTATTGATACCCTGATCGGCGGTACCGGAGACGATCAATATATTGTCAGTTACTCCGGGGAGGTCATCCTTGAATATCTGAATGAAGGTTATGATTCCGTATTTTCCTCCGTCAATTTCACGCTGGCCGACAACGTGGAAAGCCTGACCCTGACCGATGCGGGTGCGTTGGCGGGCGTCGGGAACAGCCTTGCTAACCGCATTTCGGGCAATGCGTCCGATAACGTCCTGGATGGGGGCTCGGGCGCTGATTCATTGACTGGCGGGCTGGGCAATGACGTCTACGTCGTCGATCAGTCGGGTGATGTCATCAGTGAAAACAGCAGTGAGGGTGTAGATACGGTTCAGGCCTCGGGCAGCTATACCCTCGGCCAGAATCTGGAGAAATTGCTGTTGACCGGTGCATCCGCCATCAATGGTACGGGCAATGGTCTGGACAATGAGCTCACCGGAAATGCCGCCAACAACACTCTGGATGGCGGTCTCGGGAGCGACACCCTTAGCGGAGGGTTGGGGAATGATACCTACCTGATTGATGCTCCAGGCGACCTGATCCTCGAAAATGCCGGTGAAGGTACGGATACCGTCAGGGCGGGGTTCTCCTTCACCTTGGGGGATACTCTGGAAAATCTGACCCTGACCGGTACGGCCGGGGCGAGCGGTTCGGGGAACGCGCAAGCTAATGTCCTGACCGGAAATAGCGGCAACAACCTGCTGATTGGTCTGGCGGGCAATGACAACCTTAATGGGGGTTCGGGAACCGACACGCTGATCGGTGGATTGGGGAGTGACACCTATGTCGTCGATACCCTGCTTGATGTTGTCACTGAAAATGCCGGAGAGGGTACTGACACGGTTCAGGCCTCACTTGGTTATACGCTGGGCGTGAATGTAGAGAACCTGCTGCTGACCGGCTCCTCCCAGATTAATGGGCAGGGTAATGATCTCGCCAATGTGCTGACCGGTAACTCGGGCAACAATGTTCTTACCGGTGCATCAGGGAATGACACTCTTGGCGGTGGCCTGGGGGTTGATACCCTGTACGGAGGCCTCGGGAACGACACCTACATTGTCGATACAGTGACCGACATCCTGAGTGAAGCTGCCGGTGATGGTGTGGATACGGTGCAGACCACCGTTAGTTACAGCCTGGGTGCCGGCATTGAAAACCTGACCCTGAGCGGCAGTTCTGGCATCAGTGGCACGGGAAATGACATCAGCAACAGTTTGCTTGGCAACAGTGCCAACAACTTGCTTGAGGGGCTCGGTGGTAATGACACCTTGAACGGGGGGGGCGGTATCGACACGCTTGCCGGCGGCTTCGGAAATGATGCCTATATTGTTGACAGCGATACAGACATCTTGATGGAGGCGGCTGGAGCCGGAACGGATACAGTTCAGTCATCAGTGGGCCTGACATTGTCCGGAAATGTCGAGAATCTGACCCTGACCGGTAATCTGGGCATCACTGGCTCGGGTAATGAACTGGATAATTCGCTGGTCGGCAATTCCGGGGCAAACCTGTTGGCGGGCATGTCCGGCAAAGACACCCTGAACGGGGGGGCGGGCACGGATACCTTGGTTGGGGGGGCCGGAGACGATACCTATGTGATTGATATGTCTGCCGACCAGTTGGTGGAAGCAGCGGGCGAGGGCAACGATACTGTGCAGGCATCCGCTTCGCTGACCCTGGCACAGAACGTGGAAAACCTGACATTGACGGGTACGGGTGCATTGAGCGGAACCGGCAATGATTTGGGGAATATGCTGACGGGGAATACCGGTAGCAATATCCTGACAGGTCTGGCGGGAAACGATACGCTGATTGGCGGGGGAGGAATGAATACCCTCGCCGGTGGCTCGGGTGATGATCATTATTATGTGGATCAGTCCGGGGATATTGTTGTTGAGTTGGCAGGTGAAGGTTGGGATCGTGTGATAAGTACGATTTCGTACACCTTGGCGACTAACGTGGAAGGCCTGTACTTGAATGGCTCCAATGCGGTAGACGGAACCGGCAACGAGTTGAACAATAGTATTTCAGGCAATAGCGCCGCCAATATCCTGATGGGCCTGGACGGTGATGACCTGCTGACCGGTGCCTCTATGGATACGCTGGTTGGTGGTACAGGGAACGATATTTATTATGCTACGGCATCCGGGGTCACTGTTGCGGAGTCGGTCGGCGAGGGGCTTGACCGGGTTGTCGCCAGCTTGTCCTACACCCTGGGTGAAAACGTTGAGTCTCTGGATCTGGCCAATACAGGCAGCAACCTCAACGGCACGGGCAATCTCCTCGACAATCGTTTGACCGGCAACAGCAGTAATAATCTTCTCTACGGGTTGGCCGGTAACGACAGCCTCATTGGCGGCACCGGTACCGATACCCTGATTGGCGGAACCGGTAATGACAGGTATTGGCTCGACAATACGGGTGACGTGGTTATTGAAAATGCCGGTGAGGGTATAGACCAGATCTTCAGTACCTTCTCTTACACGCTGGGTTCCAATCTTGAGCGGTTGGTGCTTGAGGGAAGTGCCGTGAGCGGTACCGGTAATGAACTGGATAACCAGTTGGAAGGAAATGCCTTGGCCAACATCCTGGACGGCGGCGGCGGGGTGGATGTCTTGCGTGGGGGCGACGGCAATGACACTTATGTGGTGGACAGTACTCTGGATGACATTCACGACATTTCAGGTGTGGATACCATTCAGTCTTCCGTTTCATTCACGCTGGCTGAGGGAACAATCGAAAACCTGACGCTTACCGGTGCTATTGGGTTGAGCGGCAAGGGGAACAGCCTGAACAATCTTCTGACCGGCAACTCCGCAAATAATGTACTGGAGGGAAGCGCCGGCTTGGACACCCTGGCGGGAGGTCTGGGAGATGATACCTATCTGGTTGACAGTGTTACCGATGTCTTGGTGGAAGCAGCGGGGGCGGGACTGGACAGCGTGCTCAGTTCGGTCTCCTTCACGCTGGCGGGAGAAATCGAGAATCTTTCCCTGACTGGGATTGCGGCCATCATTGGTCAAGGCAATGCTCTGGATAACCGCCTGACCGGCAACAGCGTCGCCAATACTCTGCAGGCGTTGGCCGGTAACGATACCCTTGACGGTGGTGAAGGAGCCGACACCCTGATTGGCGGATCAGGCAATGATCTGTACCTGCTGGACTCCACTGCGGACTTTGTGGCTGAAAGTGCGGGTGAAGGAACGGACACCCTCAGCGCCGCCTTCACCCTGACCTTGGGTGCGAATCTTGAGAATCTAGTTCTGGGAGGCATTTCCGCCATTGACGGTTATGGCAACGAGTTGAGCAACCGCCTGACCGGCAACAACGCCGCTAACTTGCTGGATGGGGGGCTTGGCGTTGATACGCTGGCCGGTGGGGCTGGTGACGACCTTTATCGCGTCGATGCATCGGCCGATATCGTGCTGGAAAATGCAGGTGAGGGGCTGGATCAGGTGCAGTCATCCGTCTCCTACACGTTGGGCGGGCAGGTTGAACAATTGATGCTGATCGGGGTGTCGGCCATCAACGGTGCCGGTAATGCACTCGATAATCGTATTTCCGGCAATGCCGCGGCCAATACCCTGGACGGCGGCATAGGGGCGGATACGCTGGCCGGAGGGCTTGGCAATGATGTCTATGTTGTCGACTCGGCCGCCGATGTGGTTATTGAGGCCTCCTCTGAAGGCGCAGACACGGTCAAGTCATCAATCAGTTATACCTTGGGGGCCAATGTCGAGGCATTGACCCTGACAGGTTTTGAGGCCATCAGCGGAGTTGGTAATGGACTTGGGAACAGTTTCATCGGGAATGCTGCGGGCAACCTGATCAGCGGGCTTGGCGGCAGTGACTGGCTGGACGGTCGCGGGGGTGCCGACACCCTGGTGGGCGGTATCGGCAACGATGTTTATGTGGTGGATCATGCCCAGGACCAGATACTGGAAAATCCGGGGGAAGGAACTGATACCGTTCGTGCAATCCTGAGCTGGACTTTGGGAACCAATCTGGAGTCATTGATCCTGACCGGGACGGAGTCGATCAACGGTTCCGGTAACGCGGCTGCAAACACCCTGACCGGGAATATTGGCAATAACATGCTCTACGGTCTGGAAGGCAATGACATCCTTAACGGAGATGCCGGGGCGGACACCTTGGCGGGCGGTCTTGGCGACGATATCTATGTGGTGGATTCAGTCACGGACATGCTGATCGAGCAGGTCGGGGATGGCACGGACACTGTGCAGGCCTCGGTCAGTTTCACACTGGACATCGGTCTTGAAAATCTTGCGCTGACCGGGGCGGGCAACATCAATGGAACCGGTAACACGCAGGGGAATAGCTTGGCCGGGAATGCCGCGGCCAATATCCTGGACGGTGGCGACGGTATGGATACCTTGTCGGGTGGTTTGGGTGATGACCGGTACCGGGTTGACTCCACGACGGATGTCATCCTTGAAAGTGCTGCAGCCGGGTTGGATACCGTTGAATCGTCAGTCTCATTTACGCTGGGGGCGAATATCGAGAATCTGTCGCTGACCGGCAGCCTGAAAATTCAGGGAGCCGGCAATGAGCTGGCCAATCTGCTGCAAGGGAATTCGATTGAGAATACCCTGACGGGCGGCAGCGGGCAGGACACCCTGGCAGGAGGCGCCGGAAACGATGTTTATATACTCAGGGATGTGGCGGATACCGGTGATGTGATTGTTGAATCGGCCGGTGAAGGTACCGATTGGATCATGGTAAATGCCTCCTACACGATGGCGGCCAGTGTATCGGTTGAGGGAGTCATTTTGGATGAGGACCAATTCCTGAATAACCAGCATTTCTCCTTGACGGGCAATGAGCTGGATAACGAGCTGATAGGTAACTGGGGCAATAACTCGATCATGGGTGGCGCCGGAAATGACTGGCTGAACAGTGGAGGCGGCAACGATACTCTTGCGGGTGGTGCCGGTGATGACTATTACTTGGTGCATTCGGGTTGTGAAACTACCGTGATAGAGGCTGCCGGGGAAGGCAGGGACACAGTTAGGGTCTACAAGGATTACATCCTGGCGGGGAATGTTGAGAATCTGGTAGTTGCCATACAGTATACCGGAGCGGGGCCGGGCAGCGCGGCAACCGTGGTGACCGGTAACGCTCTGGATAACCAGATGACGGGTGGATTTGCCAATGACACATTCAACGGCAAGGGTGGTGCCGATATCCTGATTGATCAGCTTGGAGGTGACGACACATACTGGCTGGAGCGCGGAACATCCCAGGATATTGTGGTAGACAGCTTGGGTAATGCTGACGCACTCCTCTGTGGCAGCGATATACGCCATGACCAGCTTTGGTTCAGCCGCCAGTCCAACGAT
>DASUIM010000217.1:0-9030 GCA_036279775.1 Fluviicoccus sp. | reverse complement strand
GTCGGCACCGGCGTCATGGGCGGCATGATGGCCGCCACCTTCCTGGCGGTGTTCTTTGTCCCCTTGTTCTTCAAGCTGATTGTGGACGGCCACATGCGCACCGATCCCAAGGAACTGGATGCCTTCAAGGAAAAGGAACGGAAGTATTGATGAAAGAACGAAGCCCCCGATCGGGGGCTTCTTTTTTGCGGGCGGGCGGTCGTCACGGCCGTGTCCGGACGGTATCCTAGGTGGTCTTCGTTAAAGTCCCGGTCATGAAAATCGACGTTACCCCGCTCGCGGACCCCACCATTACCTGCGCCACTTGTCGCGCCTGCTGCTGCAAGCTGGAAGTGATGCTGATCACCGAAACCGGGGTGCCTGAGCGTTATATCGACATTGACGCCTGGGGCGGGGAAGTGATGTTGCGGCTGGAGGACGGCTGGTGCGCAGCTCTCGACCGCGACACCATGCTCTGCACCATCTACGAAAACCGTCCGTTCATTTGCCGCGAATTTGAAGCCGGTTCCTACGAGTGTCTGGAGGAGCGCAACGCCGGGGGGCTTTAGAAAAAGCGCATCGTGTAGACGGCTTTGAACATTTCACCGGCAGGCAGCAGGCGGATACCCGGTTTCCGCGCCAGCTCAAAAGGTCCGTCCTGAGTATCCGCATGGCCGAACCACGGTTCGACGCACAGGAAGGGCGAGCGCTTGCGCTTGCCGTCCGCCGTCCACAACGCCACGATCGGGAACCCCTCAAAGCCGACGGTCACGCCGTGACCGTGCTTACGGCTTCGCACCGTAACTTCGGACAGCTGTCGGTCCGGAAACACCAGTGCATCCACCTCGAAATAGCGGTATTCCAGCCCGAAACGGTCCAGCGGCTCGCGGAAGGGGACGGGGGTGTCCACCAGTTGCCCCCGGTCATTCAGCGCCCAGAGGTGATATTGCGCCTTGTGGTCCAGCACCACCTCGTAGTCCTCGAAAACATCGCCATCCGCCAGCGCCGTGGAAAATCCGGGGTGCGCGCCGATGGAAAACGGCATGACGGCATCGGCGGGATTGACCACCGTCCAGCCGGTACGGACGGTGTCGCCTTCCAGGTCGTAACGGATACGCAGGACAAAATCGAACGGGTAGGCGGCACGGGTGGCGTTATCGGCCTGCAATTCGAAGACGAGGAAAGCCGGGCCGTGATCCACCAGCGTGAACTCCCGGTCGCGCGCCAGGCCGTGCTGCGGCATCGACCACGGTTGGCCATCCACGAAGCAGGTCTTGCCGGTCAGGCTGCCGACAATCGGAAACAATACCGGCGAGGTGCGGTTCCAGTAAGCGGGGTCGGCCTGCCACAGGTATTCGCGGCCGCCGTCGGCGCTGCGTGCGCTTTTCAGCTCCGCGCCCAAGGACTCGACTTCAAGATGCAGTTGGGAGTTGCTCAAGGAATAACGCATGAAAATGCCCGGATTCGCCGTGAATGCCGGGCACATTAACCGAAGGCGTCAGAGCCTGCAATGCGGGGTTTCACACGGCAGCTGCAGCCGCTTCTCCGTCCTTCATTTCTACAGCGGGAGCCGTAACGGCCGCTACCGGTTGCGTCATACCCAGCCATTCGCGAAGCAGCCGGTACACCCGGGCGTCAGACATGATCGGGATATGGGACAAGTCGTTGATGAACTCGCGCTGCACTTTCGGCCCGGAGAGCAATTCGGTATTGCCCTGCATGGCGAGGGCGCTGCTGACCGGCACCCAACCGTCGCCCACCAGATTGTCGCGATGGCTGTCATTGATGGCGCAGGCCAGCATCAAGGTTTCCGGATGTTGCGGCAGGGCGGGCATGCGGTGATCAGGAGTAATCCAGCCGTGCCGAAGATCCTTGATGCCGCGGCTGCGGATATTGCCCAGCCGCATCAGCGGCTTGGTATATGGCGTAAGTCCGAGGATGGAGTTGGCCTGATTGCCCAACCGCTCCAGCGGCGCGCCAAGGTTCGGCGTCCCCAGCAGGGCGATATGACTCAGGTTCTTCGTCCAGCGGTGGCCTTCCTTTTCCGCCCAGTAGCAGGCGCTGCGAATCAGCAGGCCGCCCATGCTGTGGCCGATCATCAGCAGCGGTTTGTCAGAGTCGGCGAAAAAGTCCTCAAGCCAGGCGTCCAGTTCCTCACCGTTGGCGTGAATGGCCTTGCCGGTGTTGTAGCGCAACCAGCCGACCGCATAGCCCTTGGCCTGTAATTCATCGGTGAAAGCCGTCGCTTCCGGGTTCTGCCACTCGATTTCGCAGCAGCACAGGCCGTGCAGGATGATGACATGGCCGACGGAGGATGACAGCCGCCAGGCTTCCCAATCCAGCTCCGTCCCCTGGGCGTCGCGCAGGCTCATCGGGATGGCCAGCGGACTGCCCCAACGCGCCAGCTTGTCGCCGCTGACGCCGTTCAGCGCCGCCTGCACGCGCAGGGGCATCGGCCCCTCGAACTCGGCGGTTTCCGGCGCCAGCGCCCCGGCCAGTTTCGCCACCCAGTTGAACGCGCCGGCCACAATCCGGTAAGGGAAAGGCGCATGGCTGATGTCCGCTTCATGGGCACGGTTCAATGGGGAAGGAAGCCGGGTGATGGTGCCGTGGATTTCCGCCACCAGGTGAGTCAACTCGCGTGCACTGTGGCTGGCCGCATGCACGACCGCCGCGCCATGACGCAGTTGCTTGAGGAGTGGGGAGTCTTTGCGGGACGGTTCAACAGGAGCATCGGTCATGGCTCTAACCTGAGTGTACATTTGTTCACTTAGATTAGAGCCGGATGATCCTGCTGTCAATGTTAATAGACGACAGGCTAGACCGGCTTGCCGCCCAGTTCCACGGCCAGGGCGGTCGCGTTCTGCGCCACCAGACCGTAGATCGACAGTTGCGGATTGGCGCCGATGCTGGTCGGGAACAGTGAGCCGTCCATAACCGTCAGGTTGGCCAACTGGTGATGGCGTCCCAGGCTGTTCACCACGCCTTTCTTGACGTCCTCGCTCATCATGCAACCGCCCATCAGGTGGGCGGTGAACAGGGCGGTGCGGAATTTCTTGTAGCTGAGATTGTTGATCTGGTCCTGGGCTTCCTTCCAGCTTTTGACCCAGGTGGAATCCAGATGCGCCATCTTCACTTCGGTGGCGCCGCCCGCGAACTGGGCCTCCGCCATGCTCAGGTAGGCGCGTCGCGCGCCATTCCACAGTGATTCGGACACGTCGTAATCCAGAATGGCCTCGCCGCTGTCGCTGATCCGCACCACGCCGCCCTGACTGTCATCGAGGAAGCCGTCGCGCATCAGCGCCAGCATGGCGTTGGTGTTGGGCAATTGCGCCATTTCTTCCTTCAGGGTGTTGCCGAAGTTGCCGAAGATGCCGCTGGCGATGGCCGGATACATCGGCGGAACTTCCAGCTTGTAGCCGATCGGGCCGGTGGCGCCGTCCTTCCACTGGAAGTAGTCGGACGCCACCGATTGCGGCGCGCCGTAGAAGGGATTGGTCGGGGTCGGCATGTGAGCCATGCTCAGCACCACCGGATGGATGCAGGTGCGCTTGCCCAGCCGCGCATGCGGATCCGGCGCTTTCGAGCGCAGCAGCAGGGCGGGCGAGTTGATGGCTCCCCCGGCCAGCACGTAATGGCGCGCCTTGACGCTGACCTTGATACCGGTCTGCTTCTTGGCGTTGGCGTCCAGAGCCCGGCATTCCAGGCCGGTAACCTTGCCGCCGTCCATCAGCAGCCTGGCCACGTGCAGCTTGTGCATCAGCGCCGCGCCGCCGGCCAGCGCCGAGGGAATGGTGGAGACCAGCATTGACTGCTTGGCGTTGGCCGGGCAGCCCATGCCGCAGTAACCGCTGTTCCAGCAGCCGTTGACGTTGCGCGGAATCACGTGCCATTCCCAGCCCAGCTTTTTTGCGCCTTCGCGCAGCACGGAGTTGTTTTCGTTGGCGGGCATGCTCCACGGCGCAATATTCAGGCGTTTTTCCATCTTCTCGAACCACGGCGCCATCTCTTCCGGGCTGTGGCCCTTGACGTCATGGGCTTCGGCCCAGTGCTTCAGGGTTTCCGGCGGGGTGCGGAAGCTGGCGGTCCAGTTGACCACCGTGGTGCCGCCGACGGCGCGGCCCTGCAAGACGGCGATGGCGCCGTCGCTGGTAGCCCGGCCCGCGCCTTCCTGGTACAGCTCGCGATAAGCGCGGGACTCGTCCATGTCCTTGAAGCTGTCGGAGGTCTTCAGCGGACCTTCTTCAATGATCAGGACTTTCAGCCCCGCCTGCGTCAGTATTTCCGCCGCCGTGCCGCCGCCCGCGCCGCTGCCGATAATGACGACATCGGTCTCGATGACGCTGTCCCGGGTCAGGGTCGAGGCGTCGGTGACTTTCCAGCCGCCCGCGATGCCCTTGGTGTAAATATCATCAAATGCCATGACAGTGGCTCCTCAGGCGTTGGCGGCTTGGAAAAGGGCGGGCATCGGGCCGGGATAACCGGAGAAGCGCCAGGATTCGGACAGGCTGTAATAGGAAATGGCGACCAGTTTGGTCATCACCCGGTATCCGGCGTTGAAGGGGCCGATCGAACTGGACTGCCAGCGCTTCAGGAAGGATTGCATGTCGTCCGCTCCGGCTTCGCTCCAGTTGGCCCAGATACCGGTGGTCAGCCAGCGGGTGGCGCGCAGGTGCAGCAGGTCGAAGAGCTTCAGCAGTTCGCCTTGCGCCGGCGAACCCAGATTGCCAAGCGCCCCGTCAACATTTTTCAGGACGTGGGTTTCCAGCGCCTGATAATGGCTGTCACCGGTCTTGATCACATCGCCCAGGACTGTCGGGATCAGCGCCTTGAACAGCGCGACATCGGCATCGCGCAGGAAGGCGAAGCCTTGCGCGGCAGCCTCCTGGTGCTTGCTGCAGCCGGAAAGCGTGGCCACCAGGCTGGTGGAGGTCAGGGCGACCGAGCCGATCACGCCCAGGCGGAGCAGGGAGCGGCGGCTGAGCAACAGGGGATCGTCCCCGTCCGGGGCCGGGTAGTGTGCTTGCATGGGGGAAAACCTCATCGGGACACAGGAGCCGGATGCACAAGTGTCTGCTTTGTTGTTAGGTTTCCCACATAACCATAAAGAGGTGGCAAGGGTCAAGAGCGGGCCCGACCCGTGAGGAATGTCCTGAATTCAAGCCGCTCAGCGGATACGGTCCGCCATCTCGCGGACCCGGTCCAGCAGCATGGTGGCCATGTTCATTTCTTCCTTGCTGATCCCGGCCAACAGTTCGTCACGGGCGCGGTCGGCAACTTCCTTGAGGCGGTTATAAAGGTCACGGCCCTCATCCGTCAGGCTGACCAGTTTGACGCGGCGGTCGGCCTGATGGGCAACGCGCTGCACGAGACCGGATTTTTCAAGACGGTCCAGGGTGGTGACCATGGTGGCGCCTTCCACACCGATAAAGGTGGATATCTCCACCTGGGACAACGGCGTCTCTGAACGGGCAATCACGGAGACCGCCATCCAGCCCGAACGCCCCAGACCAAGATCGCGCAGCCGCCGGTCAAGCGCGCGCCGCCAGGCGTGCGCCGCGTGATGAATCGCCAGGGTGAATTGTTCTTCAGTGCAGTAAGTCATGGCGTAAACAGCTCGTAATTCGATATGCGGCCCCGGAACCGGCTGATGAATGTCTCGGGATGTGATGCCGCCGGTATTCTGCTGGCGGCGTCTATGCCATGATCAGCAGGGTGTTGTTATATCCGGCAATCCGTGGGCTGGGGCAACCTCAGCCTCTATGGTACAAAGGAAATTGTTGGGGCGGCGTTAATGCGCGGTTATACAAGAGATGGCGGGATGATGCTGGTTCAGCCTCGAAACCCGGTCAGGAGCTGCAAGATCTGATGAGCATGCGAGTCATTGTCCTGGCGCTTGCCGCCATGCTTTCAAACCTGTCTTTCGCAGCTCCGCCGGCCGGTGATGCGGCGGTTCGGACGGAACCCCCGCTCCTTTCCGGGCTGCTGCGCCAGCATGGCGCCGCCATGTTGCTGGTAGAACCGGTCAGCGGGCGGATTGTTGACGCCAATGAGGCCGCCCTGCGCTTCTATGGCTATTCCCGCAGCGTGCTGGAAGGAATGAGCCTCGATCAGATCAACGCCCTGAGCCCGGATGAGGTGGCGTCGGAGCGTGGGCTGGCGCTTGAGCAGAAGCGTAACTATTTCATTTTCCCGCACCGGCTCGCGGATGGCTCCATTCGTACCGTGGAGGTGTATTCATCGCCGATTGAATGGGCGGGCCGGAGCCTGTTGCTGTCGATTGTACTGGACATGTCCGGCAAGAAGGTGGCGGACAGTGAAGTGCGGGCTTACCGCGACCGTTTGCAGGAGCTGGTGGATTCGCGAACCCGTGAACTGGACAGCACCTACCAGGAAGCGCAGCAGAACCTGATGGCGATGGTGATTTTCCAGGCCGTGATCATCCTCTTGCTGGTGGTCACCCTGTTTTACCGTCGTCAGGTGCAGAAAGCCGAACTCAAGGAACGACAGGTCATCAACGCCATGCTCGACAGCAGTCTGCAATTCATGGGATTGCTGGATCTGGAGGGAAGGCTCCTGCATGCCAACAGGACGGCGCTGAACAGTGTCGGCCACTCCGCCGTTGATGTTTTGGGCAAAGTGTTCTGGGACACGGACTGGTGGTCCCATTCCGCCGACGAGCGCGCCCGGCTCAAGCGCGCCATTCTGCTGGCGGCCTCGGGTGAGGAAACACGCCTGGAGTCGGTATACCACCTGACGGACGGCGGGGCGCTGACGGTGGACTTCTCGGCGCGCCCGGTGATGGATATCCGCGGCAAGGTCGTGAATATCCTGGTCGAAGGGCGAGACATTTCCGCCCGCAAGCAGGCCGAGGCCCAGGTCGTCGCGAGGCGGCGCGAGTTGCAGGATGCCAATAATTACCTCAAGACCCTGATATCCGCCTTGCCCGACACCTTGATGGAGCTGGACGGCGACGGCCGTGTATATCAGTATCATTCCCCATCACCGGGCTTCCCCCGGTCGGATGACGGTCCGGAAGGTTGGGGTATCCATGACTTCCTGCCGTCGGATGTCTGCCGGGTGATTCTGGCCTCCATGGCGGAAGCGGCGGTGAAAGGCCGGTCGGCCGGCGCGGTCTTCAATCTCGCCGATGACGGCGGCGCCATGATCAATTACGAATTGTCCGTGACAGCCTTGCCGGAGTCCGAAGGATTCGGGCGGCGTTTTGTGGTGCTCGCCAGGGCGCTGCGTGAGCGGATACCCGGTTGAAAACAGCCTAAATTGCCATACTGTTGACATAATACTGTCACGGTTCGTGTGACTACTGGTAAACTTACGGCCCCTTGTTTGACCGGATTTACGTCATGTTTGGACGTTTCATGCCCAAAGAGGCCAAATTCTTCGACCTGTTTACTGCTCATGTCAAAGAAGCCGTCCAGGGAGCGGAAGCCCTGGAAGCGTTGATGGACGCACTGAAGCGACGTTCTCCGGCAGAGGCCAGAGACAAGGTTCTGGCCATTGATGACATCGAATCACGTGCCGATGTCATCACCCGCGATACCATTTCCCTGTTGCATGCAACCTTCATTACCCCGCTTGACCGTAACGAAATCCACCAGTTGATTTCGCGTCTGGATGATGTTCTGGACAATATCCAGGATACGGCCCAGGCGGTCACCATGTATGACATCCAGTACGCCACGCCGGAGATGCAGCACTTTGCCGCGCTGATCACCGAAAGCGTCAAGAAAGTCTATGAAGCCTCCAGCATGCTGAGCAGCATGGACAACAGCGCCACCATCCTGGCTACCTGCAAGGACATCTATCGTTTGGAAGCTGAGGCCGATGTGCTGCTGCTGGAAGCCATGTCCAAGTTGTTCCGTGAAGAGCAGGATGTCCGTGAACTGATCCGTCTCAAGGCCGTCTACGAAAAACTGGAAGAGGTGACCGACCGTTGCGACGGGGTCGCCAATATTATCGAAGCCATCGTTCTGGAAAATTCCTGAGATAGAGGAGTCCCTCCATGGACGCCATGCAGATAAGTTTCGGGGTCGTGCTGCTGCTGATCCTGTTGGCGCTGGCCTTCGATTTCATGAACGGCTTCCACGATTCCGCCAATTCAATTGCAACCGTTGTGTCCACCGGGGTATTGAAGCCGCAGACCGCTGTCCTGTTTGCCGCCTTCTTCAACTTCGTGGCTTATTTCCTGTTCCCGCTGAAGGTGGCCGCCACTATCGGCAAGGGGACCATTGATCCTTCCATTGTGGATCATTACGTGATTTTCGGGGCGCTGGTCGGGGCTGTGGCCTGGAATTTCATCACCTGGTATTTCGGGATTCCGTCCAGCTCCTCGCACGCCCTGATCGGCGGTCTGTGCGGAGCCGCCATCGCCAAGGCGGGCACCGGCGCGGTGATTTCCTCGGGCCTGATCAAAATTGTCACCTTTATCGTGGTGTCGCCATTGCTGGGCTTCCTGTTCGGGTCATTACTGATGGTGCTGGTGGGATGGCTCTTCTTCAAGACCAGCACCAAGAAGGTCGACAAGTACTTCCGCAAGCTGCAGCTGGTCTCGGCGGCGCTCTACAGCCTGGGGCACGGCGGCAACGACGCGCAGAAGACCGCCGGGATCATCTGGATGCTGTTGATTGCCGCCACGGCCTCCAGCGCCCATGTGCTGCCGCACTGGATGGAAGCCCGGCCGGACCATCTGCCGGGCTGGATCGTCATCATGTGTTATGTGACCATCGCTCTGGGCACCATGTTCGGTGGCTGGCGCATCGTCAAGACGATGGGACAGAAGATCACCAAGCTCAAGCCCGTTGGCGGTTTCTGCGCGGAAACCGGCGGCGCGATCACGCTGTTCCTGGCGACCAGCATGGGCGTTCCGGTTTCGACGACGCATACCATCACCGGCGCCATTGTCGGCGTCGGCTCCACCAACCGTATGTCGGCGGTGCGCTGGGGCGTGGCGGGCAATATCGTCTGGGCGTGGATCCTGACCATTCCGGCCAGCGCCGCGATTGCGGCGGCGGCTTGGTGGGTGGGGCGTCT
>DASUIM010000216.1:0-1003 GCA_036279775.1 Fluviicoccus sp. | reverse complement strand
CACCGGTGATTCGGGCCTTGCCCTTGCCCTGCACGGTGTACCGGAACGAGCCGAATTATCTGGAGTGGGGCGGCGGGGCGCTGGGGTCGGTGATCCGCCATTCGCTGGAGCTGACGGCAATCGATGCCAATACGACCCGTTTGCGGCATGTGGAATATGCGACCGGGCTGCTGGCGGTGCTGACCCGGCCGGTGGCGCGCCTTGCACGGGGGCATGACATGCGCTGGTCGGATGCGATTGAGGCGAGGTTCCGGGGCTAATGGGGCGCTGAGGCCGGGTTCTTCACGGCGGCGCAGGGCATCCGCCTGCCGCGGGCCCTACTTTTGGTCTTGGCCAAAAGTAGGCAAAAGCCGTGTCCTTCGCCAAAAATCGCTGGCCGGGAGGTCGCTGCACGACAGGTGCGATTCCGGGACTTCGTTGGTGAGCGTGGGGGCTCGGACAGTTGGCTGCGGACGGTGGGGCATTGAGCGCGGTCAAGCCGCCGCTGCCTCCCTTGGCTTCACCTGCACGGCAATCCTGTCTCCGGCTTCCAGTTCCGCCACACGCAGTTCGTAAGCACTTTGCAGGTTCAGCCAGCTGATGGCATCGGTGCCGAAGTAACGCGCCAGCCGCAGGGCGGTGTCGCCGGTGATGCCCCGTCGTTCGCGGACGATTTCGTTGATGCGGGCTGCCGTGACGCCCAGGGCGTTGGCCAGGGCGTTGGCGCTCAGGTTCAGGGGCTTCATGTACTCTTCGCGGAGTACTTCGCCGGGATGAACGGGGCGCATGCCGTTGTTATACATGACCTTCTCTCCAGCTCTCGCGGTTAGTGGTAATCCACGATCTCGACATTCTCCGGACCATCCGCTGTCCAGATGAAGCACAGGCGCCATTGATCGTTGATGCGGATGCTGTGCTGTCCGGCGCGATCCCCTCTCAGCGCTTCCAGCCGGTTGCCGGGCGGTGAACGCAGGAAACTCAGGGTTTGGGCGGCGTCCAGCATGGCCAGCTTGCGTTCCGCGAC
>DASUIM010000215.1:0-1779 GCA_036279775.1 Fluviicoccus sp. | reverse complement strand
TCAGCGCCGCCGCCGTGGGCTTGGCGGCCTGTTCTTCCGGCGAGGCCCAGGGCGAAGGTTCGCGCAGGTTGCGCAGGCCGTCCACCAGCAGCAGTTCCGGCAGGGCGGCCGGGGCCTTGGCGGGCATGCGGTCCAGCAGCTTGTGATCCAGTTCGATCAGCAGGAAATAGTTGCCGTCCCCGCTGCGGAAGGCCTCGGTAAAGCGGCGGGCCAGCGATTCGGTGTCCTGCTGCAGCCAGTCCACCCGGCGGTAGAGCCGTCGCGCCGAGGCGCTGTAGCGGCCCTGCGGATAGAGCCGCAGGTAGTCGTCAATGCGTGATTCGGCGGAAAGCAGGGCGGCCTGATCCACCTTGGCCAGATCCAGGTCGCCCCATTCGCCGACGGCATTCTGCTGCGCCCGGTTCAGCGGCGCGCGGATGCGCAGGTAGCGGGCGGTTTCGGCAATCCACGGCGAGGCGGCGCCGGTAAGGGCGGTGAATCCGGCGTCGGCCTGATCATACTGCGCGTTGTAGAAGGCGGCGGCGGCTTGCAGGTAGCGGGTGAACTCCGCGCCCGGGCCCTTGTCCGGCAGTCCGGCGGGCAGGGGCTTGACGTTGCCTTCGCACTGGCCGGTCAGTTGCAGCCGCGCTTCCGCCAGCGCGCGGGCCTCGGCGGCGGGCAGGGCGGCTTGTTGCAAGGCTTCCAGGAAACCGGTGACGGCGGCCCCCGCGTTTGATTGGCAGGGCGTGGACGGATAGTTGCCCCAGCTTTCGGTGACCGGCTGCCAGGCGCTGTCGGGCAGGCCCAGCGCGCCCAGTACGGCGGGTTGGGTCGGTGCGGAATCCGCGCCGGACGCAGCGGCGGCATCCTCCTCGCTCATTAGTTGCTGCATGTTGTAATCGGCGGCGAACAAGGGGGTATAGCCGTCGGACGGCAGCGCCCACGGGCGGCCCCGGTACAGGCCTTTTTCCGTCAGCACCAGTGCCAGGTTCATGCGCGTGTCGTTTTCCGGCGACAGGAAGGGCAGCGCCGCCAGCCCGCATTGCCGGGCGCTCAGCGTCAGTTCGGCGGTGCAGCCGTCGGGGCCGCAGGCCTGCGCGGCGGTAGCAAAAAGAGACAGCGCGGTGATGAATACGGACAGGCGGCTCATGGCGGGCTCGGCGGGCTATCGCAAGGGGAAAGTCCAAGGGTATAGTCCGGGGTCACCTGTCGTCCAGCCGGAGTTTCCGCATGCCCTTCATTCGCGTCCGCGACGGCCAGTCGCTGTTTGTCCGCATCGTCGGTCGCGGCCAGCCGGTGCTGATGCTGCCCGGCCTGGGCATGCACAGCGCGCACTGGCTGCCCTTCCTCCTGCCCTATCTCGGCCGGTTCCGTTTCTATCTGCCGGACTTTCGCGGTCACGGCAAATCGGCAGGTGTGCGCCTGAATCAGGCGGATGTCTTCCACAACCACATGGAGGATGTGCAGGACCTGATCGCGCAACTGGGCCTGCACGATTTCCTGCTGGCGGGCATCTCGCTGGGCGGTTCGACGGCGCTGCACCTGAACCGCGAGGCGGGCCTGCACGGCGTGCGCCGCTATTTGCATATTGACCAGTCGCCCTGCGTCGGCAACCGTCCGGACTGGCAGCACGGCCTGTTCGGCCTGCGCCAGGATGAACTGTTCGGGCAGATGCACCGCCTGGGTGACCTGCTCGACGAACATGACCATCTGACCCATCTGGGGGAGTTGCCGTTGGCGGCGCGCAGGGAAGCGGCGGCGACGCTGGCGGAAATCGTGGCGGGCATGACCGGCAGGCAA
>DASUIM010000214.1:0-1105 GCA_036279775.1 Fluviicoccus sp. | reverse complement strand
TCTCCCGGATGCCGTCGGTAATCAGGTGCACGTTCGGGCGCGCAAAGGCCGGGAACCAGTCGTCGGACACCAGCGTGCGCTTGCAACCCACCTTGTAGTCCGGGGTCAGCTTGCGGCGCAGCGCCGGGTCCTTGATGTGCTTGTTCAGCGCACGCTTGTGCATCAGCTCGCCCACCTTCAGCAACTTCGGATACCACAAAATGGCGGGCAGCGCCGACTCCATGGTCCAGTACAGGCCCAGCCGGTGCGCCTTCTGCTTCCACGGATGCTTTGCCCACGTCTGGTGGTCCTTCTCGGTAAAGGTGCGGTTGAACTTCGGCATCACCCAGGACGGAGTGCGCTGGAACACCTTCAAGTCGGCGACTTCTGCAGCGATATTCGGCACCACCTGGATGGCCGACGCGCCGGAACCGATAACGCCGACGCGCTTGCCGCGCAGGTCCACCGACGGGTCCCAGCGGGCGGCGTGCAGCGCCTTGCCTTTAAACCGGTCCATGCCCTGGATGTCCGGATACTTGGGATGGCTGAGCGCTCCGGTGGCGGGCACCAGCACCCGCGCTTCGGTGATCCGGCCGTCGTCGGTGGTAATGATCCAGCGGCCGGATGGCTCGTCAAAGCTGGCGTCGGTGACGCGGGTGGAGAAGCGGATGTAGGGGTCCATGCCGTACTGGTTGGCGCACTCCTCGATATAGCGGCGGATGTCCTCCTGCCGCGAGAAGGCTTCCGGCCACCTGGGGTTGGGCGCGAAGGAATAACTGTACAGGTGCGAGGGCACGTCACAGGCGCAACCGGGATAGGTGTTGGTGCGCCAGGAACCGCCCACGCCGTCTTCGCCTTCGAAGATCACGAAGTTGAGGATACCGGCGTTGCGCAGTTCGATACCCGTGCCCAGGCCGGCGAATCCGGCTCCGATGATGGCGACATCAACTTGCTTGCGGGGTTCTGTCATGGTGTGTCTCTGCATGTTCGGTGGAGGGCTGCCACTGTCGTCCTCAGCGCCGTCGGCGCCTACTGTGACACTGCACGATGTCATCCTATCGGCAATGACCGTACGATTTGTAGGTTATTTGGTGTCAGAAATTATCATTTGGGGTCAAATCACCAT
>DASUIM010000213.1:0-14159 GCA_036279775.1 Fluviicoccus sp. | reverse complement strand
CTGGTGCGTCCGGCGCTGGAAGGCACCCGCAATGTGCTGGAGTCGGTCAACGCCTGCCCGTCGGTGCGGCGCGTGGTGCTGACCAGCAGCGTCGCCGCCATCTATGGCGATAACTGCGATATTGAAAAAATCCCGTCGCGCACCTTCACCGAAGACCACTGGAACACCACCAGCACCGTCGACCACAACCCCTACCAGTTCTCCAAGACCGTGGCGGAACAGGAGGCGTGGAAAATGCAAAAGGCGCAGTCACGCTGGGATCTGGTGACGATCAACCCGGCGATGGTCTACGGCCCGTCGCTGACCAAGGGCAGCCAGTCGGCCAGCATCGACACCCTGATCAAGATGGGCGACGGCCGCCTGCGCACCGGCGTGCCGAAACTGACCTATGGCGTGGTGGATGTGCGGGAAGTGGCGCGCGCCCATGTGCTGGCCGCCTTCAAGCCCGAAGCCTCCGGCCGCCATATCCTCAACGCCGGGGAGCTGACCATGCTGCAGATCGCCAAAATCCTGCGCGGCAAGTTCGGCAAGCGTTACCCGTTCCCGTCCATGGAAGTACCGACCTTCGCCGTCTGGGCCTTCGGTCCGCTGTTCGACCGCAGTGTCAGCCGCGATTTCATCAAGAAGAACGTCGGTTATCCCGTGCATTTCGACAACAACCGCAGCAAGGCGCTGGGCGTGCAGTACCGTCCGGTGGAAGAAACCTTTACCGAGCATTTCCAGCAGATTCTGGACGACGGTCTGGTGAAGACCCGCTAACTCAAGGGTGGCTGAACCAATGAAAAGGGGCGCAATCTTGCGCCCCTTTTCATTGGCCGGGAATTACTTCTTGTCCTGCGGCTTCTCGTCCTTCTTCTGGTCGCCCAGCACGCTCTTCAGCGGGCAAACCTTGAAGGCGGGGCACTTGGCGCAACCGGCGGCAATGGCAATCGGGCAAATGGTCATGGTGCATCTCCTTGAATGAGTGCCCACAGCATAGACCATTCCGCCTGATCCCGTAACCTCGTCATGGTCATTCCACGCCGCGCACGTCGATATATTCCACATAGCCGCGTCCGGTTACCGCCCGGCCCCGGAATTGTCCCTCGTAGCGGCTGCCGCCGACATAGCCGTTGCCCAGGCCGTAGGTGAACGGGGTGTCCTGGGTCATGCGCAATTCCAGCACGGTAGCGCCGTTTTCACGCGCCAGCCAGCGCCAGACAGCAGGCAGTTTCATGGCGATGCCGTCCGGCGACACGGCCGGTTGCGGGTGATATTCATCCACAATGACATCAACGTCGCGCAGGGTCAGGGTGTATTGATCCAGCCCGCGGATCAGCACGCTGCGGTTTACCGACAATCCCTTCATGGTGCAGTAGCTCAGCAGCAGCTGGGTGTTATCGTCGATGTTGATGATGTTGTAGAAAAAGAAGTCCAGCGGCACCTTGCGGTTCCAGGCCAGCGGCTTGTCGCGCAGCACATAGGGGCTGATGCAGGCGCCGTATTCGAAGGCGCACAGGCCGGAGACAGTCATCGAGCCGCCCGGCCCGCAGATCATGCCCCGGTATTCCGACAGCAGGCTGATGTGTTCATAGACCGGGTTCTTGATGAACCAGCTGACCTTGTCGGTGTTCAGCACCTGCAACTCGATCTCGTAGCCGCCAATATTGGCCTGCACGTGGTATTCCGGATAGCCGCCGCGGATGATGACATCGTCGCCGAAGCGGATCAGGCGGCCATCGGCGCTGAATTCCCCCTGTCGGCCGATGGCGTAGGAACCGAAATGCGCGGGGTAAGTGGCGGCGGTGCCGGAAACGACGGTGGCATTGTGGCGCGGCGTGTCGCGGCGGGCGTAATCCATATCAAAGCATTGCGCCCCGGGTGTGCCGATGATCGACATGATGGAAAAATAGCGGTGCGGCGCGGGCAGGTCGGGAATCATCAGCCCGTAATGGGTCCAGCCGTAGAACTTCGAGTCGGTATGCGGCAGCAGCATCTCCGGCCGGTCAAAGGGCAGGCCGTCCTGCCGGTCGGCGTGGTCCAGCGTGTACAGCAACTTGCGGAAAGCGGGGTCGATCAACTGGCTGAGGGACTTCATGGTAAGGGCCGGTCTCCGGGGTTTTCATTCGACAATAACCCCGGCGTTGCTGCATTTCCAGAGCCGATCAGGCCTTCCGCAGCATCATCAGCGAGAACGCGGCTTCGGTGTCGAAAACCTCGTGGGCTTCCAGCGCCGCGCGCCGTTCCGGTTTGGCTTTCCACACGTAGGGCGTCATCGCCAGCAACTGTTTCAGGGCGGTTTGCACCAGGTGCAGGGGGAAACGGATTTCCGCCTGTTCCTGCAAGGTGAAGGCGGTTTGCAGTTCCGGCAGGAACTTCTCGGGCTGGTGCGCCTGCACTTCGCCGAACAGGCCTTCGCGCACTTTCCACAGGTGGTCGGGTGCGGGGCGCGCCACGAGGACGTAGCCGCCGGGCTTCAGCACGCGCTGCATTTCCGCCACGGGCAAGGGGCTGAACAGGCTGCAAACCGCATCCACCGAGGCATCCGCCAGCGGCAGGGCCGCGCCGCTGCCGACCAGCCAGGTGATGCCGGGATGCTTCTTCGCCGCCAGGCGCACGGCGGGCTTGGCGATGTCCAGGCCTGTGATGTCGCTGGCGGCGGCGCTCATGCCGCCGGTGTACCAGCCTTCGCCGCAGCCCAGATCCAGCAGGCTCTGGATGTTCAAGGTTTGCAAACGGGCGATCACCGCGTCGCGCAGCGGGCCGTAATGGCCAGCCTGCAGGAAGTCGCGGCGGGCCTGCACCATCTCGGGGTTGTCGCCGGGGTCGCGGCTTTTCTTCTGCTGTACCGGCAGCAGGTTGACGTAACCTTCGCGGGCCACGTCAAAGCTGTGGCGGTTGTCACAGCGCCAGGCGGCGGCCTCGCGCAGCAGGGGCAGGCGGCACAGCGGGCAGATCAGCGCAGGCATGAGGGAGGTCCGGACGGGGCGTGGGGGCGTATTGCACCTGATATCGGGTCCGGACGCAACGGGGCTGCCCGATTACCGCGCATCCCTCGGAATCACCTGACTGATCATCCGCGACACATTGCCAAACCCCAGGAATCCCTCCGGCGCCAGGCTCTTGCCGGTATTGAGGAAGGCCACCGACATATCCCGCTCCGGATCGGCCCAGCACAGGATATTGATGAACCCCAGATGCCCGAAGGCTTGCGGCGTATTGAAACCGAACAGGCTCCACAGTTTTTCGCCGTGCATGAAACCGGGAGTGTAGCGCACCGGCGCGTTCATCGAGCGGTCCAGCATCAGCTTGCCCGGCTTGATGGCGGCAGCAACGGTTTCCGGCTTGAACACCTGTTGTCCGTTCCAACGGCCGCCGTCCAGCAGCATCTGGTAGAAGCGGCAGGCTTCTTCCGCCGTCGCATAAATGTTGGCGGCGGGAATGACGGCCGACAGCCCGTCTGCCGAGTTGATGGCGGCGGTGACTTCGCCTTCCTCCACGCCGCCCAGCAGGTGGGCGATCATGTCGCTGACGATGGGCACGCGCTTCGGGCCGGTGGACAGGCTGAGCGCCACTTCGTGGCGGCGGTCTTCCGGCATGCCGAAGGTCATGTGCTCGCAGCCCAGCGGATCGGCGATGATGCGCTTCAGCAGGCCGGGCAGGGTCTCGCCGGAGGCGGCCATGGCCACCGCGCCCAGGATGTAGCCCGCCGTGGTGGCGTGATAGGCCTGGTCGCGGCCCGGCCGGTCAATCGGCGGGTAATCGCACAGAATCTTCACCACCGCGTCGAAATCGAACATCAGTTCCGGGGTCACGTCCTCGATGGGCATGGCGCGGATACCGGCGCGGTGCGTCAGCAGCTGGCGGATGGTGGTGCGGTGCTTGCCGTTGGCGGCGTAGGCGGGCAGGTGCTTCATCACCGGATCGTCCAGGTTCAGCTTGCCTTCCTCGCTCAGCTTGTGGATCAGCATTGCGGAAACGGCCTTGGAGCCGGAAAACAGGCAGATCGGCGTGTCGGCGTCGGCCAGCAGGTGATGGTCGGCCAGCGATTCCCCGGACGCGCCGACATGCGCCTTGCCGATGCCCCGGCTCATGACGATCTTGCCGTGACGGCGGATCACCAGCGTCAGCGCCGGGTGCAGGCCGGTGCGGTAATAGGCGGTGACCGCTTCCCAGATCTTGTCGATGGCGGCCTGGTCCAGTCCGACGTCCGCCGGACGGCATTCCCGGTCGTGGTTGATGGTGGTGACATCATCCAGATCGGCGGGCATGGCGACGCGGCGGCCGCCGGTCTTGAGGAAGGGAATCAGGGCGTTCAGCGGGTCGCGGATCATGGGAGCTTCCGGAATAATTGGACAATTGTCCGTTAACAATAGCAAATAATGGCATCCGGCGGGTTGCCGGGCGCGATCGTGTCACGGCGGCGGCCATCCGGCTTGTGAAATGCCGCCAGCCTCGGCAGCGGTTGGCGCGCTGAAGCGAGAGCGCCGGTTTCGGGGTAAGATACACCCCTCTCCGCAGGTGCTGTATCCATGTCTGAAAATCCGGTGCGTTCCCTTTGGCGTCATCGTTCCTTTGCCGCCTTCTGGTGGTCGCGGATGTTCTCGATCATTGCGTTCCAGATCCAGGCGGTGGCCATCGGCTGGCAGGTCTATGCATTGACACGTGATCCGTGGGATCTGGGCATGGTCGGGCTGGCGCAGTTCCTGCCGATCCTGTTGCTGACGCTGCCCGGCGGCCATGTCGCCGACCACCGCGACCGCCGCCGCATCATGATGCTGGGGCAGGCGGCTTACGCCGGGTTGCTGGCGGTGCTGGCCGTGGGCAGCGGGCAGCATTGGCTGGACCGCAACGGTTTGCTGGTGCTGGCCTTCCTGATCGGCGCGGTGCGCGCCTTCGAGTTCCCGGCGGCCTCGGCGATGCTGCCGTCGCTGGTGCCGTCCGCGCAGCTGGTGCCCGCGCTCAGCCTGACCGGGTCGGCGCGGCAGGCGGCGTTCATCGCCGGTCCGGCGCTGGGCGGCGGCCTTTACGCGCTGGGGGCGGAAGTTACCTATGCCGTCGCGACCGGCCTGTTCCTGCTGGCGCTGGCCGCCGCCGGGCTGATCCGGCCGTCAACGCCCGCGCGTCCGCGCGAGCCGGTGACCTGGGCGACGGTGCTGGCAGGTATTACCTATATCCGCGGCAACCGGGTGCTGCTGGGAGCCATTTCCCTGGACCTGTTCGCGGTGCTGCTGGGCGGGGCCACGGCCTTGCTGCCGGTGTACGCGCGCGAAATCCTGATGACCGGGCCGCTGGGGCTGGGGCTGCTGCGCGCCGCGCCCGCCGTCGGGGCGCTGCTGATGTCCTTTGCCCTGGCGCGCTGGCCGGTGGAGCGCAACACCGGCCGGATCATGTTCGCCTCGGTGGCGCTGTTTGGCGTGGCGACCATGGTGTTCGCCGTGTCGACTGTGATGTGGCTGTCGCTGGCGGCCCTGCTGGTGCTGGGCGCGGCGGACATGGTCAGCGTGGTGGTGCGCTCGGCGCTGGTGCAGCTGGAAACTCCGGAAGACATGCGCGGCCGGGTGGGGGCGGTGAACTGGTTGTTCATCGGCACCTCCAACCAGCTGGGCGAATTTGAATCCGGGGTTACCGCCTCTTGGTTCGGGGCGTCGCGGGCGGTATTGCTGGGCGGCGTCGGCACTCTGCTGGTCTGCGGTTTGTGGATGCGCTGGTTTCCGCAATTGCTGAATCGTGACCGCATGGTCGAACCCTAGCGTCCATACTGGTTTTTTAGCCCTGACTGCGCTACAACAGTCACATAATTCCAACACCTGAAAAACCGGTCCCCATGATACCGAATGCCCGAATTCCGGCCCTGATCGCCATTACCCTTGCCGAATGGGGCCTGGAACACGGCCTGTCCGGGGAAGCGATGGCGGCCGCGCTGGGGGTGGAAAGCCTGGAGGCCTTGCAGGACGAGGAGCTGCGCCTGAGTCCGGCGGATTATGAATCGCTGCTGGCGCTGGTCTACCGCGAGTCCGGCCGTGAGGATCTGGGACTGGCCATCGGCTCGCGCCTGACCGTTTCCAGCTACGGGGTGCTGGGGCATGCCATGCTCAGCGCCGCCACGGCGGGCGAGGCCATCCGCATCGGTCTCGATTACTACCGCCTCACCAGCGCCTTCATGACGCTGGATGCCGAAACCACCCCCGAAGCGCTGATCATGACCGCGCGGCTGGACTATCCGCTGCCGCACCTGCAACGCTTTGCCCCGGAAGAACAGATGGTGGGCGTCACCGCCGTCGCCCGCGACCTGCTGGGCAGCAATTTCAGTCCGCTGGCCATCGACTTCGCCATGACGACGCCGCCTTATGCCGACCGCATGAAGGCCTGGTTCGCCTGTCCGGTGCGTTACAACCAGCCGGAAAACCGTTTCCTGATTGATTCCAGGCTGCTGGATGTGTCGCTGCGCACCGCCAACGCCCTGACCGCCAAGCATTTGCTGAACCTGTGCGAGACCCTGTTGCAGCAGGACCGCGCCGCTTCGCCGGGCGACCTGCTGCAGCGCGTCAACGCCGCCATCCGTGCGCGGGTGGGGCGCTGGCCCGCCATGGTGGAAGTGGCCGAGCAGCTGGGCATGTCCGAACGCACCCTGCGCCGCCGCCTGCAGGAACTGGGCACCGACTACCAGCGCGAGATCGACGCCGTGCGTCACCAGCTGGCGCTGCAGTTGCTGGAGAAGCCGGAAATCACCGTCGAGCAGATGGCCGCCGTGCTGGGTTACAGCGAGGCGGTCAGTTTCCGCCGCGCCTTCCAGCGCTGGACCGGCAAGACGCCGCAGGCCTGGCGGCAACAGGTTGCCTGAGCTGGCCGCCAATATCCCCTTGGGTTGTCCGTATCGGTTCTGGTTGACAAGGCTGCTTAATTCTATTCTGCTAGCGTGCAAAGAGGCTGTCAGCCCTGCATAAGAATAAACCCGCTAGCGAGCTTCCCCCATGATCCAGCGACTGGCCCTGTTGTTTGTCTTTTCCACGTTAGTGTCCGCCTGCGGCAGCAAGCCCGCCGGACTGGAACCCGTTACCCTGACCGAAGCGCAAGGCAAGCTGTTCGAGAACAGCTGCAAGAACTGCCATGCCCAGGCAGGCAACCCTGCGCCCCAACTGGGCGATCAGGTCGCCTGGGAGCCCCGCGTCGCCAAGGGGCTGGACGTGCTGGTGAAGAACGCCATCACCGGCATCAACCAGATGCCCGCGGGCGGCATGTGCATTACCTGCACGCCCCAGGACTACGAAGCCCTGATCCGACACATGGCCGCACCGGCCGCCGAGGGGAAATAACATGATCAACCGCCGCGAATTCATCGGCATCGGCGCTGCCGCCGGGGCTACCGTGCTGCTGCCGGGCTGTTCCCGTCCCTCGCATGCCCCGACCTACCCCTTGCAGGACGCCAACGGTCACCTGCTGTGGCAGAACTGGTCGGGCCTGGAGCATTCCTACCCCGTCAACCGCGCCGCGCCCGCCTCGCTGGACGAACTGCGCAACCTGCTGGTTTCCGCGCCGGCCCCTATCCGCGCTGTTGGCGCCGGGCACTCATTCACCGCGCTGGCCGTCAGCGACGGCACACTGCTCAGCCTCGACAACCTGTCCGGCCTGGTCAGCCACAATGCCGCCACCCATTCCGCCACCGTCAAGGCGGGCACCCGCCTGCAGCAGTTGGGGCAGTTGCTGGCCGACATCAACCAGGACATGCTGAACATCCCCGACATCAACAAGCAGTCACTGGCGGGCGCCATTTCCACCGGCACTCACGGCACCGGCATCCAGCTGCCCGCGCTGCACGGCCGGGTGGAAAGCTTCCGCATCATGACGCTGGCCGGTGAAGAGAAATTGTGCAGCCCCGCCGAGAACGCCGAGCTGTTCCATGCGGCGCTGGTGGGCCTGGGCTCCTTTGGCATCATGACCGAATACACGCTGAAGAACTGGCCGTTGCAGCGCACGGAGCGCCGGGTGGACATCGTGCCGCTGGACGAGCTGATGCGCGACTGGCAGTCGCTGTACCTGAGCAATCGCAATACCGAATTCTTCTACATTCCGTTCACCGGTATTGCCGCCCGCATCCTGCACAACCAGACCGCGGACGAGCCGACGCCGCGCGGCCCGGACAAGGATATGGAAACCCTGATGGATCTGAAGAAGCTGCGCGATTACCTGTCCTGGTCGTCGTCGATGCGCCGCCGCGTGGCGGAAATGCTGGCGGGCAAGCACGGTTCGGAACGGGCGGTCGATTACAGCTGGAAACTGATGGCCTCCGAGCGTTCGGTACGCTTCAACGAGATGGAATTCCACCTGCCGCTGGAAAACCAGCTGGCGGCGCTGAAGGAAGTGATCGCCACCATCGAGGCCAAGTGCCCGGACGTGTTCTTCCCCATTGAGGCGCGCGTCATCCAGCGCGACAGCAACGCCTGGCTGTCGCCGTTCTACGAGCGCGATACCGGCTCCATCGCCGTGCATGCCTATTACGAAGACGACCACCAGTTCATGTTCGAACTGATCGAACCGATCTTGCGCAAGCATGGCGGCCGTCCGCACTGGGGTAAGCTGCATTCGCTGGGCGCCGCCGACCTGGAAAAGCTGTATCCGAAATGGAAGGAAGTCGCGGCGATCCGTCAACAGATGGACCCGCAAGGCAAGCTGCTCAACCCGTTCCTGAAAAAGATCTGGGGCGTCTGACGGCGCTCCGGCCATTGCACCCATAGGATAAAAGAACAATGACGATCCGTCGCAGAACCTTGATTGCCGGCGGCCTGGCCGGCGGCGCCGCGCTGGCTTTCGGTGTCAAACCCGGTGACCGGGGTGGCGCGCACAGTGATTATTTCCGGCAACTGAGCAAGGCGCTGCAGGTGGTCAACCTGGTGCGGCCGACGCTGGTGCTGGATTACGGCCGTTTCCTGGCCAATGCCGAGCAGGTGCGCAAGACCATGGTGGAGGGCCCCGGCCGCCTGCCCGCGCGCCTGGTGGTGAAGTCGCTGCCCGCGCTGGGCTTCATGAATGTGCTGATGCAGGTGTTGCAGACGCAGCGGGTGATGGTGTTCAACATGCCGATGCTGGACATCATCACCCGCAACTATCCCGACGCCGACATCCTGTTCGGCAAGCCGATGCCGGTGGCGGCGGTGCGGCAGTGGTTGTACACCGAATCCAACCGCGACTTGCTGCCGCATATCCAGTGGCTGGTGGATACCCCGATCCGCCTGCAGGAATTCGTGGAACTGGCGGGCACCCTGAAGAAAACGCTGCGTATCAGCCTGGAAATTGATGTCGGCCTGCATCGTGGCGGCTTTGGCACGCCGCGGGCGGTGAAGGAGGCCATCGAGTTCGCCAAGCAAAGCCCGCATCTGGAGATCAGCGGCCTGATGGGCTATGACGCCCATGTCGGCAAGCTGCCGACCCTGTTCGACATGCAGGAAAAGGCCTGGACCGCCTGCCAGAAGATGTACAAGGACTGCGTGCAGGTGATCCGCGAAAGCGGCCTGACCCCGGAAAAAATGACGCTGAATTCCGGCGGCAGCCTGACCTATCCCCGCCATGCGCTGTATACCGCCGCCAACGATATTTCGCTGGGGTCGGCCTTGGTAATGCCCTCCGATTTCGACAAACCGGCGCTGAAGGCGCACCAGCAGGCCTGCTTTATCGCCACGCCGGTGCTGAAGCGCGTTGATCCGGCGCTGATGCCGGGCCTGGAGTGGACCGACGGCCTGCGGCGCTGGTGGGATCCCAACAGTGCGCAGGGCTTCTTCATCCACGGCGGCCACTGGCTGGCCGACCCCGTCTCACCGCCCGGTCTTGAGTTGAGCGGCGTCTACGGGCAGTCCAGCAACCAGGAGCTGTATCTGGGGTCGGCGGCCATGTCCTTGCAGCCCGATGAATATGTGTTCTTCCGCCCCCGGCAGAGCGAGGCGGTTTTTCTCCAGTTCGGCGACATTGCAGTGTATAACGCCGACAAGGGCCGTATTGAAGCCGCATGGCCGGTGTTCCCGGCGTCGGCCTGAGTGTTCATAAATCCAGCGCCTTCATCACGCCCCGCAGCCGTTGCTTGCAGTCGCGGGGCAGGGCGGATACGCTGGTTCCGACCATTACGACAAGAACGGAGCTTTACTCATGCTGACCCTGGAAATGCTGGACGAGCTGCACGTACTGACACTGTTCAATCCTGAAAACGGCCAGGAAGGCATCAAGGTGCATCACAGCGCCGAATCCGCCACCATCAGCGCCTGTTCCCGCTTGCATGCGCGCGGCATGGTCACGCTGCCCGATGGCGGTTATCTCACCCCGCTGGGCGTGCAGACCCTGGAACATGCCCAGACCCTGCTGTCGCTGCTGTCCTCCCCCGTCAATACCAACTAGGCATTTCACGCCAAAATGTGATGCAGCTCTCACTTCACGCACCCCCCTGACTATAATGGGGCAGGAGTCCCTGTCATGGGGCGTGATGCGAGGGATGCGGCATGGGCATTGATGCGCTGGTGTTTTGCGATTGCCTGGAAAAAGGAGGACTGCGCAAGGCGCCGAAGCCGGAATGGCAGGTCTACGTGCAGGAGGACGGATGCCGCGAAAGCGCCTCGCCGGAACTCCGGCACCAGGCGGCCTTCGGTCACTGGCATGAAACCGCCTGCCCCCACGATTATGGCATCCTGATGCACCGGCGGCTGGAGCTGGCCGCCGCCCTCGATCTGTTGCACCCTTCCCTGATGTCCCTGCCAGAACGGCCGCCGGTGTTGCGCCGGATACTGGCTTTGTCCGGCCTGCAACCGGAGTACCTGGCCCCGCCGGCGCTTCAGGGCTTGCTGGCCGAGTTGCGGCAACTGCGCCCGACCGCTCCCGCCGCCTCCCTGCCCCTGCTGGATGATCTGGAGGCATTGGCCGACGCCGCGCTGCGGATTGGCAAACCCCTGGTGTTCTAAGGTTTGACGGATGCCGCCAGTTCGGCCAGAAATAGTGATTCCTGATGCAAGGCCACGGGTTCCGTCAGGAAAATTCCCTGGGATGAGGCTTTATGGCCATGCCGGCAGTGCGGGCACTGGTAGCGTTCGCAGCGGGGCGGCAGCGGAAAACCGCCGCCAATTTCCCGCCGGTTGAAAACGCGTCGGCAGGATGGATTCTGGCAGCATTCAAGCATGGCTGCGGTCCGGCGGATGGGGGGCAAGGACATCTGATCGTGGCGGTCACTGAAGTAAACGATTCGCATTCTATCTAATTGAACGTAAAATTAACATCTCCGGGCCGCGGTAATGCATTTCCATTGCAGCATCCTCTGTCCACCGCGATACTGACAAGCTTTCCGAACCCCCGCTGGAGTCCAGGTCATGGCCGATATCCGTTTCCCTGTCGAGGGCATGACCTGCGCCAGTTGCGCCGGACGGGTGGAGCGGGCTTTGCTGAAAACCCCCGGGATCAGTGCCGCCACGGTTAATCTGGCCTCCGAGCAGGCCCGGATCACGGCGGCTCCGGATGTGTTGCCGGCGGCGTTCGCAGCGGTCGCCAACGCGGGCTACCGCGTCCCGCAAGCCAGCCTGACGCTGGCCATCGGTGGTATGACCTGCGCCAGTTGCGTGAACCGGGTGGAAAAGGCCCTGCAACGGACGCCCGGCGTGCTGGCGGCGCAGGTCAACCTGGCGACCGAAACCGCCCGCGTGATCGCCGTCGATACGCCGGAACTGACCGGGCAACTGCTGGCGGCCGTCAGTGCCGCCGGGTATCAGGCGCGGCTGCCGGACGCCACGCCGCCCCCGCCTTCGAGAGTCGCGGCCGATACCTTGGCCTTGTTGGCCGGTACGGCCTTGTGCCTGCCGCTGGTGCTGCCCATGATCGGTGACCTGCTGGGTCATTCCTGGATGCTGCCGCCGTTGTGGCAGTTCCTGCTGGCGACGCCGGTGCAGTTCTGGCTGGGTGCGCGTTTCTACCGCGCCGCCTGGCACGCCTTGCGCGCCGGCACCGGCAACATGGACTTGCTGGTCAGTCTGGGCACCTCGGCGGCCTACGGGCTGTCGCTTTACCTTTGGCATCAGCATGGTGTCCATGCCCATCATCTCTATTTCGAGGCCGCGGCCGTCGTCATTACGCTGGTGCGGCTGGGCAAGTGGCTGGAAGCGCGCGCCAAGCGCCAGACTACCGCCGCCATTCGCGCCTTGCAGGCCCTGCGCCCCGACAGCGCCACGGTGGAGCGCGGTGACGGTGAAGTGTCGTTGCCGGTCAGCGCCGTCCGGCCCGGTGACATCGTGCGCGTGCGCAGCGGTGACCGCATTCCGCTGGACGGCGCCGTGGTGAGCGGGGTGTCCAGTGTCGATGAGTCATTCATTACCGGCGAAAGCCTGCCGGTGGCCAAGCATCCGGGCGATACCGTGACCGGCGGTGCGATCAACGGCGAAGGGTTGCTGCGGGTGCGGGTGACGGCGGTTGGGGCGGAAACGGTGCTGGCGAGGATCATTCGGCTGGTGGAAGACGCGCAAGCCGCCAAGGCTCCGATCCAGCGGCTGGTGGACCGGGTGGCGGCGGTATTCGTGCCGGTGGTGCTGGCGGTGGCGTTGCTGACGCTGGCGGGCTGGCTGCTGACCGGGGCTTCCGGCGAAACGGCGCTGGTCAACGCGGTGGCGGTGCTGGTGATCGCCTGCCCCTGTGCGCTGGGCCTGGCCACGCCGGCGGCGATCATGGCGGGCACCGGTGTCGGCGCGCGCTTCGGCATCCTGATCAAGGACGCCGAAGCGCTGGAGAACGCCCACCGCCTGACCGTGGTCGCCTTCGACAAGACCGGCACCCTGACGGAAGGCAAGCCACAGGTGGCGGATGTGCTGGCGGTGGACGGGGCGGAAGTGCTGCGGCTGGCGGCCGCCTTGCAGCAAGCATCAGCGCATCCGCTGGCGCGGGCGATGGCGCAGGCCGCTGCCGGACAGGCGCTGCCGCCGGTCAGCGAACTGCAAACCCTGCCGGGGCGCGGTGTGCGCGGCGTGGTGGACGGACAGACGCTGGCGCTGGGCAGTCCGCGCTATCTGGGCGAGTTGGGCCTGCTGCCCGATCCGGCGTTGCAGGCCCGCGCCGAGGCGTTGGCGGCCGACGGCAAAACCTTGTCCTGGCTGGCGGCGGTGGACCATCCGCCGCGACTGCTGGGGCTCGTGGCCTGCGGTGACCGGCTGAAGGACAGCGCCCCGGCGGCCATCCGCGCTTTGCACGCGCTGGGGGTGCGCACGGTGCTGGTCAGCGGCGACCATCGCGGTGCGGCGCAGGCGGTGGCGACGGCGTTGGGCATGGATGATGCGCGCGCCGAGGTGCTGCCCGCCGACAAGGCGGCCATCATTGCCGGGCTGAAGCAGGGCGGGGCGGTGGTGGCGATGGTCGGCGATGGCATCAACGACGCCCCGGCGCTGGCGGCGGCGGATGTCGGCATCGCCATGGGTACCGGCACCGATGTCGCCATGCACGCGGCCGGCATTACATTGATGCGCGGCGACCCCGGGCTGGTGGCGGATGCCATCGCCCTGTCGCACGCCACGGTGCGCAAGATCCGCCAGAACCTGTTCTGGGCGTTTTTCTACAACGTCGTCGGCATCCCGCTGGCGGCCCTCGGGCTGCTCAGCCCGGTGGTGGCGGGGGCGGCGATGGCGCTGTCGTCGGTATCGGTGGTCAGCAACGCGCTGCTGTTGCAGCGCTGGCGGCCGCCGTCAGCCCGCCGTCAGGACGACACCACCTCGTAGCCTTCGTCTTCGACCAGCGCGCGGATCTGTCCCTTGTCCAGGTTGCGGCTGTCCACCGTCACCTTGCGCTGTTCCAGGCTGACCGTCACCTTCGCCAGCGGATCGGCGCCGGTCACGGCCTGGGTAATCGCATTCACGCAATGCTGGCAACTCATCCCATCCACGGTCAACGTTGTCATGGTCGGCATGATCTTCTCCGGATCTGTTGAAATATCAGTCTCCGCCAGCCCGGCTTCCGCGTCAACCCTGTGAGCTTGCTCACAATCCGCTCTCTTGGCACCAAACCGTCAACGAACTGTCAGCATTCCGTCATCCGCGTTGCCTAGCCTGCCTGCATAACCCTTTCACCCGGCACGGGATGTGTTCCGGAAACGACTTTGCCAGGAGAAACCATGTCCGCCTTGCGCGCTTTCGCGGTGCCGCTGCCCGCCTTCCACCCCGACGACACCATCAATG
>DASUIM010000212.1:0-4908 GCA_036279775.1 Fluviicoccus sp. | reverse complement strand
CTGGGCATTCCTGACCACCCTGCCGCCGGTCGACCGCACCCGCATTCCCCGCGACGCGAAGAGCCTGGCGCTGTTGCCGCCGCTCTTCGAGTTCTCGGGCGCATGCGCGGGCTGTGGCGAAACCCCGTATATCCGGCTGCTTAGCCAGCTGTTTGGTGACCGGCTGATGATCGCCAACGCCACGGGCTGTTCGTCGATTTACGGCGGCAACCTGCCGACCACACCCTACACGCGTGATGCCAACGGGCGCGGCCCGGCCTGGAACAATTCGCTGTTTGAGGACAATGCCGAATTCGGCTTCGGCATGCGTCTGGGCGTCGACCTGCTGCACGACCGCGCGCGGCAATTGCTGGATGCCTTGGCCCCGCAATTGCCGGATAACCTGCTGACGGCGTTGTCTGCCAGGATTGACACCACCAATGAAAGTGACATGGCTGCCATCCGCGATGCCGTCAACCGCCTGCGAACCCTGCTGCCCGGGCTGAACGTCCCGGAGGCTGCCGAACTGCAACCGCTGGCGGATTATCTGGCTCCCAAGAGTGTCTGGACCATCGGCGGCGACGGCTGGGCCTACGACATCGGCTACGGCGGCCTGGATCATGTGCTGGCCTCGAACCGCAAGGCGAACATCCTGGTACTGGACACCGAAGTCTATTCCAACACCGGCGGCCAGCAGTCGAAAGCGACGCCGCTGGGCGCGGTGGCCAAGTTCGCCAGCGCCGGCAAGGAAACGCGCAAGAAGGATCTGGGGCTGCTGGCGATGAGCTACGGGCATGTCTACGTCGCCTCGGTCGCCATGCAATCGCGCAGTCACCAGACCGTGAAAGCCTTCCTGGAAGCCGAGGCGCATCCGGGGCCCTCGCTGATCATCGCGCACAGCCCTTGCATCGCCCACGGTTATGACCTGCTGCATTCCCCCGCCCAGCAAAAGCGCGCCGTCGACAGCGGCGCCTGGCCGCTGTACCGCTTCGACCCGAAACGCATTGACGCCGGGCTGCCGCCGCTGCAACTGGATGCCCACGACGACCGGATCCCGATGCAGCAATACATGGAACAGGAAGCCCGCTTCCGCATGGTGGAGCTGCGCGACCCCGAACGCTATCGGGCGCTGCTGCAAGCTGCCGAGCACGCCACCGCCGAACGGCGGGCGCTCTACCATCAACTGGCGGGAATCCGCATTCCCGTGACCGAGGTGCCTCATGACTGACCTGAACACGACCTGGATGGGCCTGCCGCTGCGATCGCCGCTGGTGGTGGCCGCCTGCCCGCTGTCCGACGACCTGTCGCAGCTGGAAAAACTGGTCGCCGCCGGGGCGGGCGCGGTGGTGATGCGCTCGCTGTTCGAGGAGCAGATCACCGTCGAGCAGATGGCGGCACACCGGCACATCGACAGCTGGGTAGACACCAACGCCGAGGCGCGCAGTTTCCTGCCGGAACGCAGCCTGTTTCCGGTCGGGGTCGAACCCTATCTGGCGCAACTGGAACGCCTGCGCAGCCGGCTGGGCGTGCCGGTACTGGCCTCGCTCAACGGCGTGACGCCGGGCGGCTGGACCGATCTGGCGGCTCAGCTGGAATCCGCCGGGGCGTCGGCGATCGAACTGAACCTGTATGACATCTGCACCGATCCCGCCATGAGCGGCGCGGAAGTGGAAGACTGGCAGCTATCCACGGTCCGTGAGGTGGTGAGCCGGGTATCGGTGCCGGTCAGCGTCAAGCTGTCGCCAAACTATACTTCCGTACCCGCTTTCGCCGCGCGGCTGGCCGCCGCCGGCGTCAGCGGCGTGGTGCTGTTCAACCGTTTCTATCAGCCCGATGTGCTGCTCGACAGCCTGGATCTCGATACGCGGCTGCACCTGTCCACCTCCGCCGAACTGCCGTCGCGCCTGCACGCATTGGCCCTGCTGCACGGACGGGTGCCGCTGGCGCTGGCGGCCACCGGCGGCGTGCATAGCGGCCGCGACGCCGCCAAGGCCATTCTCTGCGGCGCGGACGTGGTGCAGCTGGCTTCGGTCCTGCTGGAGGGAGGTCCGGCGGCGTTGTCTTCGATCCTGGCGGAACTCTTGGGCTGGCTGAACGCCAATGGCTATGCCTCGGTGAATGAAGCCCGAGGCATCATGTCGCTGGAAAACGCCCCCGACCCCACCGCCTGGGAACGGTTGAACTACATGCGCATGCTGCAGGGCTGGCAATCCCGCTCCGGTCAGCGATAATGGCGCATCCCTCACCTGCGGAGTCCCGTCTTGGGCGGCCATCACCATCATTCGCATGACGATCACCACGATTGTGATCATCGCCACGACCACGGTCATCACGGTCATGGCAGCCAAGGACACGGCCACCACCACGCACCCGCCAGTTTCGGCCGCGCCTTCGCGGTCGGCATCATGCTGAATATCACTTTTGTCGCGGTGGAAGCCTTTTACGGCTGGAAATCGTCGTCGCTGGCGCTGCTGGCCGACGCCGGACACAATCTGGGCGATGTCGGCGGCCTGCTGCTGGCCTGGGCGGCGATCGCGGCGGGCAACCGCCAGCCGGACAACCGCCACACCTACGGCTGGCGGCGCGGTTCGATCCTGGCCGGGTTCATCAATGCCTTACTATTGCTGGGCGCAATGGGCTTCCTGCTCTGGGAAGCCATCGAACGCTTCCAGTCACCGCAGCCGGTAGGCGGCGTGACGGTAATGGTGGTGGCCGCCATCGGCGTGGTCATCAACGGCCTGACCGCGATGCTGTTCATGCGCGGCAGCCATGACGACATCAACATCCGCGGCGCGTTCCTGCACATGGCGGCGGACGCGCTGGTGTCAGTGGGCGTGGTGCTGGCGGGGGCGCTCTATCTCTGGCAGGGCTGGCAGTGGATCGACCCGCTGGTCAGCATCCTCATCGCGCTGGTGATTGTCTGGGGCACCTGGTCGCTGTTCCGGCAGTCGCTGCACCTGCTGTTCGACGGCGTGCCGGAACAGATCAACCTGCCCGCCGTGCGGCAGTGCCTGATGGCGATTGAAGGTGTGGCCGATGTGCATGACCTGCATGTCTGGGCGCTGGGTTCCTCGGAACTGGCGCTGACCGCGCATCTGGTGGTGGCGGACAATCACCCGGACCGGGAAGGCCTGCTGCAATTCGCCATAGCCGAAATGCAGGAAGACTTCGGCATCCGGCACGTGACGTTGCAACTGGAATCGACCGGCTTTGCCCGCCAGTGCGCCCTGGGCAGCACCTGCCTCCACCCGACCGCCTGAGGCTCCGGAACCTTCATGAACCACTTCGACCTGACCACCGGCCTGATCCTGAAAGCTGCCGCCTTCGCCGCCGAAAAGCACCGCGACCAGCGGCGCAAGGACCCCGAAGCTTCCCCCTACATCAATCACCCGATCGCGCTGGCCAACCTGCTGGCCGCGCAGGGCGTCACCGAAGCGGAAGTGCTGTGCGCCGCCCTGCTGCACGACACCATTGAAGATACTGAAACCACGGTGGCGGAGCTGGAGGCCCACTTCGGGGAACGCATCGCCGCCATCGTGCTGGAAGTCACCGACGACAAGCACCTGCCCAAGGCCGAACGCAAGCAGCAGCAGATCGACCATGCGCCGCATGTTTCCCCGCAAGCCAAGCTGGTGAAACTGGCGGACAAGATCTGTAACCTGCGCGATATCCTGCACTCCCCGCCCGCCGGCTGGCCGCTGGAGCGGCAGCAGGAGTATTTTGAATGGGCGGCGAAGGTGATTGCCGGGGTGCGCGGCACCCATGCCGGGCTGGAAGCGCTGTTCGACGAAGTCTACAACCGCCGCCACGCATTGCGCGCCTGCCCGCTGTCGTAAAAACGGGCGGAGCCTTCCGCCTTCCGCTATACTCCGCGCCCTACACGAATTCCCCTCCCTGATCCGGATTTTACATGTCATTTGCTGAACTCGGCCTTGCGCCGGAACTGGTGCGCGCCCTCCTTGAACGCGGCTACACCGAACCCACCCCCATCCAGGCCCAGGCCATCCCCGCCGTACTCGGCGGCCAGGACCTGCTGGCCGCCGCCCAGACCGGCACCGGCAAGACCGCCGGTTTCACGCTGCCGATCCTGCAACGGCTCTCGCTGATCGACTTTTCGCGGGTCAACCACAAAGCGAAGATCCGCGTGCTGATCCTGACCCCGACCCGGGAACTGGCGGCGCAGGTGGAAGAAAGCGTCCGTGAATACAGCAAGCACCTCGACATCAAGTCGATGGTGATGTTCGGCGGCGTCAACATCAACCCGCAGATCCAGCGCCTCAACCGTCGCGTGGATATCCTCGTCGCGACTCCGGGCCGCCTGCTCGACCATGTCGGCCAGAAGACCATCGACCTCAGCGGCGTGGAAACGCTGGTGCTGGACGAAGCCGACCGCATGCTGGACATGGGCTTCATCCGCGATATCCGCCGCATCCTGCCGCTGCTGCCCGCGCAGCGCCAGAACCTGCTTTTCTCCGCCACGTTCTCGGACGAAATCCGCGAGCTGGCCAACGGCATCCTGAAGAATCCGGTCAGCATCGAAGTCGCCAAGCGAAACACCCCCACCGAACTGGTGGCGCAGGTGGTGCATCCGGTCGATCGCGACAAGAAGCGGCCGATGCTGGAAAAGCTGATCAAGGACGGCAAGTGGACGCAAGTGCTGGTGTTCACCCGCACCAAGCACGGCGCCAACCGTCTGGCCGACCAGCTGGGCGACGCCGGTATTCCTGCAATGGCGATCCACGGGAACAAGAGCCAGTCGGCGCGGGAAAAGGCGCTGAGCGAGTTCAAGGCCGGGCGGCTGCGGGTGCTGGTCGCCACCGATATCGCCGCGCGCGGCATCGACATCGACGCCCTGCCGCATGTGGTCAATTACGAGCTGCCGAATACCCCGGAAGACTATGTGCACCGCATCGGCCGCACCGGTCGCGC
>DASUIM010000211.1:0-7083 GCA_036279775.1 Fluviicoccus sp. | reverse complement strand
GCGTTGCCTAGCCTGCCTGCATAACCCTTTCACCCGGCACGGGATGTGTTCCGGAAACGACTTTGCCAGGAGAAACCATGTCCGCCTTGCGCGCTTTCGCGGTGCCGCTGCCCGCCTTCCACCCCGACGACACCATCAATGCGGTCGCCGAACGCTTTCTGCAACCCGATCTGGCCAAGGCGCTGTCGCTGGCGGTGGTCAACGCCGACGGCGAACCGGTCGGCATGATCAGCCGCCACCAGCTGAACGATATCTTCATGAAGAAATTCGGCCGCGACCTGTTCGGCGCGCGGCCGGTGCGCGATTTCATGCGTACCGAGGTGCTGGCCGTCGACGCCGACCGGCCGCTGGCCGAAGCCGCCGCCTTCATTACCGCCCACATGCAGTTCCCGCTCAGCGAGGATTTCGTGCTGACCGAGAACGGCCGCTATCTGGGCATGGGCGCGGTGCTGCACCTGCTGGGCGCGATGGAACAGCAGATGAGCCGCAACGTCGCCGACCTCAACCGCGCCTACCGGCAACTGTCGTCGTCGCAGGCGCAGCTGGTGCAAAGCGAGAAGATGGCGGCGCTGGGACAGATGGTGGCCGGGGTGGCGCACGAGATCAACACGCCGCTGGGCTACGTCAACAACAATATCGAGATGGTGCGCGAGTTCATGGCGCAGATGCAGTTCATCCTGCAAGCGCACGAACAGCTGGCGGGCACCTTGCTGTCGCCCACCGCCACTGATGTCGATATCGCCGAATGCCTGGCCAATGTCGATGACATGAAGGCCGGACTGGATTTCACGCAGTGGTTCACTGACCTGGACCAGCTGTTCAACGACACTTTTTACGGCGTGGAACAGATCAGCGAACTGGTCACCGGCCTGAAGGACTTCAGCCGCCTTGATCAGGCCCCCACCGACAATGTCTCGCTGAACGACTGTGTGGAAAGCGCGTTGCTGATTGCCCGCAACACCCTGAAATACAAGGTGGAAGTGCTGAAGCGCATGGAGGAGCTGCCGAAGATCCGCTGTGCCGCCTCGCAGATCAACCAGGTGTTGCTGAACCTGTTCACCAACGCCGCGCAGGCGATCAAGGAACAGGGCTACCTGCTGATCAAGACCTGGGCCGATGCCGAGTGGGTGCATGTGTCGGTGCAGGACACCGGCTGCGGCATCCCGCCGGAAAGCCTGCGCCGGATCTTCGATCCCTTCTACACCACCAAACCGGTGGGCGAGGGCACCGGTCTGGGGCTGTCGATCAGCTTCAAGATCATCCAGCAGCATCACGGCCATATCCGCGTCGTCTCGGAAGTGGGTAAGGGCACCCGCTTCGTGATCTCGCTGCCGCGCGCCGTCCCCTTGTCCGCCGTTGCCTGAGGAACCCGACCATGAATGCGATTTCAACCAAGGCGAAAGTCCTGCTGGTGGACGACGAGGAGCGCATCCTGCGCACGCTGGGCATGCTGCTGCGCATGCAGTACGACGTGATCGCCACCACCGACGGCCATGAGGCGTTGCGCATCCTGCAACGCGAACGCATCCACCTGCTGGTCTCCGACCAGCGCATGCCGGTCATGACCGGCACGCAACTGCTGCGGCAGGCGAAGCAGGTGTCGCCGAACACCATGCGCATCCTGCTGACCGGCTATGCCGATGTCGATGCCGCCGTCGATGCCGTCAACGAAGGCGAGATTTTCCGCTACATCAACAAGCCCTGGGGGCCGAAGGAGCTGCGCGATACCATTGCCGAAGCGGTGGCCATTGCCGGCAAGCTGGAGCAGGCGCAGGTGGCGAAGGCGGCGCTGGACGCGCCGAAGGTAGGGCTGACCTGCCTGGTGCTGGACGAGGACGTGGCGGTGTTCGAGGCGGTGAAGGAACTGCTGGGCGACCGTCATCAGGTGGTGTGGCGCACGACGATGGCCAGCGCGCTGACGCTGCTGGCCACGCATCAGGTGGCCATCCTGGTCAGCGAGCTGCAATTGGCCGACGGTGATGCCTCGGTGATGATCAAGACGCTGAAGCAGGAATACCCCGAGTTGCAGACCATCGTCCACACCTCGTTCAAGGACACCCTGCGCGTGGCCTCGCTGATCAATCAGGCGCAGGTCTACCGTTACCTGCCGAAACCGCTGCGCAAGGGTCTGCTGGGCAAGAGCCTGGAGTCCACCGTCGAGCGTTACCGCCAGTTGCAGGCGGTGCCGGTGCTGCGGGAAACGGTGACGGTGGCGAAGAACGAGAATGTCGAGGAGAAGGCGGTCAGCAACCGGATTGCCGATTATCTGCGCCGCCTGCGGGTGAAGGGCTTGGGCATGATGGCGGGCAACCCCGCCTGAGGATTCAGCAGGGGCACTTGCCCGTGCCCTTGCCGCCGTAGCGCGCCAGCATCCGGCTGCGCACGAAGGCCTCGCGGCTCAGCGGCGGCAGTTCCGGGTGCTTGTCGCGCATGTGCTGCACATAGCGGTCGTAATCCGGCACGCCCACCATCAGCGCGCCGCCCTCCCGCAATTTCCGCCATGCCGAACGCAGGTCCATCATGCCGCCTCCTGCCGCACCACCTCGTTGACCGAGGGTTGAGGATTGCGCAGGCCTTTCTGCATGGCGCGCAGGGCGAACAGCAGCATTGACAGCACCACGCCCAAGAAGACCACGCACAGCGTCGCATTGATGTAGTCGTTCATGATCACCTGCTGCATCTGTTCCAGGCTCTTGGCCGGGGCCAGCACTTCGCCCTTGGCATGGGCGGCGCTGAACTTGTCGGCATGCGCCAGGAAGCCGATCTTCGGGTTGTCGTGGAACAGTTTCTGCCAGCCGGCGGTCAGGGTAATGGTCAGCACCATCACGGCTGGCAGCAGCGTCACCCAGACATAGCGCTCGCGCTTCATCTTCACCAGCACGGTGCTGGCCAGCAGCAGGGCGATGGCCGCCAGCATCTGGTTGGCAATGCCGAACAGCGGCCACAGGGTGTTGATGCCGCCCAGCGGGTCGATGACGCCCTGATAGAGGAACCAGCCCCAGCCGCCCACGCACAGCGCCGTCGCCGCCAGGTTGGCCGTCCACGAGTCGGTATGGCCCAGCGGCTTCCAGGCCGCGCCCAGCAGGTCCTGGATCATGAAGCGGCCGACGCGCGTGCCTGCATCAATGGTGGTGAGGATGAACAGCGCTTCGAAGAGGATGGCGAAGTGGTACCAGAAGGCCATCATCGCCGGACCGCCGATGACGCTGGACAGGATGTGCGCCATGCCCACCGCCAGAGTCGGCGCGCCGCCCGCGCGGGAGAGGATGCTGCTTTCACCGATGTCCTTCGCCGTCTGCGCCAGCATTTCCGGCGTAACTACAAAGCCCCAGGTGGAAATGGTCTGGGCAGCGCTTTCAACGGTGGTGCCGATCAGCGCGGGCGGGGAATTCAGGGCGAAATACAGCCCCGGCTCCAGCACGCAGGCGGCGATCATCGCGGAAATGGCGACAAAGGATTCGGTCAGCATGGCACCGTAGCCGATGAAGCGCATGTGTGATTCGCGTTCCAGCATCTTCGGCGTGGTGCCCGAGGACACCAGCGCGTGGAAGCCCGACACCGCGCCGCAGGCCAGCGTCACGAACAGGAAGGGGAAGAGGTTGCCCGCGAACACCGGGCCGCTGCCGTCAATGAAAGGCGTCAGCGCCGGCATCTTCAGCTCCGGCATCACCACGAAGATACCCACCGCCAGCCCGACGATGGTGCCGATCTTCAGGAAGGTGCTGAGGTAGTCGCGCGGGGCCAGCAGCAGCCACACCGGCAGTACCGAGGCCACGAAACCGTAACCGATCAGGCACAGCGCCAGCGTCTCGCCCTTCAGGGTGAACAGCGGGCCCAGCACCGGGTCCGCCGCCACGCGGCCGCCCAGCACGATTGACAGCATCAGCAGCACGAAGCCGATCACCGAGGTTTCGCCAATGCGGCCCGGGCGGATGTAGCGCATGTACACGCCCATGAACAGGGCGATGGGAATGGTGGCGGCAATGGTGAACGTGCCCCAGGGCGAATGCGCCAGCGCCTTCACCACCACCAGCGCCAGCACCGCCAGCAGGATCACCATGATCGCCAGGATGCCGATGCCGGCGATGGAGCCCGGTATGGGTCCCAGTTCCGAACGGATCATGTCGCCCAGCGAGCGCGCATCGCGCCGCGTGGAGAAGCAGAGGATGACGAAGTCCTGCACCGCGCCCGCCAGCACCACCCCGGCCAGGATCCACAGCGTGCCCGGCAGATAGCCCATCTGCGCCGCCAGCACTGGCCCGATCAGCGGCCCGGCCCCGGCAATGGCCGCGAAGTGGTGGCCGTACAGCACCCACTTGTCGGTGGGCACGAAGTCCAGGCCGTCGTTGCGGGCGTGAGCGGGGGTGATGCGGCTGTCATCCAGCCGCAGCACCGAATTGGCGATGAAACGGCTGTAATAGCGGTAGGCGATCAGGTAGACGGAGAGGGCGGCAATCATCAGCCAGACGGCGTTGATGGTTTCGCCGCGGTTCAGCGCCAGCACGGCCAGGGCTCCGGCTCCGGCCAGCGCGATCAGGCCCCAGAGGACGGTCTGCTTCAGGTTGTTCATGGTGTTTTCCGGTGGGTCGGGTTCCTTTCCCGGCGGCGTGAAAGACCGCGCGGCATGGTCGGGAATAGTAGCGGGCCGGACGGGGGAGAACCAGACCCGCCCGACCGGGGAAAATCAGGCCTTCAAACCGGCCGCCGCCGCCCGCGCCCGATGCAGCTTGGTGTAGTTGTCCACCAGCCGCTGGTGCCGGTCCAGCCCTTCCAGCTTCAGGCTGGTGGGCGTCAGGCCATGGAAGCGGATACTGCCATTCACCGAACCCAGCACTGCGTCCAGGCGCTCGCTGCCGAACATGCGCCGGAAATTGGCCTCGTAATCATCCAGTTCCATATCGTCATCCAGCAGCACTTCCAGCACCACGTCCATGCACTGGTAGAACAGCCCGCGCTCGACGGTGTTGGTGTTGTATTGCAGGAAGGTTTCCACCAGCTCCTTGGCTTCTTCCAGCCGGTCCAGCGCCAGATGGATCAGCAGCTTCAGTTCCAGCACCGTCAGCTGTCCCCATACCGAGTTGTCGTCGAACTCGATGCCGATCAACGTGACGATGTCGGTGTAATTGTCCAGCTCGCACTCTTCCAGCCGTTCCAGCAAGGCTGCCAGCGCCGCGTCATCCAGCCGGTGCAGGTTCAGGATATCGGCGCGGAACTGCAGCGCGATGTTGGTGTTGTCCCAGACCAGGTCTTCCACCGGATAGATTTCCGAATAGCCCGGCACCAGGATGCGGCAGCCCGGCGCGCCCAGATGGGTATAGACCGCCATGTACACTTCCTTGCCCAGTTCCTGAAGGATGCCGAACAGCGTCGCCGCCTCGTCGGCATTGGAGTTCTCGCCGTGACCGGAGAAATCCCACTCCACGAATTCGTAATCCGCCCTGGCGCTGAAGAAACGCCAGGACACCAGCCCGCTGGAATCAATGAAGTGTTCCACGAAGTTGTTCGGCTCGGTCACGGCATTGCTGTTGAAGGTGGGGTGGGGCAGGTCGTTCAGGCCCTCGAAGCTGCGGCCCTGCAGCAGCTCGGTCAGGCTGCGTTCCAGCGCCACTTCAAAGCTGGGGTGCGCACCGAAGGAGGCGAATACGCCGCCGGTGCGCGGATTCATCAGCGTCACGCACATCACCGGATACTGCCCGCCCAGCGAGGCGTCCTTCACCAGCACCGGAAAGCCCTGTTCCTCCAGCCCCTGGATGCCCGCCACGATGCCCGGATACTTCGCCAGCACTTCCGCCGGTACGTCCGGCAGGGCAATCTCGCCTTCCAGAATCTCGCGTTTCACTGCCCGCTCGAAGATTTCCGACAGGCACTGCACCTGCGCCTCTTCCAGCGTATTGCCCGCGCTCATGCCGTTGCTGAGAAACAGGTTTTCAATCAGGTTGGAGGGGAAATAGACCGTCTGCCCGTCCGACTGGCGCACGAAGGGCAGCGAGCAGATGCCGCGTTCCACATTGCCGGAATTGGTGTCGTAGAGATGCGTGCCCAGCAGTTCGCCATCCGGGTTGTAGATCTCCAGGCAGTAGTCATCCAGGATTTCCTTGGGCAGCTTGCCCTTGCGGCCCGGCTTGAACCACTTCTCGTCGGGGTAATGCACGAAGTCCGCGTTGGCGATGTCTTCGCCCCAGAACTGGCCGTGGTAGAAGAAATTGCAATTCAGCCGCTCGATGAACTCGCCCAACGCCGAGGCCAGCGCGCTTTCCTTGGTGGAGCCCTTGCCGTTGGTGAAGCACATGGGCGAATGCGCGTCTCGGATATGCAGCGACCACACATTCGGCACGATGTTGCGCCACGAGGCGATCTCGATCTTCATGCCCAGCCCGGCCATGATGGCCGACATGTTGGCGATGGTTTCTTCCAGCGGCAGGTCCTTGCCGGGAATGCAGGTGCGGGTGGCGGCGGCCTGATGGGGCATCAGCAGAGCCTGTGCGTCGGCGTCGATGTTTTCCACCGCCTCGATCACGAACTCCGGCCCGGTCTGCACCACCTTCTTCACCGTGCAGCGGTCGATGGAACGCAGGATGCCCTGACGGTCCTTGTCGGACATGTCGGCGGGCAGTTCCACCTGGATCTTGAAGATCTGGTTGTAGCGGTTTTCCGGGTCGACAATGTTGTTCTGCGACAGGCGGATGTTATCGGTGGGAATGTTGCGCGTCTGGCAGTACAGCTTCACGAAATAGGCGGCGCACAGGGCGGATGAGGCCAGGAAGTAGTCGAACGGGCCGGGAGCGGAGCCGTCGCCCTTGTAGCGGATGGGCTGGTCGGCCACCACGGTGAAGTCGTCGAATTTGGCTTCAAGCCGCAGCTTGTCGAGAAAGTTGACCTTGATTTCCATGCGGACACCTGGCTGGGAAGGAGGGGCTATGCCTGACACCGCGATGGTGAGGTTTGATGGGCGTGGAGTTTACCGGATCGGGGAGGGGAGTGCAGGGGGAATGCGTTGGCGCTGCCTACCCGGTTGATGATCGGGAGCCTTCACATGAACGCATAAACCACCAGAAACCCGGAAAACACCACCAGCGTCAGCGA
>DASUIM010000210.1:0-3173 GCA_036279775.1 Fluviicoccus sp. | reverse complement strand
ATTTCAGTACAATAGCCCGCACATTGGTATATCCGAGGTCAAAACCATGCCGACTTACAAGGCCCCCCTGCGCGACACGCGCTTCCTGATGAACGAAGTGTTCGACTTTCCCGCCCACTATGCCGGTCTGAGCAACGGCGGCGACGCCACGCCCGACATGGTTGACGCCATTCTCGGCGAATGCGGCCGTTTCTGCGAGGAAGTGCTGGCTCCGATCAATCTGTCCGGTGATCTGGAAGGCTGCACCTTCGAAAACGGTGAGGTCACCACGCCCAAGGGCTTCAAGGAAGCCTACGAACAGTTCGTCGCGGGCGGCTGGCAAGGTCTTTCCCACCCCGCCGAGTACGGCGGCCAGGGCATGCCGATGTCGCTGGGCCTGATCAAGTCGGAAATGATGGGCACCGCCAACTGGTCGTTCACCATGTATCCCGGCCTGTCGCTCGGTTGCATGAACACCATCATGCAGCATGGCGATGACACCCAGAAGAATCTGTACATGCCGCCACTGGTCGAAGGCCGCTGGACCGGCACCATGTGCCTGACCGAGCCGCAGTGCGGCACCGACCTGGGGCAAGTCAAGACCAAGGCCGAACCGCAGGCCGACGGCAGCTACAAGCTGACCGGCACCAAGATCTTCATCTCCGCCGGTGAACATGACCTGGCCGAGAACATCATCCACATCGTGCTGGCGCGGCTGCCCGATGCGCCCGCCGGTACGCGGGGTATTTCGCTGTTCATCGTGCCGAAGTTCCTGGTCAACGCTGACGGCTCGATGGGTGAACGCAATCCCGTCACCTGCGGCTCGATCGAGCACAAGATGGGCATTCGCGCCTCCGCTACCGCCGTGCTGAACTTTGATGGCGCGGTTGGTTACATGATCGCCAAGCCCAACAAGGGTCTGGAAGCCATGTTCACCTTCATGAACACCGCCCGCATCGGCACCGCCGTGCAGGGCGTGGCCCATGCCGAACTGTCCTATCAGGGTTCGCTGCCGTATGCGCTGGAACGCCGTTCCATGCGCTCGCTGTCGGGCAAGAAAGAGCCGGACAAGGTTGCTGACGCGCTGATCTGGCACCCGGATGTCCGCCGCATGCTGCTGACCCAGAAGGCCTTTGCCGAAGGCGGCCGCGCGATGATCTACTTCGCCGCACAGTATGCCGACCACATGACCAACGGCATCATCGAGAATGACCAGAAGAAGTATGAATACTGGGACGACAAGCTGGGTTTCTTCACCCCGATCCTGAAGGGTTTCCTGACCGAAATGGGTCTGGAAGCGGCCAATATCGGCATGCAGGTGTTCGGCGGCCACGGCTACATCAAGGAACACGGCATGGAGCAGATTGCCCGTGACGCCCGCATCGCCACCCTGTACGAAGGCACCACCGGCATCCAGGCGCTGGACCTGCTGGGCCGCAAGGTGCTGCTGACCACGCGCGGCAAGTGCGTGCGCGACTTCACCGGCGACGTGCTGAAGTTTTGCGGCCGTCACGCCCGCAACAAGAAGATGCGCCGTTATGTCTGGGACCTGACCAAGCTCTGCGCCCAGTGGAACTACCTGACCACGCGCATCATGCTCGCCGCCCGCAAGGAGCGTGACATGGTCGGCGCGGCCAGCGCCGACTTCCTGATGTACTCCGGCTACGTGACCATGGCCTATTTCTGGGCCCTGCAAGCCGCCGTGGCTCAGGAGAAGCTGGACAACGGCGGCGCCGAGCAGCCCGAGTTCTACCAGGCCAAGATCCAGACTGCCGAATTCTACTTCGAACGTCTGCTGCCGCGCGCCCAGGCCCACGCCACCAGCATGCTGGCCCCGGTCAAGAGCCTGATGCAGATGGAAAAGGAACACTTCGCGTTCTTCTGATCGCGATGGAAATGAAAAGGGGAGCTTCGGCTCCCCTTTTTCATGGGCTGGGCTTGCTGCTGTCAGGCGGGAGAAGCGCCGTCTTGCGCGTCCGGATTCGCCGCCGGGAGGGCCTCGCCTTCCTGCGGCGGATAGTGCAGCCATTCGCCCAGCTTGTCCGCCGCCTCTTCCATGCCGATACCGCGCAAGGCGGAAAACAGCGAGATGGTGGCGGTCAGCCCCTGTTCCTTCAGCTTTTTGGCGACTTCCTGCACGGTGGTCATCGCCGGGCCGCGATTGAGCTTGTCGCACTTGGTCAGCAGGATATGCACGGGAAGCTTTCCCGCCTGCGCCCACTTCAGCATTTCCACGTCGTAGTTCAGCATCGGATGGCGGATATCCATCAGCAGCATCAGCCCGCGCAGGCTGTCGCGCTTCAGCAGGTAGTTCTGCAATTCCTTCTGCCACGCGATTTTCATGGCTTCCGGCACGGCGGCGTAACCGTAGCCGGGCAGGTCGACCAGACGTCGCTCTTCGCCATCGAGCCCGAAAAAGTTCAGCAATTGCGTGCGGCCGGGTGTCTTGGAGGCGCGCGCCAGTTGCCGTTGCCGGGTCAGGGCGTTGATGGCGCTGGACTTCCCGGCGTTGGAGCGGCCGACAAAAGCGACTTCGTGGCCAATCCCGGGCGGGCAGGAAGACAGGCGGGGAGCGCTGGTCATGAACTGTGCCTTGGACAGCAGCACCAGCACCGGATGTTGTTCGGCCATGTTCAGTCGCCTTGGTTTCAAAGTCGGGCATTGTATAAGGGTATTACCGTGATGGCCAGTTAAGGGTATAATCAGCGTAATTTTGGTTCAGTAACCGTATTGCGGCGGGCATCCCGCGGCAAGCGCTGATCCACCCGGTGGGTGAAATCATGTCCCGATTGCATCTGGTGCTGGCGACAGCGGGCCTGCTGCTGGTTTCGGCGGCCGGCATGGCTGCCGACCCTGGCATTGAAGCCAAGTATGGCAAGTCCTGCGTGACCTGTCATGGCAGCGGTGTGCTTAATGCCCCCCGGAAGGGTGATCGCGCGGCATGGGCTCCCCGTTTGCAGCAGGGCATGTCCGTGCTGGTCGGCCATGTCAAGGGTGGATTCAGGAACATGCCCGCCAAGGGCCTGTGCAATGATTGCTCGGATGCCGATTACGAAGCCCTGATCCAATTCATGTCTCAATAAGTGTCTGGAACCTGTCGTTATGAAGAAGTCTCTTGCTGCCCTCGTTGCCGGACTGGTTGTCGGTTTGGCTCATGCCGCTCCCATGCCGAAGGGCGACCCCGCCGCCGGCCA
>DASUIM010000209.1:0-41917 GCA_036279775.1 Fluviicoccus sp. | reverse complement strand
CCCGACGCCCACGGCATGCAGGGTGACTCCTGGCTGGCGGTGAAGCTGCGCGCTTTTCAGGGCAAGCTGGATCAATTGAGTGAAAAGTACGCCCAGGTCATCCTGTGGGCGCTGAACAATCGCCGCTTCACGCTGGGTCTGGCCGTGGCTTCGCTGGCGGTGGCGATGCTGTTCGCCAAGTTTGTCGGCAAGGAATTCGTGCCCGAACCCGATCTCAGCGAAATCAGCATCAAGTTTTCGACGCCGGTCGGCTCGACGCTGGCCTATACCGAACAGAAGTCGGCTCAAGTCGGTCTGCTGGCGCGTCAGTTCCCCGGCGTGCTCGACACCTATGCCACCATCAATACCGGCATGGACATCGGCAAGCACAAGGCCTCGGTGCGGGTGCTGCTGAAGCCGAAAGCCGAACGCGCCCTGTCGCAGAAAGAACTGATCAATGCCTTCCGCGAGCAGTTGAAGGCGGTCAGCGGCATCGAGGTCAATTCGGTGGCGCCCGCCAAGGAAAGCATTGGCAGCCTGAAACCAATCCAGATTTCCCTGCAAGGGAATGACATGCAGGTTCTGCAGCGGCTGGCGGCCGAGTTCCAGCAAAAACTGGGGTCGGTGCCGGGGCTGATTGATCTGGAAAGCTCGCTGAAGGCCTCGCGTCCGACCCTGTCGTTGCAGGTGGACCGGGAACGTGCAGCGGATCTGGGATTGTCAGTCGGCCGTATCGGCTCGGCACTGCGGCCGCTGATTGCCGGGGAAACGGTGACGACTTGGCAGGCCGAGGATGGCGAAAATTACAACGTGCGGGTGCGCCTGCCGGGCGACCGTCGCCAGAGTGTGGAAGATGTGACACTGTTGCCGGTCGCTTCGGGTCGGGTCAATCCCGTCACCGGCCAGCCGGAAATGATCACCGTCGGGCAGGTAGCCGCCATCAAGGAAACGGTCAGCGCCGCCCAGATCAACCGCCGCAACCTGTTCCGGGAGGTGCTGTTCTCCGGGAATGTCACCGGCCGTCCGGCGGGTGATGTCGGCGCGGACATCGAGAAAGTGGCGGCGGGCATCGCCATGCCCGCCGGTTACCGCATCGTCACCCAGGGCGCCAACAACGATATGAAGGAGTCGGTCGGTTACGCCACCACGGCGCTGGTGCTGGGCGCGCTGTTCATCTACATGCTGCTGGGTGCGCAATTCAACAGTTTCCTGCATCCCCTGACCATCATGACGGCCTTGCCGCTGTCGCTGGTGGGGGTGTTCATGGCGCTGTTCGTCTGCCGCAGTTCCATGAACATGTTCTCCATCATCGGCATCGTCATGCTGATGGGGCTGGTGACCAAGAACGCGATCCTGCTGGTCGATTTCATCCAGGAGCTGATGATCAAGGAAGGCCTGCCCCGTGAGAAAGCCATTCTTCAGGCGGGTCAGACCCGTCTGCGGCCGATACTGATGACCACCGCCGCCATGATCGCGGGCATGATTCCGCTGGCGCTGGGTCTGGGGGAGGGCGCGGAACAGCGGGCGCCGATGGCGCATGCGCTGATCGGCGGCCTGCTGACCTCGACCGTGCTGACCCTGATTGTGGTGCCGGTGATGTATACCTGCTTGGATGATGTGGTGAAGGCCTTCCCGCGTCTGGCGTTTATCCTGCGTCGTCCGTCGCGTTTTTTGCCGAAGCCCGGCGTGGACACGGTCCGGCCGCTGGCGCGCACCGTCAAGACTGAACATTGAGGAGTCCTGTCATGAATGCTCCCGCCCATGCACTCCCTGACGCCGCTTACCTGCCGCCTTCGCCGGTCGCGACGCCCCGGATCATCCCGGTCGGCGAAACTAACCCCGGCGGCACGGACTACGTCGGCATGTGGTATACCGCCCGCCTCAAGCACGGCGTGGATGACCGCATGCTGTTCGGACTTTATGAAAACGGCACGACGGTTCCGCGCTGGTACTCCGCCTCGCACCGGTACTATGACGGACTGGCGGCGCTGGCCATGATTCTGCAAGGCCGTGGCGTGGCTTTCCCCGATGGTTTGCCCAAGGGCCGTGACAAGGCGCAGCCTGGCTGGCGCGAACTGTGGCGGGCGGGACGCCAGCCGTTGTCCGCGCCTTCCGCAAAGCCGCTCTGGCGTGATCTGGCGCCAGCACAGGAGAAAGCCGAGCCGGTGATGCCCATGCCCATGCTGTTGACCGAAGCGGAAACCGCCGCAATCGAAACGGCGGCCAAGGCAGCGGGCGTCAGCAGCACGGTCTGGCTGCTGTGGACCGCCGATCGCGCCGCCCGCGAAGTGCTGTGCCTGCCCGGCGCTGTCCTGCCCTGGGTTTATCCGGTCAGTTTGCGCGGCGCGGCCCGTTGCGAGCGGGAAGGCATGAACCACTGCGGCGGCTTCATGGTCACCATCGCCGACGACATGGATGCCCGGGCGGTGCGGGAGCAGATTACCGCCCGCACCGCCCGGCTGGAGCATTGGCGCCAGTGGCGGCTGCTGAATCTGGGGAAGCTGATCGGGCAGGCCGGGATCAATCTGGTGTACCGGCTCAGCCGCGGCAAGCCGGGCGCCTTTGCCGGATCGTACTCCAATCTGGGGGCGTGGGATGTGCCGGGCCTGGAGGGCATCATCGCCTCCGCACCGGGCAGTCCGGCCTATCCGGTCTGCATCACCACCGCGGTCTGCAACGGGCGGCGGGCGCTGGCGATCCGGGTTCACCCGGTCGCGGATGCGGCCGGCACGGGAGCGGAGTTGGTTCTGAACCGTTGGTTACGCTTGTCGCTGGGGGAAAATATCGCGTTGTGAGTATTGGGTTGCCGGTTTGAGCAGGGTCGGCCCAAGTGCGGGGCCGGCCCTCTTTTTTTGGTGACTGATGAAGCGGCCGTCACTTGCCACACAGTCTTGACAGGGCAGGGACGGCGGAGATACTTGTCCGGGTTGGTTTCGTATTCTCATTACTTATCCCGGAACACAGAGATGACCCGTTGGAAAGCGGCATTGATCCATGTGCTGATCAGTTTTGCGATTGTCGGTGCAGTGGCGTCATACATTATTTATTTCTGGTACCCCCTTGAACTGATCCACATGGCCAAGGCCGACAAGCTGCTGATGCTGGTGGGCGGGGTTGACCTGATGATCGGTCCGTTGCTGACCCTGGTTGTGTTCAGGACCGGTAAGCCCGGCCTGCGGTTTGACCTGACGGTTATCGCCATGCTCCAGGCCGGTTTCCTGTCATTCGGCCTGTACAGTATTTATGCGTCGCGTCCCGTCTATCTGGTGGCGTCAGCCACCCGTTTTGACTTGGTATTCGCCAACGAAATTTCTCCCGCGCGTCTGGCCCAGGCCAGCGACAGCCGTTTTGCAAGCCTTGGTGTCACCGGCCCGCGATTGGTAGGGGCGCGGATGCCAACGGATGCGAAGGAAAAAAACGCGATTCTGTATTCGGCTCTCGCAGGCAACGGGGATCTGGAAACGATGCCGAAATACTATGTGGATTATGCGTCGATCACCGGCGAGTTGCTGGCGCATTCACTGCCTATCGCCCCCAATCCGGAAATGACTCCCGCGGTGGTCCGACAGTTCCGGCAGGCTGCACAGTCTTTCGGCCGGAAGCCGGAGGAGGTCAGGGTGTTGAGGCTGGGGAGTTCCCGCGGTTTCGCGGCCATGCTGGTGGAGAGCGGAACGGGTAAGGTGCTGGGACCGGTCAATCTGGACTTTTGAGCGGGCTTTACCCTGCATGCCCCTGGTGCATGCAGGGTAAAGGATATTACTGCAGCCAGCCGTTCAGGCTCTGGATATCCTGAACGCTGAGTTGTCCGCTGGCGGAACGCAACTTCAGCGTATTGATCAGGTAATCATACTTGGCGTTGGCGTGATCACGGCGGGTTGCGTACAGGTTACGCTCCGCCAGCAGCACATCGACAATATTACGGGTGCCCACATCATAACCGGCCTTGGTGGCCGCCAGCGCCGCCTCGGTGGACTTGACGGCCTGGCTGCGGGCGGCAACCCGGTAGCTGTCGGCGGAAGCATTCAGGTAGGCGGTGCGGGCTTGCGCGGTCAATTGGCGCTCCACGGCCGTTACCTGGTCGCGGGCGGCATCGGATTGGTAAGAAGCCTGGCTGATGGCGTTATTGGTACGGCCGCCGGCATACAACGGCAATTGCAACTCCACGCCGATGCTGGTGGCGTCGCCGTTACGGCTGGCCAGCGACAGGTTGGAAGTCTTGTTGTCGGTATTGCTGTAGCTGGCGACCAGATCCAGTTGCGGCAGATGACCGGCGCGCTGGGCGCTGAGGGTGCGCTCGGCGGCTTCCTGATTCATGCGGGCAGCGGTCAGCTGCGGATTCTTGCTGCGCGCCATCTCGGCCCATTCATCGGCGCTGGCGGGCAGCGGCGGGGTCACGGCAAAGTCCTTGCGCAGCTCGCTGAGGGTGCCGGGATCCTTGCCGATGATGGCTGTCAGAACTTCCCGGGTATTGGCGACGCCGACTTCGGCGCTGATGCGGTTGGCGACAGCGCCATCCAGCTGGGCCTGGGCTTCCAGCACGTCGGTCTTGGCGATCAGGCCGACTTCAAAACGTTTCTGCGCCTGTTCCAGCTGGCGCTTCAGCGCGGCTTCCTCGGCCTGCGTGGTCGACAGGGTTTCCTGCGCGCGCAGCACGTTGATATAGGCTTCACTGACCTTCAGCACCAGTTCCTGCTGCTTCTGCCGGTAATTGGCTTCGCTGGCGGACGACGACGACTTGGCGCGCTGGTAATCACGCCACAGGTCGGCGCGATACAGCGGCTGCCGCACCTGCAGGCCGTACTGCACGCTGTTATAGGTGGTGCTGGCCCCCATATCCGGCGAGAAATTGTTGTTGGCGTAGGAAGCGCTCAGGCCGACGGTGGGCAGCAGTGCGCCGGAATTCTGGCCTTCGCGCAGCATTTCCGCCTTGTAGGCGTTGGTGGAAGCCGCCCATTCGGGGTCGTTCTTCAGCGCCAGGTCATAGGCTTGGGCCAAGTCAATGGCGTGGCACAACGGCGAGAGGGCAAAGGAAAGCAGCGAAGCAGCAAGAATACGGTGCATGACAACATACCGATGAGTATGGACGATAGGGGGGAGAGTATGGGTTTGTCTGGCGGAATTCAAGCCAACCGGGGCTGTTTTGTTGTTAAGCGGGGTGCAAAACCGTATAGTCGCAGCCTCCGGTTCAACCCTCCAAGATCGAACAATTTCTGAATATGGCTACCGTGTTTCTGAGTGAACAGGCGCAAGTGGATCGCGCGTCGACCGAGCAATTCCCCGCCTCCCGCAAGATCTACGTCGAAGGCAGCCGTCCTGATATCCGCGTGCCCATGCGCGAGATCTCGCTGACCGATACCCCGACCGCCATGGGCGGCGAAAAGAATGCCCCGGTTATTGTTTACGATACGTCCGGTCCCTATACCGACCCGGCGGTGCAGGTCGATATCCGCCAGGGCCTGTCCGCCGTCCGTGAAGACTGGGTCATCGAACGCAACGACACCGAGTTGTTGTCAGGGCCGTCCTCCCGTTTCGGACTGCTGCGCGAGCGCGACATTAACTTGACGCCGCTGCGTTTCGGCCACCTGCGCAAGCCGCGTCGCGCCATGCCGGGCCGCAATGTCACCCAGCTGCACTATGCGCGTCAGGGCATCATTACGCCCGAGATGGAATACATCGCTATCCGCGAGAACATGAAGCTGCAGGAAGCCCGCGCGCAGGGCCTGCTGGGCCAGCAGCACGCCGGCCAGTCCTTCGGCGCCTCCATTCCCAAGGAAATCACCCCGGAATTCGTGCGTTCGGAAGTGGCTCTCGGCCGCGCCATCATTCCCGCCAACATCAACCACCCGGAACTGGAGCCGATGATCATCGGCCGCAACTTCCTGGTCAAGATCAACGGCAATATCGGCAATTCGGCACTGGGCTCCTCCATTGAAGAAGAAGTGGCGAAGCTGACCTGGGGCATCCGCTGGGGCGCGGATACCATCATGGACCTGTCCACCGGCAAGCACATCCACGAAACCCGCGAGTGGATCATCCGCAACAGCCCGGTGCCGATCGGCACGGTGCCCATCTATCAGGCGCTGGAAAAGGTTGATGGCGTCGCCGAGGACCTGACCTGGGAAATCTTCCGCGACACGTTGATCGAGCAGGCCGAGCAGGGCGTCGACTATTTCACCATCCATGCGGGCGTGCTGCTGCGCTATGTGCCGCTGACCGCCAAGCGCGTCACCGGCATTGTCTCGCGCGGCGGTTCGATCATGGCGAAATGGTGCCTGGCGCATCATCAGGAAAATTTCCTTTATACCCATTTCGACGAAATCTGCGAAATCATGAAGGCCTACGATGTCAGCTTCTCGCTGGGCGACGGCCTGCGCCCCGGCTCCATCGCCGACGCCAATGACGAAGCGCAATTCGGCGAGCTGCGCACCCTGGGCGAGCTGACGCACAAGGCCTGGGCGCACGACGTGCAGGTGATGATTGAAGGCCCCGGTCATGTGCCGATGCACATGATCAAGGAAAACATGGACCTGCAACTGGAAGTCTGTCAGGAAGCGCCGTTCTATACCCTCGGCCCGCTGACCACCGACATCGCGCCCGGCTATGACCACATCACGTCCGGCATCGGCGCGGCCATGATCGGCTGGTTCGGCTGCGCCATGCTGTGCTATGTCACGCCCAAGGAGCATCTGGGCCTGCCGAACAAGAAGGACGTGAAGGACGGCATCATCACCTACAAGATCGCCGCCCACGCCGCCGATCTGGCCAAGGGGCATCCCGGCGCGCAGATCCGCGACAATGCCTTGTCGAAGGCGCGTTTCGAGTTCCGCTGGGAAGACCAGTTCAACCTGGCGCTGGACCCGGATACCGCCCGCGAGTACCACGACGAAACCTTGCCCAAGGACGCCCACAAGGTGGCGCACTTCTGCTCGATGTGCGGCCCCAAGTTCTGCTCGATGAAGATCACCCAGGATGTGCGCGACTACGCCGACAGCCTGGAAGCCGCCCAGGCGGCCGGAAGCGGTGATCTCGATTCGGCGATGCAGGTCAAGGCCGAAGAGTTCCGCGCCCAGGGCAGCGAGATCTACAAGACGGTCTGACGGCCTGCTCGGGTCTGACAAACGAGAAGCGCTTGTCAGACCCGGCCGGAGGGGGCATGTTAAACTTCAATCATTGCCGCGGCGCCCGGATCACGCGCCGCAAGATTTGATCGGGATTCTTGGCCTGACGCTGGAAAAAGTGTATTTTCTGCGTTACAAGAAGAAGATTGACCGCATTAGGGATGGCATCTTGAGCAAACCGAAGCAAAAGCCACTGCGGGTGGTGCAAATTACCGACAGCCACTTGTTCGCAGGCAAGGAAGGGCGTTTGCTGGGTCTTTGCACGGAGGACAGCCTGAAACTGGTGCTGGACAAGGTGCGTCGCGAACAACCGCAAATCAATCTGATTCTGGCGACCGGCGACATTTCCCAGGATGCCTCGCTGGAGGCCTACAGCCGCTTTCATGCCTACCTGAACGAATTCGGCGTACCCAACTACTGGTTGCAGGGCAATCACGACATCACCGCCCCCATGCTGGCCACGCTGGGCGGCAAGACCCGCATCAGCCCCTGCGTGATCGATGAAGGGGGGTGGCGCATCATCATGCTGAACTCCAGTATCGAGCATCAGGTTCCCGGTCGTTTCACCGCCGAGGAACTGCAATTCCTCGTCCAGTCCCTGGAAGAGTCCCGCGATCGTCATGTCATGGTCTGCCTGCATCATCATCCGGTGCCGATGGGTTGCCAGTGGCTGGATACCCAGGTGGTGCGCAATGCGGCTGAATTCCTGGCGATTGTTGACCGCTACAGTCATATCCGCGCCATTGTCTGGGGGCATGTGCATCAGGCCTCCGACCAGCAACGCAATGGCGTCCGCATGCTCTCCGCGCCTTCCACCTGTGTCCAGTTCAAACCGCTCAGTGATGACTTTGCGATTGATGAGGATGTCTCCCCCGGTTATCGCTGGTTTGACCTGCATGCCGACGGCTCGATTGAGACGGCGGTGTCCCGGGTGGAAGGTGTCAAGTTCGTGGTGGACTGGTCGGTCAAGGGATATTGATCCGGTAGTTGTTGCCTGACCCTGCCATGTGATCGCCTCTGCCCTGTCCGGCCCCTTAGTCAAGTTGATCCTCTTTCCGCATGATCAGAATCATCAGTGCCACCCGACTGTCCGCCGCCGAGTTCTCAAAACAGTCACCGCTGGGCGTCTCGATGGCGCGGTTGGCGTTTGATCGACGGATCAAGGCCTGCGTAGCCTTCGCCAATTCGGCAGGTTTGCCACAGGTGTTCAACAGTGGCATGGATCTGGCCGGTGAGGCTGAGATTCTAGTCTTCATGCATGATGATGTCTGGATTGATGACTATTACCTGGCGGACCGGCTGATAGAAGGGCTGGGCCGGGCGGATATCCTGGGTCTGGCGGGCAGTAAGCGGCGGTTGCCCGGCCAGCCCAGCTGGGCATTTTCCGGGTTCAGGAATGGCAAGCTGGTCAAGGAAATGGCGGCCAATATGTCCGGCCTGATCGGCCATGGAAAAGAGGCTTTCGGTAAGGTTTCCCGTTACGGTCCGGCTCCTGCGGACTGTGAACTGCTGGATGGGGTATTTCTGGCCGCGCGCAAGTCAACACTCGCCAAGCACGGTATCCGTTTTGACACGCGTTTTGATTTTCATTTTTATGATGTGGATTTTTGCCGGCAGGCCCGGTCAAAGGGCTTGCGGCTGTCAACATGGCCCATCTGCATGACGCACCGGAGCGGCGGAGCCTTCAGCACGGCGTCCTGGAAGGAAGGCTATGATCGTTATCTGGCCAAATGGCCGGACTGATCCGGAGGCCCCGTGCCCAGCATTCTCTATCTCCACGGTTTCAACAGTTCTCCGCAATCCCTGAAAACTCGCCAGATGCGCGATTGGCTGCTGCGCCACCGGCCGGACATCCGCTTCCTGACGCCGGATATCGCCTGCAGCGGTAGTCGAGTGGCTGGCATTATCCGGGACATACTGACCGAATATCCGGAAGCCGGAATTGTCGGCAGTTCACTGGGGGGCTATTACGCCACTTGGGCCAGTACCGCATTCGGTCGCAAGGCTGTGCTGATCAACCCGGCGATACGGCCCTACGAACGCTTTCACGCCTATCTCGGTGAGCAACAGAACTTTCATACCGGTGAGAAATACATCCTCACGACAGAAATGGTCGCGGAACTGGAGCCCCTGGAGGCCGGAGCGCTCACACATCCCGAGCGCTTATGGGTATTATTGCAGTCCGGAGATGAAACCCTGGATTACCGTGACGCCCTGACCCGCTATGCCGCCTCGCCGATGCTGGTCGAGGAGGGCGGTAATCACGCCTTCGACTCCTTTGAAGCCCATATTCCGGCAATCGTCCATTTTCTGACTCATTGATGACCCCATGACTTATAACGCCGATGCCATTGAAGTCCTGTCCGGCCTTGACCCGGTTCGCCGTCGTCCGGGTATGTATACGGACACCAGCCGCCCAAACCATCTGGCCCAGGAGGTTATTGACAACTCGGTGGACGAGGCGCTCGCGGGTCATGCCCGTCATATCCATGTGATCCTGCACGAGGACAATTCGCTGGAGGTGATTGACGACGGTCGCGGCATGCCGGTGGACATCCATCCCGAAGAAAAGATGAGCGGTGTCGAACTGATCCTGACCAAGCTGCATGCGGGCGGCAAATTCTCGAACAAGAACTACCAGTTCTCCGGCGGTCTGCACGGGGTCGGCATTTCGGTGGTGAATGCCTTGTCCACCCGGGTGCAGGTCAGGGTCAAGCGTGACGGACAGGAGTATGGCATCAGCTTCGCGAATGGCGAGAAGTCCTCGGAACTGGCCGTGATCGGCGCCACCCCCCGGCGCCACACCGGCACCAGTGTCCGTTTCTGGACCGATCCCTCGTATTTCGATACCCCCAAGTTTGCGGTCAAGCCCCTGAAATACCTGCTGAAAGCCAAGGCCGTGCTGTGTCCGGGGCTGGAAATCCGTTTTGACGACCGTCAGTCCAATGAAACCGAAACCTGGCTGTTTGAGGATGGGCTGCGCGCTTATCTGGCGGACGCCACCAAGGAATACCCGGTATTGCCCGCCGAGCCCTTTACCGGGGTGTTCGAGGGCGGGCACGCCGCCTGTGATTTCGCGGTCCTCTGGTTGCCCGAGGGCGGGGATTCGGTGCAGGAATCTTACGTCAACCTGATTCCGACCGTGCAGGGCGGCACGCACGTCAACGGCCTGCGCCAGGGGCTGACCGACGCCATGCGCGAGTTCTGCGAGTTCCGCAACCTCTTGCCGCGCAACGTCAAGCTGGCTCCGGAGGATGTCTGGGAAAAGGTCGCGTTCGTGCTGTCGATGAAGCTGCAGGAGGCGCAATTTTCCGGCCAGACCAAGGAGCGGCTGTCCTCGCGAGAGGCCTCCGTGTTTGTGCAGGGGGTTACCAAGGATGCGTTTTCGCTGTGGCTGAACCAGCATCCCGATGTCGGGGTGCAGTTGGCTGAACTGGCCATTGCCAACGCCGGCCGCCGCCTGCGCGCGGGCAAGAAGATCGAACGCAAGAAGATCACGCAGGGGCCGGCGCTGCCGGGGAAGCTGGCCGACTGCGTCGGTCAGGATGTGATGCGTGGCGAGTTGTTTCTGGTGGAAGGGGACTCGGCGGGCGGTTCCGCCAAGCAGGCGCGGGACAAGGAATTCCAGGCGGTGATGCCCCTGCGCGGCAAGATCCTCAATACCTGGGAGGTCTCGAAGGACGATGTGCTCGGCTCGCAGGAAGTTCATGACATTGCGGTCGCCATCGGCGTCGATCCCGGCTCTGATGACCTGAGCGGCTTGCGTTACGGTAAGGTTTGCATTCTGGCCGATGCCGACTCGGACGGCCTGCACATTGCCACGCTGCTGTGCGCGTTGTTTGTGAGACATTTTTCCGCATTGGTGAAGAACGGTCATGTCTTCGTGGCGATGCCGCCGTTGTACCGGATTGATTGCGGCAAGGAAACCTACTATGCCCTGGATGACGATGAGAAGCAGGGCGTCATGGACCGACTGGCGGCGGAGAACAAGCGCGCGAAGCTGCAGGTGACGCGTTTCAAGGGGCTGGGTGAAATGAATCCGCTGCAATTGCGGGAAACGACCATGGATATCAATACCCGTCGCCTGGTGCAGTTGACCCTGGAGGATGAGAAGGCCGCCGAGGCGATGCTGGACATGCTGCTGGCCAAGAAGCGTTCCGCCGACCGCAAGGCCTGGCTGGAGGACAAGGGGAATCTGGCCGAGGTGGTCTAGCTCGTCGCCGCCACTCATCACCGAATTTGTCTCTTTTATCTGCCTACCCCCGTATTTGTCCGGCTTACGGGGGGCTTTCATCTTCTCATGTCTATACAACGCCTACCGACTGAACCAAAATAAACGTGAACCGGTTCTCATCTTTTCTGGTAAATCCCCGTCAGGCGGGCGTGCTGCGCTCCTAGGGGGAATCGGCCCTGAACGCTTTGATAACAATTCAAACGTTATTCTCATCACTATTTGGGTGAAACAGCCTGATGGATCGGGCGTAAGACGCGGAAGTCATGCCTGAGGGCTGACGTTGGGCTGAAAATGTATTTTTCAATCATCGATGGAACGTATTGGGTGGTAGTTGCCGCCCCGTTGATCAATGGGTGTTGTTCATGAATGGTGTTCTTTCCAGGCTTTCGCTTTACCTGATGACCTTGCTGGCCGCGCTGCTCTTCAGCGGCGAGGCAACCGCCGGCGGGGTGCGTGTCATCCAGAACCCGAGTTTTGAGCTGCATTCTGATGCGTCCACGGTGACTTTCCCTCCACCCGGCGGTCTGATTGGCGGGGGCACTACCTGGGCCTACTGGCTGGACTCCAGTTGCAGCGGCGGTACGTCCATACAGTGCATCGGCGGTTGGAAAACCACGGACAGCAACAGCGGAGCCTCGGCGGTAGCCCGCTACATTGAAGTTGCGCTGGCCAGCACCTATGGGGCCTTTGGCGCCCAGAACAACCGGATTGTCGCCGAGCTGAATGCGTCCATGCAGTCACGACTGTATCAGCCGATCTGCCTGCAGGCTGGCGAAACGGTGACGATGAACTACTATTTCAGTCCGCGTAACGGCGTCGGCAACCAGCAGGTGGCTGCCGGTTTGTGGTCCATCAATGATACTGGGCCGATCGGCGGCGCCATTTCCTCGCAGAATTCCACGATTTCCAGCACCGTCGGGTTTACCCCCCAGACGGCGGTCTTTACCGCTCCGGGCGCCGGCCTTTACCAGATCGGGCTGGAAGCGGTGCAGCCGGCGACCGGCAGTAACGGCAACCTGATCGATGATATTTCGGTGATTCTGAAGCCGTTGATCGACCTGAATACCCAGGCAACCTTTGATATGCCGGAAGGCGATGTCGGTCCGTCGTTGCAGATCCGCGTGAACGGTACGATTCTGACGCCGACCGTAGTCGCCATACGCCAGACGGCGGGGGTCGCCCTGCCGGATGTCGATTATGTGCTGGGTTCCCCCATCGGTCTTTCCGGAACCACGCCAACCCTGTCGCACACCAGTGGTTCGAACCTGTGGCTGCTGACCATTCCGCCGGGCGAGTATGACGCCGGACAGGGGATGTTCGGCAACGCCAAGTACGGGGTGGTGATTCCGATCCAGTCCACCTACGACGTGCTGCGGGAAAGTACCGAGCCGCTGAAGTTCGAGTTGCAACCGCCCAGTGCCGATGGTTCCGACCCCGTGGTGAAATGGGATCGCACCAACCCGATTTGTGAAGGGGCCAGCACCAACGAGGTCAGCTATAACATTGTGGAAGTTCGTCCGAAGCTGCGTGTGCACAAGAATTTGATTGCACGGGTGAATGCGGCGGACCAGTTCACCACGATCATCAAGGATGACCTTGGCAATGTGGTGTCCTCGACATCGGCGTCGCTGACCAGTGGCGGTGGCGTGTCAACTACGGGCGCGGGCACCGGGCTGTTCTCGGCGCCGGGCGTGTTTGAAGGGAGTTTCGGCTCCCCTTATAAAACCTACACCATTACCGAGGTCATGGCGTCGGGCAGCGTCAACACCCTGTCGGCGTATACCACCAGCATCAGTTGCACCAATGCCCGCGTGGTGGGAGCCGGGGTGCCTACGGTTCTGCCATCCGGGGTCGGTCAGACATTCACTGTCACCATCAAGGACTCGGATGACATCAGCTGCACCCTGACCAACGCTCCCCTGCCGAAGATCACCACCTTTGCCAAGGCGCTGGGCAGCACCCGGGCCGCGCCGACCGACCAGTTCACGCTGCAAGTGCTGAACGGCGTCAGTGTGGTCAACCCGACGACCACCAGCACTTCCGGCGGTTCCGGCAACACCATTACCGCCGGTACGGGTGTGATATCCGGTTTGATCCTGCAGCCCTATGTCGCCTATACGCTCAAGGAAGTCGGTGCGGGTTCCCCGGCCGCCGATCTCGGGCTTTATAACACCATCATCAATTGCAGCAATGCCTACGCGGCCAGTTCCACCGTGCTGCCTTCCGGCGCACAGACCGGTCCGGTCAAAAACTACAGCATCACCCTGGGTGGCAATGATGACATCACCTGTACCCTGACCAACATTGCCCACCAGCCCCGGGTGACCCTGAGCAAGGCGCTGACCTCCGGCGGGCGATTGAACGCCGCGGATCAGTTTACCGTCCAGCTGAAGCAAGGCGCGACCGTGGTTGCCAGCGGGACAAGCGCCGGGGCTGGCAGCGCGGTGACGGCGGGAACCGGCACGACGGGCCCCAACTTCCTGAGCGCCGGAGTGGCCTATACTCTTACCGAGGTGATGGCAGCCGGTTCGTCAAGTACGCTGAGCGCCTACAACACCCGCATCAGTTGCACCAATGAGAACGCCGCCAGCACAACGGTTCTGCCCAGCGGCCTGGGGCAAAGCTTTTCGCTGACCCCCCAACTGGATGACGTCATCGCCTGTACGCTGACCAATGGCAATCCCCGGATTCGTGTCAACAAGGTGGTCAGCGCATTGCTGGATGGCGCTGACCGGTTTACGACCCAGATTCGCACCGGCGGGGCGGGGGGGACGGTAGTATCCGGTACAACGGCTTCTGGCAGTGCCGGCGGCGGAGTCCTGACCACGGGAGGAGCGGCGACCTATGCCGCTCCCGGTTATTTCCTGGGAACGGTTGGCACCGTCTATACGTTGACCGAGGCCATTTCAGGCGGAACATCGACGCTCTCGAACTACAACGCCAGCATCAGCTGTACCAATACGACGGTTGGCAGCAGCACGGTTCTGCCTTCCGGCTCCACCCAGCCGTTCACCCTGACGCCGCAGTTTAATGATGATATTGACTGCACGATCACCAATATCACGCAACCGCGGATTTCACTGATCAAGGCGCTGGGCAACAGCCGCGCCAACGACAGCGACGAATTCCAGATCCGTTTGCAGGGCGGCGCCATCAACCTGACCTCGACAACGGCCGGTACCGGATCCACCATCACGGCGGGCACGGGCGCCATTGCCGCCACGCAAGTCGTGGCCGGGACAAGCTATACGCTGAGCGAGGTCATGGCGGCCGGTTCGGTCAATCCCTTGTCGACCTACAACAGCCGTATCAGTTGCACCAACACCAATGCGGGCAGTGTAACCACGCTGCCCTTGGGCGCGGGCACCAGCTTTACGCTGACCCCGCAATTGGGCGATGTGATTGCTTGTACCCTGACGAATGACCGGCTGCCCCGCCTGCGCATCAATAAAGTGATTTCTGGCGGACTGGTCGACAGTAACGACAGGTTTACCACCCAGATCTTGTCGAACGCCGGGGCAAACCCGGTTCTGTCGGGAACCGGCAGTGATCCTCAAACCGGCGGCGGCGTACTGACCACGGGCGGAACCGGCACCTATAACGCCCCCGGCATGCTGGTGGTGACGAGCGGCACGACCTATATCCTGACCGAAGACATTACCGCCGGGACCTCCGGGCTCTCCCAATACACGTCCAGTATCAGTTGCACCAACGCCACTTCGGGCTCGGCAACGACACTGCCCAGCGGTTCCGGCCAGCGGTTCACCATTACCCCGACGACCGGCGACAACATCAGTTGTACTCTGACCAACGCCCCCAAGGCCCCGGTTTTGCGCCTGAACAAGAAAGTCTCCGGATTGATCAACGGGGCAGACCGTTTCACGACACAGATCAAGAACGGCGCGACCGTGGTTTCCAGCACCACGGCCTCGCCGGGCGGTGGCGTGGTGACCACGGGCGGGGCGGCCACCTATACGGTTGCCGGTGCATATTCGGGCACGGCCGGAACAACCTATACCCTGACCGAAATCCTGTCGACCGGTTCAACACCGCTCAGCCAGTATTCAACGGCGATTTTGTGCACCAATACCCGCAGCGATGGTCCGGTGACCAGCCTGCCCGCCGGGGTCGGCCAATCCTTTTCCCTGACGCTGCAAAGCGGCGATGACATAACCTGTCAACTGGATAACGGCCCGGCCGCCATTACCCTGATCAAGGATCTGGCGAATTCACGGCTGGTGGATACGGACGAGTTCACAATGGAGATCCGCAACAGCGGCGGAACGGTATTGAACTCCCTGATCAGCAGCACCACGGCCGGCCAACAGGATGTGGTAACCCCCGGCTCCGGTACGACCGGAGCCACCTATCTGGCCGGCGGCAGCACCTATACCCTGACGGAAACGGCATCCGGCGGCACCACCCTGGGCAACTATCACACCAGTATTGCCTGCACCAATGCGGTCAGCTCGGGGACGGCTCTTCCGTCGCAAGGTTTCGCCGCCAACAAGACCTTTACCGTCACACCGGCATCCGGCGACAACATTACCTGCACGCTCTCGAACAAACTGATCGCCCCGAAGATCACCCTGAAGAAAGTGCTGGGCGGTCAGCGCTACGTCAGCACCGATCAATTCACTCTGCAGGTTCGTGACAGCACCCCCGCGACCGTGGCAACCACGACCACGACCGGCACCGGCGATGTCGTCAGCAACGGGTCGGTAGTCTACGCCGCCACGGCCGGGGCGACCTACACCCTGCGGGAGCTGGCCTCATCCGGTTCGCTGGCCAATTACGTCACCACGTACGCCTGCATCAACAATGCGACCGGGGCGACCTTGAGCGGCACGGCCACCAGTCTGAGCTATACCGCCGCCCAGTATGATGATCTGGTCTGTACCTTTACCAACGCGCCCAAGCCGCGTCTGATCGTGAACAAGGTCGTGGCGACCGGGCTGGTGGATGCCAATGACCGCTTCACGACCCAGATTCGCACCGGTGGCGCCGCCGGAACGGTCGTATCCGGAACGACGAACTCGGCAACGGCGGGCGGCGGCGTTCTGACTACCGGTGGAGCGGGGACCTACACGGCGCCTGGCGCCTATCTGGCGACAGGCGGGACCACCTACACCATTACCGAAGCGATCACGGCCGGAACATCATCCGCCGCGCAATATCACACCAGCATCAGCTGCGCCAACGCGGATACCAACAGTACAACGGTGTTGCCGTCCGGAACAACGCAGCCGTTTGATATAGCCATCCAGAACAGCGACCTGATCACCTGTACCCTGACCAATACACCGCAACCCCGGCTCAAGGTGAATAAAACCGTGGTTGCCGTGGCTGACGCCACGGACCGTTTCACCACGCAGATACGCACCGGTGGAGTCAGCGGCTCTGTGGTTTCGGGCACCACGGCCTCCGCCACCATCGGCGGCGGCCTGTTGACCACGGCGGGAGCGGGCACCTACACGGCGCCAGGAAAGTTCCAGGCCACGGCGGGAACGACCTATACGTTCACGGAAGCGCTGACGGCCGGGGTTTCCGATATTGCCCAGTATGCGTCCTCGCTGGTTTGCACCAATGCCTACGCGGGCAGCACCACCGCCTTACCCACGACGGCCTATCCTTTTACCGTAACGCCGCAGCTGGGCGATGACATCACCTGTACCTATACCAACAACACCATCGCTCCCAAGATCCGTGTCCACAAGGCCGTTGCCGGTCTGGTGGATGCGAATGACCGCTTCACCACGGAACTGCGGACCGGCGGTGTCAGCGGCACGGTCGTTTCGGGCGCCACCAGTTCGGCAACCGTTGGCGGCGGTGTTTTTACCACCGGCGGGGCGGGAACGTACAATGCTCCGGGGGATTATCTGGCGACAGCCGGTACGACCTATACCGTGACCGAGGCGCTGTCGGGAGGAACGTCCGCCGCCAGCCAGTATGATACTGCTATCAGTTGTGTCAACGCGCGCGTCGCCGGTCCGGCGACCCTATTGCCCAGCGGCATGACGCCGCCGTTCCAGCTGACACCGAAGTCCGGTGATGACATCAGCTGTACCCTGACCAACGCGGTCAAGCCACCGGTGATAACCTTGCGCAAGGATGTCACGGTCCGGGTTAATGCGGCCGACCAATTCACCCTGGGGGTCAATGGCGGGTCGGTTTCCCAAACCGCAACCACCACGGGCGCCGCCACGGGTATTCAGTCCGTTGCAATCAATGGCCTTACCCTGACGGCCGGAACCGCCTATACCTTGAGCGAAACCAAGGCGGCCGGACCCACGGCGCTGAACCTGTACAAGACTGAACTGAGTTGCAGCAATGCCCGCGCAGCCGGGCCGTCCACCACCTTGCCGGCATCCTTGACGACGATCACGCCCGCCGGAGCTCCGCTCACCAGTTCGTATGTCATTACACCGCTGGCCGGGGATATCCTGACCTGTACCTTCACCAACTCGAAGAATCTGCCCAAGCTGCGCGTGCATAAAACAGTCAGCAGCCTGGTGGATGCCAACGATCGCTTTACCACCGAGATTCGCACCGGCGGCGCGGCGGGAACGGTTGTGTCTGGTGTCACGGCATCTGCGACCACCGGCGGCGGCGTGCTGACCACGGGCGGTGTTGCAACTTACAGCGCGGCCGGTATTTATCAAGGGACCGAGGGAACGGCCTACACCCTGACCGAGAGTATTTCCGGTGGTACCTCGTCCAGCCAGCAGTACACCACCACGGTCAGCTGCAGCAATGCGTTTGGCGGCAGCGCCACCGTCATGCCAACCAATGCGGCGGTTCCTTATACACTGACGCCGCAGTTGGGGGATGACATCACCTGTACCCTGACCAATGCCGTGCGTCAGCCAGTGGTGCGCGTTCACAAAACGGTCACGGCGCTGGTGGATGCCAATGACCGCTTCACGACCCAGCTTCGTACCGGCGGCGTATCCGGAACCGTGGTTTCCGGAACATCCGCCAGCCTGACGACCGGCGGCGGCGTGCTGACCACCGGAGGCGCGGCGACCTACAACGCCCCCGGCAGCTACCAGGCGACGGTCGGAACCCCCTTGACCATTACGGAAGCCTTGTCCGGCGGATCGTCACTGGCCAATCAGTACGCAACCAGCCTGAGCTGTTCCAACAGCCGTACTTCCGGCCCGGCGACAACCCTGCCGTCCGGCTCGACCCCGCCCTTTGATCTGACGCCAAAAGCGGGTGACGACATCAGTTGTACCCTGATCAATACACCGATTGCTCCGCTGATCCGGGTCAACAAAACGGTGACCAGCATTGTTAACGTGGCGGATCGCTTCACGACCCAGATTCGGACCGGCGGGGCCGGGGGGACGGTTGTTTCTGATACTTCCGCCAGCGCCACCAGCGGTGGCGGCGTGCTGACCACGGCAGGGGCGGGTAGCTATAACGCGCCCGGCAGCTATCAGGCGACGGCGGGAACGGCCTATACCCTGACGGAAGTGATGGCAGCGGGGCCGTCGAATATCGGCCAGTACAATACCGTTATCAATTGCACCAACAGCCGGTCCGGCGCCGTCACCGCCTTGCCTTCGGGAGCCGCCCAGCCCTTCAGCCTCACACCGGCAGCGGGCGATAACATCAGTTGCACGGTCAGTAATGCCATCCGTCAACCGACGGTAGTCATTAGCAAGCTGTCCACCGGATCCACTGGCAGTTTCTCGTTCAGCACGACCAATCTGACGACCACGCCGGTAGCGATCAGCACCACTATTGACGGCACGCCGGTTTCCTCGGCCGTGAACCCGGTGACTACCCGTGGCGCGAATATCACGATCACGGAAAGCGTACCGGCCAACTGGACGTTGACGGCGGCGAGTTGTACCGATGCCAATAGCGCGGCTACCGGTAACTCCGGCAGTTTTGGAACGCTGGCCGGCAATCAGTTGACGATAGCCGGGGTTAATGTGGTTGCCGGTGCGGATTTGCGCTGTACGTTCACCAACCGCAAGTCGGCCGCGTTCACCCTGCGCAAGTCCTGGGAAAACGCCAAGGTCAATGATGCGGCCACGGTCTCGTCATCCGGCGCCGCGAATAACACGTCGTTGAGCACGGTCGCCAATACGGCCACGGAAATCGATGCCGCCGCAGCCGTGACATTGTTTGCCGGAGAAACGATTACCATTGCAGAGTCGTTTACCACAGGCAATGCCGCCAATTACGCGCCAAGCGTGTCCTGTACCGGGGCAACCGATACCAATCTGGCGGATGGCCTGACCGTCAATGCGGCGGATGCCGCGATTGTCTGTACGCTAACGAACAGCCGGCTTGCGAAGTCGGTGACGCTGCAAAAGACGTGGTTGAACGCCAAGGTCAATGATGCGGTGAGCGTCACGGCGACGGGCCTGACTTCGCTGGCGTCGACGGCGAACACGGCCTCAGAAACGGATGCGGGCAGCGCGCAGACGGTGTATGCCGGTGATGTGATCACCCTGGCTGAAAGCTTCACCACCGGCAGCGCGTCGAACTACACCAGCTCGTTGGTCTGTACGGGCACGACCGGCCTGTCGGGCAACACCCTGACGGTGGGCGCGACGGACACGCCGATCACCTGTACGCAGACCAACAGCCGTATCGCGAAGTCGGTGACGCTGCAAAAAACCTGGGTGAACGCGAAGCTGAACGATGCCGTGAACGTGACTGCGACCGGGCTGACGACCTTGGCGTCGACGGCGAACACTGCCAGCGAGACGGATGCGGGCAGCGCCCAGACGGTTTACGCGGGTGATGTCATCACCCTCGGCGAAACCTTCACCACGGGCAGCGCCGCCAACTACACCAGCTCGTTGGCCTGTACCGGCACGACCGGCCTGTCGGGCAACACCCTGACGGTCGGTGCGACGGATACCCCGATCACCTGTACGCAGACCAACAGCCGTATCGCCAAGAGCGTGACCCTGCGCAAGTCCTGGGTGAACGCCAAGGTCAATGATGCGGTGAACGTCACCGCCACCGGCCTGACGACTTTGGCCTCGACGGCGAATACCGCCAGCGAGACGGATGCGGGCAGTGCCCAGACGGTTTACGCGGGTGATGTCATTACCTTGGGCGAGACCTTCACCACCGGCAGTGCCGCGAACTACACCAGCTCGTTGGCCTGTACGGGCACGACCGGCCTGTCGGGCAACACCCTGACGGTCGGTGCGACGGATACCCCGATCACCTGTACTCAGACGAACAGCCGGATCGCCAAGTCGCTGACCCTGCAAAAGACGTGGTTGAACGCGAAGGTCAACGATGCGGTGAACGTGACAGCAACCGGGCTGACGACCTTGGCCTCGACGGCGAATACCGCCAGCGAGACGGATGCGGGCAGCGCCCAGACGGTTTACGCGGGTGATGTCATCACGCTGGGTGAAACCTTCACCACCGGCAGCGCCGCCAACTACACCAGCTCGTTGGCCTGTACGGGCACGACCGGCCTGTCGGGCAACACCCTGACGGTGGGCGCGACGGACACGCCGATCACCTGTACCTACAGCAACAGCCGCAAGTCGGCCAACCTGACGCTGCAAAAGACGTGGGTGAACGCGAAGCTGAACGATGCGGTGAACGTCACGGCCACCGGCCTGACGACGCTGGCCTCGACGGCGAACACCGCCAGCGAAACCGACGCCGCGCCGGCGCAGGCTGTGTATGCCGGTGACGCGATCACGCTGGGTGAAGCCTTCACCACGGGTGACGCCGCCAACTACACCACCACCCTGGGCTGCACCGGCAACGCCACGGCGCTGGCGGGCAGCGTGCTGACGGTGAGCGCCGCCGACAGCGCCATCACCTGCACCTACAGCAACAGCCGCAAGAGCGCGACGCTGGTGCTGCAAAAGACCTGGGTCAGCGCCAAGGTCAACGACGCGGTGAACCTTACCGCGACCGGCCTGACCACGTATGCATCGACGGCGAACACCGCCAATGAAACCGACACGGCGGCCGCGCAAACGGTGTATGCCGGTGACGTGATCACGCTGGCGGAAGTGTTCACCGCCGGGACAGCGGGCTCGTACAGCCAGTCGCTGTCGTGTACCGGCAATGTCCTGCCGCTGGCGGGCAGCGTGCTGACGGTGGATGCGGCGGATACGGCCCTGACCTGTACCTTCACCAACAACTACACGGTCTTCACCCTGAGCGGCCGTGTCTTCCTGGACAACGGCACGGGCGGGGGCACCGCGCACAACGGCACGCAGCAAGCCGGGGAGCTGGGCCGCAGCGGGGCGATCGTGCGGCTGACCAACTGCGCCGGGGTGGAATACCAGCAGGTCAGCACGGGCGGCACGGGCAGCTACAGCCTGCAGATCCCGAACACGCTGGCGACCGGCAGCACGTTGTGCGTAACGGAGGACGGCAGCGCCGCGTTTGTCTCGGTCAGCGGCTCGGCCGGAACGACGGGCGGCAGCTACAACCTGGTGCAGGACCGCACGCAGTTCACGCTGACGGCCCTGACCAGCTACACCGGCGTCAACTTCGGGGACGTGCCGGAGAGCCTGCTGAGCGGCGTCGGCGCGCAGGCGACGGGCCCGGGTACGACCGTAAGCTATGCCCACGTGTTCACGGCGGGAACCGCCGGCGCGGTAACGTTCAGTCCCTCGCAAAACCCAACGCCGGCGAACCCGGACTGGGTATCGGTGCTGTACCGTGACACGAACTGCAACGCGGCGCTGGACGGCGGTGAGCCGCCGTTAAGCGGGGCGGTGGCGGTGACGGCGGGCCAGACGGTGTGCCTGATCCAGAAGGTGATCGTGCCGGTGACGACGATCACCGGTCATGTGGATGAATCGACGGTCACGGCGAGCTTTGCCTTCGCCGCGCCGAGCGCGATCGTGCGGCCGTATACGGCGGCGGACGTCACGACGGTGGTGGACAACGGCCTGGGCCTGTTCCTGGTGAAGGAAGTGCGGCAGGTTGGGGGCTGCCCGTCGAGCGGTTCGGACACGAATGTGTTCGGTACGGCGAACGATGCTGCGCCGGGGAGTTATCTGGAATACCGTATCCGTTACACGAACCAGTCGCAGGGTGTAGTGAAGGATGTGGTGATTACGGATGACACGCCCGCGTTCACGGTTTACCGGAGCGCGTCGTGCAGCAGCACGCCGCCGTCGGTGACCTGCGTGGTGCCGTCATCGGGATCGGGGACGGCGCCTGCGGCGGGCGGGACGGGGAACATCCGCTGGGTGTTCGGCAACAACCCGTTGGGTCTGACCGGGGGGCAGGGCGGCGAGGTCCGGTTCTGCGTGCAGGTCGAGCAATAGACGCTGTCCGGTGATAAACAGGGGCGACAAGCGTAACAACTTGTCGCCCCTCGTTTTTTCAGCGCTGGCCATCGGCCGGGCCTGTCGCTACACTTCTGCACCAATGATGATGCGGACGCGCCGTTCGCCCCTTCCTGAACAGCCAAATCCATGACGACGACAACCCTGACCGACTTTAGCGAAGCACGCCCCCTGGCCGATTTCACCGAACAGGCCTACCTCAACTACTCCATGTACGTAATCATGGACCGCGCCTTGCCGTTTATTGGCGATGGTCTGAAGCCCGTGCAGCGCCGCATCATCTACGCCATGAGCGAACTGGGCCTGAAAAACTCGTCCAAGCACAAGAAATCGGCGCGGACCGTCGGTGATGTGCTGGGTAAGTACCATCCGCATGGCGATTCTGCCTGTTACGAAGCGATGGTGCTGATGGCGCAGCCGTTCAGTTACCGCTATACCCTGGTTGACGGTCAGGGTAACTGGGGATCGCCCGATGATCCCAAGTCCTTCGCCGCCATGCGCTATACCGAAGCCCGGTTATCGCCCTATGCCGATGTGCTGCTGGGTGAATTGGGGCAGGGGACGGTGGATTGGGGGCCGAACTTTGACGGCACGATGGAAGAGCCGCTGACCCTGCCGGCGCGGCTGCCCAATCTGCTGCTGAACGGCACCACCGGCATCGCCGTGGGCATGGCGACGGATGTGCCGCCGCACAACCTGCGCGAAGTGGCGAAAGCCTGTATCGCCCTGATCCGCGAGCCCGGCCTGACCCTGTCCGAGTTGCTGGAGTTCGTGCCCGGACCGGATTATCCGACCCGCGCCGAGATCATCACCCCGCGCAGCGAGCTGATGAACCTGTACGCGACCGGGCGTGGAAGCCTGCGGATGCGCGCGGTCTATGAAATGGAAGACGGCGACATCGTGATTACGGCCTTGCCGCATCAAGTGTCCGGGGCCAAGGTGCTGACCCAGATCGCCGACCAGATGAACGCCAAGAAGTTGCCGCTGGTGGCGGATCTGCGCGATGAGTCCGATCATGAGAATCCGACCCGGCTGGTGATCGTGCCACGCTCCAACCGGGTGGATGTCGAGCAGTTAATGGGGCACCTGTTCGCCACTACCGACCTGGAGTACAGCTATCGCGCCAACTTCAACGTCATCGGTCTGGACGGCCGTCCCCAGGTCAAGGATCTGCGTTCCCTGCTTAGCGAATGGCTGGTTTTCCGCCGGGCGACAGTGCGCCGCCGCCTGCAACACCGTCTCGACAAGGTGCTGGCACGCCTGCACATCCTGGGCGGCTTACTGATTGCTTATCTGAATATTGACGAAGTCATTGCGATCATCCGTTATGAGGATCATCCCAAGGCGGAGTTGATGAAGCGTTTCGGCCTAAGCGATCTGCAGGCCGAAGCCATTCTGGATTTGAAGCTGCGTCATCTGGCCAAGCTGGAAGAAATCGAGATCCGGCGCGAGCAGGATGAGCTGGAAAAGGAACGCCAGTCGCTGGAAGCCATTCTGGGCTCCGAAACCGCCATGAGTGATTTGCTGGTCAGTGAAATCGAAGCCGATCTGGCCAAGTACGGCGATGACCGCCGTTCCCCGTTGATGGAGCGCGGCGAGGCGCTGGCGCTGAAGGAGACGGATCTGACCCCGGCCGAACCGGTTACCGTGGTGCTATCTGAAAAAGGCTGGGTACGGGCGGCCAAGGGCCATGATGTCGTGGCCGAGTCGCTCAGCTACAAGGCGGGAGATGCCTACCTGGCGCGCGCGCAGGGCCGCAGCAACCAGCCGGTGTATTTCCTCGATACCAGCGGCCGCAGTTATTCGCTGCCTGCCAACAGCCTGCCCTCCGCGCGCGGACAGGGCGAGCCGCTGACTACCCGTCTCAATCCGCCGCCGGGAGCAGCGTTCACGCAGCTGCTGATGGGGGAACCCGCACAGTCCATCATCCTGGCCACCGATATCAGCTACGGCTTTCTATCAACCTTGGGCGATCTGGATGCGGGCAACAAGAACGGCAAGGCCGTGGTGACGGTGGCGGAGGGCGCGCGCGTCATGCCGGTGCTGTTCGTCCAGAATCCGCAAGAAGACTGGCTGGTTGTGCTCAGTTCCGAGGGGCGCCTGCTGATGTTCCCGGTCAAGGACTTGCCGGTGCTGAGCAAGGGCAAGGGCAACAAGCTGCTGGGTCTCGATGCGGGTGAAAGCCTCAAGGCCATGGCCGTCTGCCGCACCGGCGACAAGCTGGTGGTGCATACCAGTAACCGCCATCTGACGTTGAAATGGACGGATCTGGAGCACTATCGCGGAGAGCGCGGCCGTCGCGGCGCCAAGCTGCCGCGCGGCTTCCAGCGGGTGGAATCCTTATCCATCGGTGAGTAAGCACCTGCTTTCCCGACATGCCTCGTTGCAACTTCCGCTGCCTTTTCGTTGAGCGGCGGGAAGCCGGAGTCTACTCTGGATGTGACGAGAATAAAAAATACTCCCGGACGAGGGACTTGCATCATGACTGCCGCACCATTGCTGGCGGGCTGCTCGCTGGAAGATCTTGCCCACCGCAGTTTCGCTGAACTTGAGGCCCTGTACCTCGGGGCTCCCGAACCGGTCTCCTTGCTGATGCTGAACGGTACTCCGCGTGGCCGCATGCTGGCCGTGCGTTATCTGGATAACGGCCTGCCGCATGGTTTCATCGCCGCTATTGCCCGTCTGGGCGTATTTCCCTGGGAAGGGAAAAGCTTCGACGCGTCGACGGCGCATGCCGGACAAGGCTCGAACCGGATCAAGCTGTTCAAGCCAACCCTGAACCTGTTTACGTTCTTCTCGCGCATTGATGCCTCGGCCATCGACGGCCGTCCCTGTATCCTGCTGGACTATGACCAGCCGGGAAATCCCTGGGTCGTTCGGCGTATTCGGGATGAATTGCGGGAAGTGGCGCCGGGCCTGTTTCTGGGCCCGGCGATGGTAAAATTACGCAGCGGATTGGCGGAAACCATTTTGTGGTTCGGGATTGATAATTCCGAGGTTTGACTCAGGCGATCGCGGCGGCTTCTCCGGCTGCCGGTTTCTTGCGCTCCAGGATTTGCTGTTTTTGCTCCTGAATGCGGGTTTCATCCGTCTCGGACAACGAGACCACCCGCCACGGGAACAATTCGGGTTCGGGTTTTTCCGCCGCTGAACTGTCCTCGGCGGAAGCGGTCTCGGCCGTCACCGTTTCGTCAGTAGTTTCGGTCGCAGCAAGCGAACTCTCGGCTGCTTTGCCTGCGTCAGCGCCGTCGGCCGCTTCACCGGCTGCGGTTTCTTCCGTTTTGGCTTCGACGGCGGGCGCCAGGGACTCCAGTTGATGAACGGCTTGCAGCGCATCCAAACCCGTCAGGACAGCAGGCAGCAAGAGTGACTGGGCCGTGCCCTGACGCGCCAATTGCATCAGGGCATCCAGCACCACACCTTCTTCACGGTCGGACAAGGGGCTGATCGCGGCCTTGACCGGAAGGGCGAACAGCTTGGCGTTGCGGCGTTGCTGATACGCAGTGTCAGCCAACTTGAGGAACAGTCGGCCGCAGGACAGCGCTTGTTGCAGGCAGGCAGTTTCGTCATCGCCATCAAAACGGACGGTGGCGCCCTCCGGGCCAAAGGTGTGCAGCACCTTGCCCTGATAGAGCCGTGCGGAGCGGACCAGCAGCTTTTCCAGAATGACCAGCATCTGGTCGGCCGTGCTGGCGTTGACCCGTTGCAACAGACCCTTGCTGTCCTCCAGCACCACTTGCAGGAAAACGGAAGCTGCCGGGGGGATTTCAATCACCGCCGCCGGTTCCGGATTTTCCGTCGCGGCGCCGCGACGCAGCAAGGGCGGCAGCGGTTGCAGGATCGGTACGCGGATATTCCGGAAACGTTCCGGCCAGATTAGCCAGGAACCGAACAGGACATGCAACAGCAGTGACGTGAGCATTTGCCAGCCGCTGTTGCGCAGGACTTCCCCGCGCGGGGAACCGGCCAGCACCACTTCCACGGAGCCCAGCGACTTGTCTTCCAGCGTCACCGGCGCCTGAAAGGAGGCGCCGGACAGGGTGGGCGCGTTGCCGCCGGTTGCCAGTGACTGGGCATCGCCGCCGATAATCCGGAGGCTGAGCACGCCCGGCGTCTTGCCAAACCGGTCCGCCATCAGGCCCAGTCCCACGGAGTCCTTGTTCATCATCAATGGTGCGGCGTTGCTGGCCAGTTGCGCGGCCAGCAGTTCACCCACCGGTTGCCGGGCGCGGTCCGCCTCATTTTTGGCGCTGCCGACCAGCAGGGTGGCGTGAACAAGAAAACTCACCGCAAGCACGATGACAAGACTGCGTGACTGGATCAATTGGACCCCCTCGCCGAATGGAAGACAGTAAAGGCAAAAAACAAATTATAATCGAGCGCTTGTTGCCGGGAGCATAGCCGATTGTCGGGCAATTCACTATCATCCCCGGCCAATTCGCCGGTTAATTGCGGGACTTTATGCGCGAAATCATTCTGATGTCATTTGCCGGGCCGGACCGCCCGAGCCTGAGCGCCAGCCTGATGCAGGTGCTGGCCAGTCATTCCGTCAACATCCTCGATGTCGGGCAGGCGGTGATTCACGACCAGTTGTCGCTGGGCGTGGTGGTCGAGTCGCCATCGCCGATGGAGTCCGCCCTGCTGATGAAGGCGGTGCTGTTCCGGGCGCATGACTTGGGCCTGCAAGTGCGGTTTACACCGATTACCAACGACAGCTACCACCAATGGGTAGGCGGTCAGGGCAAGTCCCGGTATATCGTGACGCTGCTGGCGCGCAAGATTACCGCCGAGCATCTGGCCGAGGTTTCGCGGATCGTCGCGGATAACGGACTGAACATTGACGGCCTGGCGCGTCTTTCCGGCCGGGTAATGCTGGAAGGGGAGAACAGCGGTCCGGGCAAGGCCTGCGTCGAGTTCTCCGTGCGCGGCGAGCCTGCCAACATCAACCAGATGCGGGCGGATTTCCTGCGTCTGGCGAACGAGTTGAGTGTCGATATCGCCTTCCAGCGTGATGATGCCTACCGCCGTAACCGCCGGATCGTCTGCTTTGACATGGATTCCACGCTGATCGAGCATGAAGTGATCGATGAGCTGGCCAAGGCAGCAGGGGTTGGCGAGCAGGTTGCGGCCATTACCGAGCGCGCCATGCAGGGTGAACTTGACTTCAAGCAAAGCTTCGAGGCGCGCGTGGCCTTGCTGCAGGGGCTGAACGCCAGCGTGCTGGCCGATATCGCCACCCGGCTGAAGCTGAGCGAGGGGGCCGAGCATCTGGTGCGCACCTTGAAGGCGCTGGGCTACAAGACGGCCATCCTGTCCGGCGGTTTTACCTATTTCGGGCAGTACCTGCAAAGCCGCTTGGGCATTGACTATGTTTATGCCAACGACCTGGAAATTGTTGACGGCCGGGTGACCGGACGGGTGGTGGGGCAGGTCGTTGACGGGCAACGCAAGGCCGAATTGTTGCGGGAAATCGCGTCGCGGGAAGGGGTCCGCCTGGAACAGGTGATCGCCGTCGGTGATGGCGCCAATGACTTGCCGATGCTGTCAATTGCGGGGTTGGGCATTGCGTTCCGCGCCAAGCCGCTGGTGCGTCAGAATGCCCGCCAGGCGATTTCGACGCTGGGGCTGGACGGCATTCTGTACCTGCTGGGGGTCAGGGACCGGGATCTGGAGCCCGGCCGATGACACGACGGCTCAATGCGATCCGGCTGATCCGTCAGGAGAGACGGGGGAGAGTTCCGCGATGATTTCCCGGCGCTCATCCATCAGCAACAGATTGCGGTTCCATTTGGCCAGCATGCCATAGCGGGTCCGGGACAGCACGTCCAGCACCCGCTTTTCCTGTTCGGCCAATGCCGCGCAATACTTCCGGGATATGCCCGCGCCGGTGAACTGCAAGCGAGTGTCTTCCCGCTGATAACTGCCGAAAATGCCGTTACAGCCGGTATTGCCGGACATTTGCCCGTCTTGCAGATCCAGTCTGGCGATGCCGCTTTTGCCGACAGCCGGAAGACTTAATTCTCCCAAACGAACAAAATTCCAGGAAGAACGGTCAACTTCGACCGGCAGGTGGCTGAACACCTCGATGCGTGCGGAAATCGTGGGAGTGGTTGGCAGGATCAGCCGTTCCCGTGGCGCTTCCGCCACGGGAGTCCGGGCGCAGCCGCCCAAGGCCACAGCAACGGTGCAGGCCAGCAGGATCGGCCGGGAAAATGACATTGCAATCCTCCTCTGCGTTTTGCGGCTAGCGGTTGGCGGCTTGTACTGCATAGGAACGATATGCGGCCGCCACGGCGGCACCTTTCTCCGCCTTGAGACCTTGGGCGATCAGTACGGACTCCAGGGCGCTCAGGCATGCAATCACGTTTTCGACGCGGCTGGAATAGCCCATCAGTCCGATCCGCCAGATCTTGCCCGCCAGCGCGCCCAGGCCCGCGCCAATCTCGATGCCATGCTGCTGCAACAAGGCGGCGCGAACCAGCTTGTCGTCCAGACCGCCGGGAATGTGGATTGAATTCAGTTGCGGAAGGCGGGCGTCCTCGGCGACGACGAATTCGATCCCCAGCTCCGCCAATCCGGCCTTGAGCGCCTGATGATTGCTGCCGTGACGGGCCCAGGCATTTTCCAGCCCCTCCTGTTGCAAGACCAGCAGGGCTTCGTGCAAGGCATACAGGCTGTTGGTCGGTGCCGTGTGATGGTAAGTTCGGGTGGTTTCGCCCCAGTAGCCCAGCAGCAGGTTCAGGTCGAGAAACCAGCTCTGGCATTTTTGGGTGCGGGCTTTGACCGCGTCAACGGCTCGGTCGCTAAAAGTTATGGGTGACAGCCCCGGGGTACACGACAGGCATTTCTGGCTGCCGGAGTAAACGGCGTCTGCTTGCCATTGGTCCACCAGCACCGGCACGCCGCCCAGGGATGTCACGGTGTCAACAATGGTCAACGCATCGTACTCACGGGCAATGCGGCACAGGGTGTCGGCATCGGAAAGCGCGCCGGTTGATGTTTCGGCGTGGACAAAGGCCAGAACGCGCGCATCCGGGTGCAGACGAAAAGCGTCCGCCACTTTGTCGGGACTGACCGGCGTGCCCCAGACATCGTCAATAATGACCGGGATGCCGCCGCAGCGTTCCACATTTTCCACCATGCGGCCGCCAAAGACGCCGTTACGGCAGACAATCACCTTGTCGCCGCGATTCACCAGATTCACAAAACACATTTCCATCCCGGCCGAACCTGGCCCCGATACCGGGAAGGTCAGGGCGTTGCGGGTCTGGAAGCTGTAGCGCAGCAGGGCTTTCAATTCCTCCATCATGCCGACGAAGCTGGGGTCGAGATAGCCGATGGTGGGTTTGGCCAGCGCCTGCAACACCCGCGTGGAAATATCGGAAGGGCCGGGGCCCAGCAGGCGGCGTTGCGGCGGCGTGTAAGCGCCCGGTGTGATTTCAGGTGACATCAGCATGGTTCGAAATTTCCCCAGATGGAATTATTGTCGTTGTGAGCCCAAGCCTAGCGAGGCAATGGCCAACATGCAATTGGCAACAGCGGTGCTTCGTGGGGTTTTTGTTTGAGGAAAGGGAGAGTGCCGGCGAGCGGGGAGGATAGGGCTGTGCCTTGCGCACAGCCCGGATTCTCAGCCCTGACTCTCGTAAACGAGGTTTTCCGATGGGGGTTGCAGGTAATAGCCCTGCAGATAGCGCACGCCCATGGTCCACAGTTTGGAGACGGTAGTGGCGTTCTCGACATAAGAGACGATCAGTCGCTTGTTTAGCCCGTTGATGTCGGCCGCCATTTTCTTGGTCATGTCCAGATGCTCTTCCTTGCTCAGATCCTGAGTGAAGGAACGATCCAGCTTGATGAATTCCACGTCCACGTGCTTCAGCGTGTTCATGGGATTGACGGTGCAGCCAAAATTGGTGATCGACAGCGGGCAGCCGGCCGCCTTCAGCAAGGCGCTGTGTTCCTTCGCCTGCTTCAGGTAGGTGACCACATCATTTTCCGAGAACTGGATCACCAGCGGCTGTCCTTTCGGATCAATCGCCTTGGCCAGCTTTCCGGCCAGATCGGCCAGTGACGGATCCTGCAGCGATTCGGCGGTAAGATTGATCAGCAGGCGACTGCCGGGATGGCGTGACAGATGTTCCTTCAGGCGCTTGCTGGCGTTGATCATCACCCAGCGGTCAATCTTGCTGCCCAATTGATAGCGTTGCGCCACCGGCATGAATTCGTCGGGTGTCATCAGCTTGCCGTCGGCCAAAGGCAGACGGACAAAGACTTCAAAGAACTGCGCCGTTTCGTCTTCCACATCAAACAGCGGTTGGAACAGCAATTTGAACTTGCTTTGCTCCAGTGCCTCGGCCAGCAGTTCACGCAGGGCCGAGTCATTGGCCATGGCGTTCTCGGCCGGGTTGTACATGTTGATGCCGTTCCCGGCGCCCTTGGTCAGCAGCTTGACCTTCTCCGCGGCGTTGACGGCGCGCGACAGGATTTCCGGCGCATCCGGGGCGGTTTCACCGATCATGGCGATGCCGATGCTGAGGCTGGTCTGAATGGTCTTGCCGCCGGGGATGTCAAACAGGCGCTCGTGCACGGCATGACACAGTTTTTCGGCGGTCGCCTTGGCGGTATCCGCTTGTGTATCCGGCAGCAGGGCGGTGAAGGTCGAGTCGCTGAAACGCGCCAGAACCCCTTCGGCCAGCAGGTCGCGCAGAACCTGCGACAGGGCGGTGATCACGCCGTCAGTGCCGACAATGCCGGCGGCGGCGTTGATCTGCGGGACGTTGTCCATGCTCATGTAGAACAGGGCGCATTGTGTTTTCTCGCGCCGGACCTTGATCAGCGCTTCTTCCAGATTTTCTTCAAAGCGCTGGCGGTTTGGCAGGCCGGTCAGGGAGTCAAGGCTGGTGACAACCTTCAGTTGCTCGGCCAGCATGGCGGCCTTGGCCTTGCCGTCATCGCGGCGAATCACAATCTGCGTGCACTGCTCACCGTCATAACTGGCGGCTGACAACTGCATCATCGCGTCAATCTTGTCGCCGTCGGCCTTGACGCCATGGAAACGCAGGTCGGTGGAAATCTTTTCGCCTTTGCCGTAGGCGCGGAGGTAATCCTTGAACCCGGCCAGATCCTCCTTGGCAACGAGGTCAATAACGGGCATGCCTTCCAGGTCTTCGCCGGACTCGTAACCGAACAGCTCAACATAAGAGGTGTTGGCGTAGATATGCATCCCGTCGTGAACGTAGGCAATCGCGTCACGGGAGTTTTCCAGCAGCAGCTGGCAGCGCTTTTCGGTTTCCTTCAGGAAGGATTCGGCGGTTCGCTGCGCGCGGCGGTGATACAGGTTCTTGATTTCACGACGGATGCAGAAAACCACATGCTGATGCTGGTCGAAGACAATCGCGTCCACCGCACCGGACTCCAGCGCTTCGACGATCATGCTTTCGTCATAGGTCTTGAGCAGGACAATCAGCGGAATATCCTTGTCCCGGTTCCGGATGGATTGCAGGGCTTCACTGTAGGAGCCGCCAGAGACTTCCTCGCCGGCCAGCACCAGATCCCAGGGCTGGGAGTTGAGGGTATCTTCGAAATCCTCGAGATTGTCGACGAGCTGGGGGCGGGTGGGTGTCCCGGCATTTTTCAGTGACTTAACAATTTCTTCAGTGTTGTCTGCCGAATTGTGCAGCACCAGAAGGCGCAGGGTTTCACTTTTTGCGGCCATATCGGAAATAGTCCAGATTCGGGGTGGAGGCCTCGCGCAGCCGCCGTTCAGGCAATGCGCGGGCTACCGGTTACAGGTTGGTCCACAAGGAGTCAAAGTCATCGGCTTCCGCCTCGGGCCGGTTGCGGGCAGCCATCGATACGGAGGATGATCCCTGCGAACTTGCCGCCTGAATAGTCTCTTGGGATTGTAACAGCGCGAACTCGAACTGGCTAAAACTTTGTGTGGTGAGGTTCTCAGTTGTGAGCTGTGCCTTCACTTCCTCGTTGCCGAGGCGAATAATGATCCGGTAGCCGCTTCTGAAGGTCAGGTTGGGCGTGATCAGCGTTGCGGGGCGATGCAGCGATTTCATTTCCGGCAACAGCAGTGTCCTCATGTACTCGGTGGACTCGCCGGTTTTTTTCAGCACGCGCGCCCCGCAGGGTTTGGCCCGGGCCGAGAGGATTTCGATGCCCGCTTCGGCGCCCTGAGTCGGCAGTTGCTTGACCCAGCGGATAACACCGATGTTCCAGCTGGTGTCATCCGGTTCGCGCAAGACCAGAATTTCACCTGTACGCAAGGACAGCGGCGGTTCGCCCTGCCAGCGGATGCAGTAGCCGCCGGGGCTGATGTTGACGATTTCCGCCCGCAGTGGCGGATACAGGTTGGAGGTGTCCTTCGGGGTCCGGGCTTCCTTGTTGTACATGAAGGTGAATTGGGCCTGCGTCTTCTGCGCAACCTTGAATTCGTCATCCACGGTGCCGAAACTGATGCGCCAGGGATCTACGTCCTTGGCTTCCTTGTTGAGTGAAGAGTTGTTGTGGTCTTGCAGGAAGAAGTTGGCTTCTTCCTCCGACATCATCTGGTGGACATTGATGACGGTCTCAAAATCCTGTTCCCCGGCAAGGTGATAATGGGTTGCCGTCAGGCCGAGGCAAACCAGCAACTCACCTTGGTACGTCCGGCGGGCGAAGGTGCGTTCGGTGGGGGCATTCCAGATGCCGATCAGATGCTGGAGCAGGCTGGACGTCAGTGCCGATTCGGCGCGGCCGATCTGGGCGGGTGGCGTGGTTGCCAGCGTCTGCAGGTGCTGAACCAGCTTCTGGGCGTCAATATAGAGGGAGTTGGGACTGGTCGTGGCCTTGGTAATGTAGGAAGGCGGCGAGTCAGTTTCCGTGTTGACAATCAATAAGTCGCCGGTAGCGACCTGATTCTTGATCTTGAGCAGGTTGACCCAGACTTCGGAGGCGTCATAAATCTGGCGGATTTCCGTTTGGCGAAGCTTGTTGGTATGGCTGGCGGCGAGAATCAGGGCGCGGATATAGGCGTCGCCGGGGCTGAGCTCGCGAACATGGGCATAATGCGGATCAGCAACCTTGATCTGGGCCAGGCCATGGGTATTGGCGATCTTGTACAGGGAGTGCAGATCAAGCCATAACCCGGAAGGTGACGGCAGATAAAGGGTGCCGGATTCCAGCAGCAGTCCGCCCAGTTCACTGATGGCGCGCTGCATGCTCTGCGCGGCCAGATGCTGGGTCTGGCGACGGCCGAAACCGAGCATGCTCAGCTTGGTTTGCAGCTTGTCGACACATTCGTAGACCACAATCTTGTAGCCGAAGGCAAGGTGGGCCCGCAGGGATTGGGCCAGGGTAGCCACGCGGCTGGCGCGTTCGGGCAGCAACACCGACTGGTTCAGATAGTGTTTGGCCAAAGCCTGGAGAATGGTGTAGACCGGTGCCCGCAAGACTTCGAGCAGTTCAAAACGGTTTTCCTCGGAAGTCTTCAGCCGGGTCAGTTCCTGCAAGGTCTGATAAAGGCGCTTGGCGGTTTCCCCGACATTCATGATGGGCAGTGTGGCCGCCCAGGATTCCATTTCGGCTTTTGAATGTCCCACCAGACTTAACCGGTTCAGGTTCTTGTCGGGTATGGATTGACCGATAATGCTGCTCGTTGTTGTTGTCATTGCAGTGCTGACCTTTATTGTCCTGCGTCTGGGTAACGTATCTCTCGCCGGGTTGCCCGCAGATTGAGAGTCGAGGCTGCTTCCGGCCTGGGTGTGCACTCCATGCCGGTCGAGCCGGTCAGAGACCCGAACGATACGTATCCCGTTCCGATGTTTTGATTTTTGTAGATTACATCCCAAAGCGCAAGCCTTGGCGAGGACTATTTATGACTTGTTTCCCGCGCTGTCCGCACGGTGATGGCGCGCCACGCGGTCAGGCGGTATCGCCGGCGCGACGGCCGCAATTACGGCAGGTACTGGTGAAATAGCGCTTGGAGGATTTGCCAACGTAAACATAGCCGCAGACCGGGCACCGAATACGGCCCACGATGAGCATAAGGGCAACGCCAAGCATGGCAAAGGCGAATGCCGCGACGGCCAAAGGCTGGGAGCGCTCAATGACACCGGCGGAACGGGCGGCCAGTGAAAGCATGAGAAGACCGAGCGCCAGCACATAAAGATTGCGGCTGGTAACTTGCAGGTTTCTGATGCCTTGAATGGTCATGGGGGGCCATTGGTAAGTGAACGATGGGGTTTCCGCGCAGGGGCGGCCGTATGTTAATTTTCTAATGATACAATTATGCCCTTTACCGGTGCAACCAAGCCTTACCGGCCTCAGACTTGCCGGAAGCAATGTTCGAGAAAACGGATCAAACCGAATGTCCGGTACTTTTGGCGGTGAATCAGCACAAAGAACTGCCGGTTCAGGTTCCAGAAGGGGGTCGGCAGTATCTTCAGGGCGCCATTGTCCAGGCTTTCCTGCAATGAAAGACGGGAGGCGCAGCCGATGCCGAGGCCGCTGGCCACCACGCGCTGGATGGCTTCGGTGTGCCCCAGTTCCAGCAGGACGTTGACCCGCGAAAGCCGTCCCATGACCGCATTGTCAAAGATCTCCCGGGTGCCGGAGCCGCTCTCCCGCAATACCCATTCGGCATCGTTGAAGTCGCTCTCGATCAGCATTTGCTGCTGGGAAAGCGGGTGGGACGGGGCGGCGAAAATCACCAGCTCATCCTGACGCCAGGGAATGACCTCCAGATCCGGAGCGTGGCAATAGCCTTCAATGAAGCCGATATCCAGTTCGAACTGCCCCAGCGCGGTGATGATGTTGCTGGTGTTGGCGATATCCAGCGTCAGCTGGCTTTGCGGGTGTTCGCGCATGAAGCTGGCGATCAGCGGCGGCATTGAGTAATTGCCGATCGTCAAGCTGGCGCCGATCTTGAGACTGCCGACCTGGTCGCCCTGACCGCGCGCCAGCTCCTCGATGCCCTGGGCGTGCGCCAGCGTGGTGATGGCCTTGGGCAGCAATTGCCGGCCCAGATCATTCAGTTGCAGGCGCTTGCCGGCGCGGTCAAACAGCAGGCAGCCCAGTTGCGTTTCAAAGTCCGCCAGCGCCATGCTGGCGGCGCTCTGGGTCAGGCTCAGCTCCTGGGCGGCGCGGGTGACGGTGCCGTAGCGGGCGACGGCCGTGAACACGCCCAGTTGCTTCAGGGTAATACGCATGCTCAGCGCAGGACGCCGAAGGATTCACCCATGCGTACCGGTGTCCCGGCCTCCAGTCCGTCCGTCCATTCAACGACATTCGGGCCAAAGAGGACGATGGCGGTGGAGCCCAAGTAGAAGCGCCCCAGCTCATCGCCCTTTTCCAAAGTTATGTTTTCATGCTGGTAACCGGAAACGGTGACATGACGGCCATGCGGTTTGATATCGCCTGCCCAGACGGTGGCGATGCCGGCGACAATCATGGCGCCGACCAGCACCACGGCCATCGGTCCGGCCGCAGTGTCAAAGAGGCACACCAAGCGTTCATTGCGGGCGAACAGGTTGTCGACATTACCCGCCGTGGCGCTGTTGACCGAGTAGAGGTCGCCGGGGACGTAAATCATTTCCCGCAGACGGCCGGTGAAGGGCATGTGCACCCGGTGGTAGTCCTTGGGCGACAGGTAAACGGTGGCGAACTTGCCGCCGATGAAGGGGCGAGCGCGGGCTGTGTCGCCGCCGAGCAGGGCCTCAACGCTGTAATCCCGGCCCTTGGCCTGAAAGATACGGTCCTGGGAAATGCCGCCGATCTGGGAAATGGCGCCGTCGGCGGGGCAGGCGACAACCTTGGCGCCCTTGGCGATCGGCCGCATGCCCGGTTTCAGCGCACGGGTGAAGAAAGCGTTGAAGTTTTCGTAGGCCAGCGGGTTTTCCTCGGCGGCTTCCGCCATGTTGACGTCATAAGCCTTGGCGAAACGGCTGATAAAGGTGTTCTTGATGGCCTTGATGCGGGTAGCGGCCAGCCAGCCGGTTCCCCGTGACAGCAGGTGCTGGGGCAGGATGTGCTGCAGGGCGATAAACAGGGTGTCGGACATGGTTTACTCGTTTGCGATGTTTCAGGCCGGTCGGTTCGCGTGCCGGTCCCACGGGGGTCAACGTTCGATCGGGGTATCCGGACGGTTTCCCCATTCACTCCACGAGCCGTCGTAGGCCTTGAGCGAGGGAAAGCCGAGGATGCGGCCGACCAGATAGGTAAAGCCGGAGCGGTGGTGAGTCTGGCAATGGGTGACGACGGTCTTGTCCGGCGTGATGCCCAGGTCGGCCAGTTCGCGGCGGAGGGTGTTCAGATCGCGCAGCCGCAGGGCGTCCTCGCGATTCATGGCGCGGGTCCATTCATAGTTGGCCGCGCCGGGCAGGTGGCCGGCGCGTTGCGCCAGGATGCGCTGGCCGTGGAATTCGTCCGGCGAGCGCGCATCCCAGATGGCGTGGCGACCATCGCCCAGATGCGCCAGCAGGTAATCGGCATCCGCTTGAGCATCGGTATGGATCCGCAGCTTCAGGCCGGGATTCGGTATCGGCAAATTGGCGGTGTTTTCGATGGGCAGTCCCGCCGCCAGCCAGCCGTGCAGACCGCCGTTCAGGTAGGAATAGTGCCGGTGGCCGATCATGTCGAGGGTCCAGACCAGCCGTCCGGCCCAGCCGCCGCCTTCATCATCGTAGACCACCACGTGCGTTTCCGGCGTCAGGCCCAGACGTCCGAATACGGACTCCAGCCGTTCCAGCGACGGCAGCTTCCCGGCGGCGGGCAGTTCGCCCCCCACCAGTTCCTTGCCGCTCAGCCACACCGCGCCGGGCACATGCATCTCGCGATAGACGGATTCCTTGCACAGGTCGACAATCAACAGGCCGGGCTCACCCAGACGGGGCGCCAGTTCCCGGGGTTCCAGCAAGAGGGGAAAGCGGCTCATGAAGAGACTCTCGACACGGGTGACAAAAAGGGGATTGTAATCACAGACAGGGCATTTGTCAGGAACGGCTTTAATCATTACTCTAAAACGTATCACGAGGAGAGCAAGATGCTTGGACTGTATCCCGAAATCCAGCCCTACGCCCAGCACCGCCTGGCCGTGGACGAGCCGCATGTGTTGTATGTCGAGGAAAGCGGAAACCCGCGCGGCATCCCGGTGGTGTTCCTGCATGGCGGCCCGGGCGCGGGCACGCAGCCCTGGCATCGCCGATTTTTCGATCCCGAGGTTTACCGCATTGTCCTGTTTGACCAGCGCGGAGCCGGGCAGTCGACGCCACATGCCGAGCTGGCGGGCAATACCACCCCGGCGCTGGTGGCCGACATGGAGGTCATCCGTGAATTCCTGGGCATTGACCGCTGGCTGCTGTTCGGCGGCTCGTGGGGGTCGACGCTGGCGCTGGCCTATGCCGAAAGTCATCCCGAACGCGTGTCCGGCCTGATCCTGCGCGGTATTTTCCTGTGCCGTCCCGAGGATCTGCATTGGTTCTACCAGGATGGCGCCAGCCGCATTTTTCCCGATGCCTGGGAGGATTATGAAAAGGTCATCCCTCCCGCCGAGCGCCAGGATTACATCCGGGCCTACTACCGCCGCCTGACCGGGGAGGACCAGATCGCGCAGATGGCGGCCGCCAAGGCCTGGTCGGTGTGGGAGGGGCTGTGCTCGACGCTGAAGCCCAATCCCGGTGTGGTCGGGCATTTCGCCGATCCGCACACGGCGCTGGCGCTGGCGCGGATCGAATGCCACTATTTCGTCAACGACATTTTCCTGCCGCCCGGCGACCTGCTGGCGAAAGCCGACCGCCTGCGCGACATTCCCGGTGTTATTGTTCACGGCCGGTATGACGTGGTTTGCCCGCTGGACAACGCCTTTGCCCTGCACAAGGCCTGGCCCGCCAGCGAGTTGCACATCATCCGCGACGCCGGGCATTCCGCCGCCGAGCCGGGCATCATCGACGCGCTGGTCAAGGCAACCCACGATTTCGCGCGACGGCTGGCCTGATGCGCGGATTGATCCAGCGGGTCAGCGAGGCCCGTGTCACGGTGGACGGCAAGGTTACGGGGGAGATCAGCCAGGGAATCCTGTTGCTGCTGGGCGTCGCGCACGGCGATACCCCGGCGCAGGCGGACAAGTTGCTGCACCGGGTGCTGAACTACCGGATTTTTCCCGATGCGGAAGGGCGGATGAACCGCAGCCTGCAGGATATCGGCGGCGGCCTGCTGGTGGTGTCGCAGTTCACGCTGGCGGCGGAAACGCACAAGGGCTTGCGGCCGGGGTTTTCCACGGCGGCGGAGCCGGGGGTGGCGAAATCCCTCTACGAATACTTCCTGGCGGAGGCCGCCAAGGCGCATCGGGTGACTGGCGCGGGCATCTTCGGGGCCGACATGAAGGTGTCTCTGGTCAATGACGGCCCGGTGACTTTCCTGCTGGAAACTTAATCGCCCCCCGCGGCTTCCCGACGGCTTTCCAGTATGCGTCCAAACAGAATACCCACTTCAAACAGCAGCCACATCAGCATCGCCAGCACCGCCATCGACAGCGCATCCGGCGGGGTGATGAACATGGCCACGGCAAAGCACAGCACGACGATATAGCGCCTTTTTTCAATCAGGCTGGCGGTGCTGATGATGCCCGCCATCACCATCAGCAACACGACGACCGGAATTTCGAAGGTGAATCCGAACACCAGGAAGAACTTCAGACAGAAGTCGAGGTAGCTGTTGATGTCGGTCATGAAGCTGACGTGCTCGGGCGCGACACTCACGAAGAACTTCAGCACCGGGCCAAGGGTCACGAAATAGGCGAAGGCGACGCCGGTATAGAAGAGGAAAACGCTGGACACCAGCAGGGGAATGGCCAGCTTGCGTTCATGCTTGTACAGCGCGGGAGCGATGAAGGCCCAGATCTGGTGCAGCACGACCGGGATACCCAGGAAAAAGGCGGCGTAGAAGGTGAGCTTGAACGGCGCCATGAATGATGACGTCACGTCGGTGGCGATCATTGAGCTGCCGGGCGGCAGCAACAGCCGCAGCGGTGAGGCCAGCAGGCTGTAGAGGTCATTGCGGAATGCGACCAGGGCGAAAAAGAGAACCCCCAGCGCGCCCAGGATGTTGATGATGCGTGTGCGCAACTCGATGAGATGCGACACCAGCGGCATTTCATCCTGCAGTTCAGGTTCCTGGCTCATGGGGCGGGCCGGTGCTCGTGGGTAGGTTCAGGGGGGGCGGTGACGGCTTCCGAATCAGGAGCCTCCGCCGGAGCCGGTATGGCGGCTGCGGGTGCTATCGGTTCGGGCGGCAACGCCGCCGCGCCTTCCACGGTCTGGCGGATGGTGTTCTCCACCGCGCTGACCTGCTGGTTGACCGCCACCTCGGTGGACTTGAGGCGCTCGATTTCCTTCTGGATGCGGTCGCGCATTTCCTGCGCGGCCACTTCCTTTTCAATTTCAGCCTGGATGCCCAGCACCATGCGGCGGATACGGCCGATCCAGGCGCCTGTCATGCGCGCGGCATGCGGCAGCTTTTCCGGTCCGAGCACCACCAGGGCGACGACCGCCAGCAGCAGCAGTTCGCTGAAACCTACGTCAAACATCAGACGTTATCTTTTTTCGGGGCATCCACCGGACGGGCGGTGCTGTCGATCGGCGGGTTCTGGTTCTGGGAAATCTGCTGCTGGGGTGCGGCGGGCTTTTCCTCCTCTTCCTTCATCGACTCCTTGAAGCCCTTGATGGCGCCGCCGAGATCCTTGCCGATGTTCTTCAGCTTCGAGGTGCCGAACAGCAGGAAGATGATGACCAGCAGCAGCAGCAGGTGGGGCAGGGACAAACCGGACATGAGAGATTACTCCGCAGTGGTGGATCGGGCCGCTTTTTCGGCGTGGCCGGAAATATGCAAGCGACGGGCCAGTTCGGTAACGACGGCCTCGGGCGGCACATTAAAGTGCCCGAGCATGACAAGGGTATGAAACCACAAATCGGCGGTTTCATAAATCAGGTGTTCGGTTTGGCCGTCCACCTGGGCGTCCTTGGCGGCCATGACCGTTTCCGTGCATTCCTCGCCGACCTTTTTCAGGATTTTGTCCAGACCCTTGTGATAGAGGCTGGCGACGTAGGACGAGTCGGGGGAGGCCTGCTTGCGCTCGGCGAGGATGCGGCCCAGTTCGGCCAGCACGTCGTTAGTGTTCATGCTTGGGGGACTCGTAGATGGCGTGGGGATCCTTGAGGACGGCGTCCACCACCTGCCACTGGCCGTTGTCGTCCAGGCGGCGGTAGAAACAGGATTCGCGTCCGGTATGGCAGGCAATGCCGCCGACCTGTTCGATTTGCAGGATGATGACGTCGCTGTCGCAATCGAGACGGATTTCCTTCACCTTCTGGATATGTCCGGATTCCTCACCCTTGTGCCACAGCTTGCGGCGGGAGCGGGACCAGTAGATGCCTTCCTTGCGTTCGGCGGTCAGTGCCAGGGCTTCGCGGTTCATCCACGCCACCATCAGCACCTTGCCGGAGACGGCGTCCTGCGCGATGGCGGGAATCAGTCCGTTTTCGTCGAATTTGACGGAGTCTAGCCAGTTCATCAGAGGTTCTATGCGTTAAACAAGGCGGCAACTATAGCACCAACCGCCCCCGCAGGGGCAGGGGTGCGGGATTCCCTCAGAGGAAGCCGATACTGCGTTGCCGTCCATCCTCCTTGAGATCGCATTCCTCGATCAGCCGCTCCAGCACCTGCGACGCCGACACCAGCGGCCGCAGCCGGTGCTGGCGGCGCAACGTGGCGAAGTCGCCGGGGGTAAGCACGGCAATCCGTTCCAGCGCACCGCGCAGCACCGGCTCCGGGGCGGCCAGTCCCAGGCTGTCACAAAAGCGCAGGAACAGGGCCCAGGCCTGCGCCGGTTTCAGGTAGCCGAACTTCATCTTCAGGTCGAAGCGGCGCAACGTGGCCTGATCCAGCCCGTCCAGCCGGTTGGTGGAGGCGATGAAGATGCCGCTGAAGCTTTCCATCTGCGTCAGCATCTCGTTGACCAGCGTCACTTCCCACGATTGCCGCGCCTGGCGGCGGTCTTGCAGGAAGCTGTCCACTTCATCCAGCAGCAGGATGGCGTTTTCCTGGTCGGCCTCGCGGAAGGCGGCGGCGATGCGCTGTTCATTCTCGCCGACATAAGCTCCCAGCAGGTCGGAAGCACGGCGCACCAGCAGCGGCATTTCCAGCCGGTCGGCCAGCCAGCGGCCGTAGGCGGTCTTGCCGGTGCCGGGCGGGCCGTAGAAGCAGAGGGTGCCTTGACGGTGCTCGTCCAGTTGCGCGGCCAGCGT
>DASUIM010000208.1:0-2284 GCA_036279775.1 Fluviicoccus sp. | reverse complement strand
TGTCGCCTCGGTCTGGTTCATCGTATAGAAATGGAACGCCGGGGCGCCGCCCTGAATCAGTTCCTCGATCAGACGAGCCACCACGGTTTCGCCCAGCGCCTTGATACTGGCGCTGTCATCGCCGTAGGCCAGCAACTGCTTGCGCAGCCAGCGCGGAATGTCCGCGCCGCAACTGTCCGAGAACCGGATCAGGTTGGAGGCGTTGGTGATGGGCATGATGCCGGGAATCACCGGGATGTTCACCCCGGCCCGGGCCAGCCGGTCCATGAAATGCCAGTAGGCGTCGGCGTTGAAGAAAAACTGGGTAATGGCGCTGTTCGCTCCGGCCTGTACCTTGGCGATGAAGTTGCGCAGGTCAGCTTCGTAGCTGTCCGCTTGCGGATGCATTTCCGGGTAGGCCGCCACTTCAATATGGAAATGATCGCCGCTGTGCTCGCGCACGAAGGCCACCAGATCACGTGCGTAGGGCAGTTCGCCCAGCGTCATCTGCCCGGAGGGCAGGTCGCCGCGCAGCGCCACCAGGCGGTTGATGCCCTTGGCCTTGTAGCCGTCCAGCAAATCCGCCAAAGCGGCTTTGGCGTCGCCGATGCAGGACAGGTGAGGGGCAATCGGGGCAGGGCCGATGGCGTGCAGGTCGAACACCGTGCTCAGCGTCCGCTCGCGGGTGGAGCCCCCGGCGCCGTAAGTCACGGAAAAATACTGCGGATTCAGCGCTGACAGTTGCTGGTGCACGGTCAGCAACTTTTCCGCCCCTTCGGGCGTCTTCGGCGGGAAGAACTCGAAGGAAATGGGAATGTTTCTGGACATGATGGAATCCTGGGGAAGCGTGCGGCCGCTGAACAGCGGTCGCACGCTTCCTGCTGTAGCTTAGTACTTGTACGTATCCGGCTTGTACGGTCCGTCCACGTTCACGCCGATGTACTCGGCCTGGGTCGGGGTCAGGCGCGTCAGCACGCCGCCGAAACCGGCGACCATGGCAGCGGCCACTTCCTCGTCCAGCTTCTTCGGCAGCACTTCCACCTTCAGCATCCCGGCCTTGACGGCGTCGGAGTGGTCAGCGAACTTCTGCTCGTACAGGTACATCTGCGCCAGCACCTGGTTGGCGAAGGAGCCGTCCATGATCCGCGACGGATGGCCGGTCGCATTGCCCAGATTGACCAGGCGGCCTTCCGACAGCAGGATCAGGTAGTTCGGGCTGGACGGATCCAGTTTCGAGTCCGGCGAGGTGCGGTAAACCTTGTGCACCTGCGGCTTCACTTCTTCCCACAGCCAGTTTTCGCGCATGTAGGCAGTGTCGATTTCGGTATCGAAATGGCCGATGTTGCAGACCACGGCACCATTCTTCAGCGCGCCCAGCATGGCCGCGTCGCAAACGTTGGTGTTGCCGGTGGTGGTGCAGACGAGATCGGTTTCGCCCAGCAGCCGGGTGTCGATGTCGGCGGCCTTGCCGGTATTGATGCCATTCAGATAGGGCGACACCACTTCATAACCATCCATGCAGGCCTGCATGGCGCAGATCGGGTCGACTTCAGTGACGCGGACAATCATGCCTTCCTGGCGCAGCGATTGCGCGGAGCCCTTGCCCACGTCGCCATAGCCGATCACCAGCGCACGACGGCCGGCCAGCAGCATGTCGGTGCCGCGCTTGATCGCGTCGTTCAGCGAGTGGCGGCAGCCGTACTTGTTGTCGTTCTTCGACTTGGTGACCGAGTCGTTGACGTTGATGGCCGGAACCTTCAGCGTACCTTTCTTCCACATCTCGAGCAGGCGGTGCACGCCGGTGGTGGTTTCTTCGGTGATGCCGTGGATATTTTCCAGCATCTGCGGATACTTTTCATGGACGATCCAGGTGACGTCGCCGCCGTCATCCAGGATCATGTTGGCATCCCAGGGCTTGCCGTCCTTCAGCACGGTCTGCTCGATGCACCACCAGAACTCTTCTTCGGTCTCACCCTTCCAGGCGAAGACGGGAATCCCGGCGGCGGCAATGGCGGCGGCGGCCTGGTCCTGGGTAGAGAAGATGTTGCAGGATGACCAGCGCACTTCCGCGCCCAGTTCCACCAGCGTTTCGATCAGCACGGCGGTCTGGATGGTCATGTGGATGCAGCCGATGATCTTCGCCCCCGCCAGCGGTTTGGCGGCGGCGTACTTGCGGCGCAGACCCATCAGGGCGGGCATTTCGGCTTCGGCGAGGATGATTTCCTTGCGGCCCCAGTCGGCCAGGGCAATATCGGCAACCTTGTAGTCGCCAACGGTTGTCATAGTCATGACAAGACTCCATTGA
>DASUIM010000207.1:0-2533 GCA_036279775.1 Fluviicoccus sp. | reverse complement strand
AAGGGCGAGACTTTCCAGTAAGGAAGGGCTTCGCCGGTAAGGCAGAATACCCGCGCCAGCAATGGCGCGGGTTTTTTTATGGGGTCGAGACAGCCGTCCCGCGTGAATCCGGTTGCCTGACCACCCGCGCGGCATGTTAGGTTGTGCGGACTTTACTTCAGGGAAACACTGTCATGCTGACCGGCAGCTGCCTGTGCAACGGCATCCGTTACGAATATCACGGGCAGATCGATGAAATCTCGATGTGCCATTGCTCGATGTGCCGCAAGGCCCAGGGCTCGGCTTACGTGGCCGTCAGCCCGGTCCCGGCCGAGCGTTTCCATATTGTCCAGGGCCATGAGCTGCTCAAGGAATACCGCGCCGTGCCGCACAAGGCCCGCGTTTTTTGCAGCCAATGTGGTAGCCCGCTCTACAGCGCCCGCGACGACTTGCCCGGCGTGATCCGCCTGCGCCTTGGCACCATCGAGACCCCGTTCAATTGTGAAAATGCGTATCATATCTACATTGACTCAAAGGCCGACTGGGAAACCGTAGCCGACGGTCTGCCGCGCTACAGCGCCATGAAACCCCAATAACAACCGCTCAAGGATGATCCGCATGCGTGAACTCGACAAACTCAACCGCCTGTCCGAAAGCAGCGGCCACCTGCCGCGCGGGGTTGGCATGGTATCCGGCGTCGTTGCCCTGGGCCTGGCTATCCTGTCCTTTCTGGGGGTGCTGGCCTTCCACTTTCCCGCGTACCTGACCACGCCGGAACTGCGCCATGTCTACGATGTCGGGCTGCTGCGCCATATCCTTTTCTGGAGCCTGATGAGCGGCGGCGGTATCGCCCTGTTCAATATCGTGCTCGACCGGGCGCGCTGGCTGTCCGGCGCGGCCTTTTTCCTGATCATCCTGGCGGCAATGATGGGCGGCCACCGCGTGCCGGTGGGGGAGTTTGCCGATAACACGCCGTATATCGGCCTGGACTGGCTGATTCTGGACCTGCTGAAATCGACAGTGATTTTCGTGCTGATCGAGAAGCTGTTCCCGCACCGTCCGCAGGCCGTGTTCCGCCCCGAATGGCAGACGGACATGCAGCACTTCATGGTCAACCATCTGGGCGTGGGGCTGGTGCTGCTGGTGACCAACCACGTGTTGCAGGGCATGTTCGGCTGGGCGGTGAAGGACGGGATTCAAGGTTGGGTACAGGGACTGCCGTTTTGGGTGGCGTTGTTCCTGATCATCCTGGTGGCCGATCTGGTGCAGTACTGGACGCATCGCGCCTATCACGAGGTGCCGCTGCTGTGGCGCTTGCATGCGGTGCATCACAGCGTCAAGAGCATGGACTGGCTGGCCGGTTCGCGGCAGCACATCCTGGAACTGCTGATCACCCGCGTGCTGGTGCTGGCGCCGGTGTTCGTGCTGGGTTTTTCCAAGGACGTGATTGACGCCTATATCGTGGTGGTGGGCTTCCAGGCAGTGTTCAACCACGCCAACGTCAAGGTCAGTCTGGGGCCTTTGAAATACCTGATCGTGACGCCCAATTTTCATCACTGGCACCATTCGCAGGACGCGGAGGCGCTGGACCGCAATTACGCCGCACATTTCGCCTTTCTTGACCATCTGTTCGGAACGGCGGTGAAGTCGGACCGGAAATGGCCGTCCGATTACGGGGTGCTGGGGGATTATGTGCCGAACGGGTTTGTGAAGCAGCTGAAGTTTCCGTTTACGTGGAAGCCCGAAGCGGAGCCTCGTGAAGAATCCGGTAAGTGATGAAGGTAGCCAGGGTTACTGCGAAAAGGCGGGGCGTGGCTCCGCCTTTTCATTTTGTACGATCATCCAGATTTAATTGATACTTTGTAAGTTAGCCGTGAAACTGTTCAGAACATAAACACAACCAGTTCTGTTGACGGAGTAGCAGCATGTCCCGGCCCATTCCCACCGAGTTCCAGTATTTCGAAAATATCCGCAAGCCGGTCAACGTCTGGCGCGTGCGTCTGGCGCGTGTGCTGATGCGTCAGCAGCCGACGTTGCCGGACGCGGTGATCCGCACCTGGGCCGAGTCCTACTACGACGCCGACCCGGTCGCCGAGCGTTTTGTGGAAGAGGTTTACCTGCAACAGGGGCAGGCTGCCGGACGGGCGATGGTCGAGCGGGCGCTGGAGCAGGGCGCGCAGGCGGTGCCGGATGCCCCGGACAGTCTGAAAACCCTGTTTGCCGAAGCCGAAAAGGATCCCGCTTGGGTCGACTGGGCCAAGGTGGAACTGGGCGCGCGGGTGTTCCGCCGCTACGGCCCGCAACTGTACGGTTTCCTCGGGGCGATCACGCTGGACGCCTATCAGGAAAATTCGGTGACCAAGCCGCTGGTGTTCACCGGGGCATATGCCGGGGAGTCGGCGAACCGGCGCTTTCTGGAAACGGCCGGTTTCTGGCGCGATGTCTCGTCACCGGGCGGCATGCGGCCGGGCGGCATCGGCGTGCGCACGGCGATGAAGGTGCGGCTGATGCATGTCTTCGTGCGCAAGGGGCTGTTACGCCATCCGCAATGGAA
>DASUIM010000206.1:0-1224 GCA_036279775.1 Fluviicoccus sp. | reverse complement strand
TCGCGCGATCCGACGGCGCTCCTCGTCCTGCAGCGAGACTAGCTTATGCAGGAGGTTTCGGTTGTCGAGACTTAGTTGCTTGAAGGTCGCAGCTAGCCGGTTGGCTTCTCTGCAGAACTCACGGATCTCCGGCGGACCAGTGAGAGGTATGGCCGCATCGTAGTCGCCCTCGCGCATCCGGGTGAGGCCGGCGCCGAGCATCTCCATCGGCCGGATCGTCCTTCCGGCCACTAGCCCGTCTTATTCGCGAGAGGGCGCCTGAGAGGCTGGCGAGCGTGGTGTAAAGCGCTGATGCGGCGTAGGATTCGGTTGCGAAGCCACCCCATCACCTTCAACCGCGAACGCCACGCCCGCCATGACCGATGATACGATTTCAGACCACTATCGAGAAGCAAGAATTCAACACAAATAAAACCTCTGCCTCGCGCTCGATCTCTTCATGCTTGATAGTCTCGTTTCGGAGGCTGAGCACCTACCGCGTCTAATAGGCCGCTCGCGCCGGTTTCTTTGGACGCGGCACGACCGCGACTCCACGTTTCGGCACAGAAATGATCGGGAGTCACTCAATCTTTCTTCAACTTAACCCGTCTTATTCGTAAGAGTGCGTCTGAGGGGTAAAGCGCTGATGCGGCGTAGGATTCGGTTGCGAAGCCAACCCCATCACCTCCAACCGCGAACGCCACGCCCGCCATGACCGACGATACGATTCCGCCCTTCTCGTTTCCAGCCGTTCACGCCAAGAAAGTCACAGCTGCCTTCGATGGTGGGCGCCTAACCTCGAACGGGGGCGTGATGCTTCTGGCGATGGCCGAGCGGCGTCTCGGTTTGGCCAACAATCTGGCCCGGGTGTTCCCGGATCGGCGCGATCCGACGCGGGTCGTGCACAGCCTGGTCGATATGTTCCGCGCTCGCATGTTCGCGATCTGCTGCGGCTACGAGGACGCCGACGACCTCGATCATCTGAGGTCCGATCCGGCATTCAAACTGGCCTGCGGACGGCTGCCGGACACGGGCCGGGATTTGTGTTCCCAGCCGACGCTGTCGCGGCTGGAGAATGCTCCGCGCCTGCGCGACGTGATCCGGCTGACCTACATTTTGGTCGACGCATGGATGGATAGCTACCCGCGCGAGCCGGCATCCGTCACGCTCGACATCGATGATACCTGCGACGTCGTCCACGGCCATCAGCAGCTCTCGCTGTTCAACGCTCATTATGACGAACGC
>DASUIM010000205.1:0-2875 GCA_036279775.1 Fluviicoccus sp. | reverse complement strand
GCGGCCGCTTTTGCCGCGCACCAGCTCCGGTACGTCCGGGTTCTTCTTCTGCGGCATGATGCTGGAGCCGGTGCAGAAGCGGTCCGGGATATCGACGAACTTGAACTGCTGCGAATTCCACAGGATCAGTTCTTCGCTCATGCGCGACAGATGGGTCACGGTCAGCGCGGCGGCGGCGCAGAACTCGATGGCGAAATCACGGTCGGAGACGGCGTCCAGCGAGTTCTCGCAGACGGCTTCGAAACCCAGCAGCTCGGCGGTGTAGGCGCGGTCGATGGGGTAGGTGGTGCCGGCCAGCGCGGCCGAGCCCAGCGGCAGGCGGTTGACGCGCTTGCGGCAGTCGGCCAGGCGCTCGCCGTCGCGCACCAGCATCTCGAACCAGGCCAGCAGGTGGTGGCCGAAGGTCACGGGCTGGGCGGTCTGCAAGTGGGTGAAGCCGGGCATGATGGTGTGGGCTTCACGCTCGGCCAGATCCAGCAGGCCGGTCTGCAGGCGGCGGACCTCGCCCAGCAGGAAGTCGATTTCATCGCGCAGGTAGAGGCGGATGTCGGTGGCGACCTGGTCGTTGCGGCTGCGACCGGTGTGCAGCTTCTTGCCGGTGATGCCGATGCGGTCGGTCAGGCGCGATTCGATGTTCATGTGCACGTCTTCCAGGTCGACGCGCCACTCGAAGTTGCCGGACTCGATGTCGGCCTGAATGGCAGTCAGGCCCTCGCGGATGGCGTCGCGCTCGGCTTCGGTCAGCACCCCGGCGCGGGCCAGCATGGTGGCGTGGGCGATGGAGCCCTGGATATCGTGACGGTACAGTCGCTTGTCAAAATTGACAGACGCGGTGAATTCGGCCACAAAGGCGTCTGTGGCTTCACTGAAGCGACCGCCCCACATGGAAGATGACGTAGTGCTCATAGGGAAATGGGATCACGGGTGATAAAAATAACAGCAACGAGTATATCAGGAATCATGTCCGAAACCCCCCGACCCGCGCCCGATGCCAGCACCCCGGCCGGGGATGATTTTTTCCTGCCCGATTTCTGTAACATGGCGGCGGTGTTCAAGCTGCTGGTGGTCAGCCAGTTGCTGGCGCTGTTCCTGCTGATGACGGAAATCACCACGCTCAGTCCCTTTCCCTGGGTGGCGCTGGGCCTGAAGTCACTGTTGCTGGCGTGGGTGGCGATGAGCTCGGCCGGACTGTTCTGCGCCCTGCGCCCGCAATTGATGCGTGTGCGCCGCTCCTACGCCGCCTTCATCATTTTCTTCCTGTTCCTGGCGCTGGTGGCCTTCTTCACCTTTCTGGCGGAAGGCGTGCTGCTGTTCCTCAACATCCGCCAGCCGGGCGAGGTGAAGCTGGTGCTGGCGCTGGCGCGGAACCTGATCATGGGCGGTATCATCGCCGGTCTGGTCCTGCGCTATTTCTTCCTGCAGGAGCAACTGTTGCGGCGGCAGCGCACCGAATTGACGGCGCGGCTGCAAGCGCTGCAGGCACGTATCCGGCCGCACTTCCTGTTCAATTCCATGAATATCATCGCCAGCCTGATTTCGGTGGATCCGGACATGGCGGAAGAGGTGGTGGAGGATTTGTCCTCGCTGTTCCGCGCCAGCCTGAAGGCGGAGGGCGAGGTGCCGCTGACTGACGAGCTGGAACTGTGCAAGCGCTACCTCAATATCGAGCATATCCGGCTGGGAAACCGTCTGACACTGGACTGGCGGGTTGAAAATTTGCCTCCCGGCCTCAGAATTCCGGCGTTGACCTTGCAACCGCTGCTGGAAAATGCCATTTATCACGGGGTGGAGCCGGCTTCCAGCCCCGCCAAGGTCACAATTCTGGTGACATGGACCGGGCAGGAGGTGACGATCGTCATCACAAACCCGTATTATCCGGACAGACGCAGTCAGCACAAAGGGAACCGGATGGCGCTGGGCAATATCAAGGAACGCCTGCGCGCGCATTACGGGGAAAAGGCTAAACTACATTCACAAGCGACTGAAAACCTGTACACCACCTACCTGAGCTATCCCTTTGCTCTGGTGCCGCAGGTTGCGAAAGCTCTCCAAGAATAGAGATAACAGCGGAGGCCGTATGAAAGTTCTGGTATGTGACGATGAGGCGCTGGCCCGGGATCGTCTGGTGCGCATGCTGCGTGACGCGGCCAACTGCGAAGTGGTCGGCGAGGCCGAGAACGGCCTGGACGCCTTGAGCAAGGTCGCGACCCTGACACCCGATCTGGTGCTGCTCGATATCCGCATGCCGGTCATGGACGGCATTGCCTGCGCCGAGGAGTTGGCGCGCCTGCCCAACCCGCCCGCGGTCATCTTCATTACCGCCTTTGACGAACACGCCCTGGCCGCCTTTCAGGTCGAGGCCATCGGCTATCTGCTGAAGCCGGTGCGCCGTGACCTGCTCAACGAAGCGCTATCCCGCGCCACCCGCGTCAACCGCGCCCAGTTGCAGCACATCCGCGAGCAGGCCAATGACGACGGCAAGCCCGGCGCCACCCGCAACCACATCACCGCCCGCACCCATCGCGGCCTGGAGCTGGTGCCGCTGGACGAAATCTACTACTTCCTCGCCGACCAGAAATACGTCACCGTCCGTCACACCAAGGGCCAGGTGCTGATCGACGAGACACTCAAAGAGCTGGAAACCGAATTCGGCGACCGTTTCATCCGCGTGCACCGCAACGCCTTGATGTCCGCCACCTTCCTCGAAGGGTTGGAGTTGCTGCCTTCCGGACAGTATCAGGTGCGCCTGAAGGGAATCCCGGACAAGCTGCTGGTCAGCCGCCGTCATTTGGCGGATATCCGCGATAAAATGCACAATTTGTGATAAAAAGAGTGGCTGCCGCCCCCACTCGCGGCCGGTAATCAGAATAACGTC
>DASUIM010000204.1:0-17870 GCA_036279775.1 Fluviicoccus sp. | reverse complement strand
GGCGACCGCCCCCCAAATCCAGTTTTCCATAGTTAAGAAACCTCAAGCGGCTGCCAAGGCTGCAGCCTGTTCAACATCCACAGCCACCAAGCGTGAAACCCCAGGTTCATGCATGGTGACCCCCATAAGTTGTTGTGCCATAGCCATGGCGATTTTGTTGTGTGTAATGTAAATAAACTGCACCTTTTGTGCCATTTCCTCTACAAGACGACAGAAACGGCTTACGTTTGCGTCGTCCAGTGGTGCATCAACTTCATCCAGCAAACAAAAAGGCGCCGGGTTCAACTGGAATATAGCAAAAACCAATGATAATGCTGTGAGCGCTTTCTCGCCACCGGATAATAAATGAATTGTTGAATTTTTTTTACCCGGCGGACGGGCCATAATTGTAACGCCACTGTTAAGCGTGTCATCACCCACCAGATTGAGGGTAGCCTCTCCTCCCCCGAATACTTTGGGAAACAGATGCTGTAACCCGGCATTCACCTGATTATAGGTATCCATGAAAAGGGTGCGGGTTTCACGATCGATATGCTTGATGGCGTTTTCCAGCTTTTCCACCGCCTCCTCAAGATCGGCGGATTGTGCATCCAGGAAGCTCTTGCGCTCCGCCTGTTGCTGGTATTCCTCGATGGCGGCCAGGTTAATGGCGCCCAAGCGGCTGATACGCACCGCCAGTTGCTCCAGGCGCGACTGCCAAACCCCTTCTTCAATATCCTCCGGCAGGCCCGCGATTATCTCGTCCAGCTCAACGCCCAGCTCACGAATCTGCTCCAGCAGATATTCCTGACGCGAAGCGACATTCTGCCATTGCATGCGTTTGGATTCGAGTTCCTGCCGCAGGGGTTCAATACTGGCAAACAGGTGATGACGATTCTGTTCCATTTCACGATATAACCGCCCGGCTTCCTGCAAGGCGCTTTCGGCGGCGACAACCTGTTCTTCCGCCTGAACCCGCAGTTGCAATAACGCCTCATGCTGCAAGGACAATTCAGCCAAAGGCTCCTGCTGATGCGCCAGCTCATCCTCCAGCATCCGCGCTTGCTGGCGCAACTCCGACAAATGCTGATCATTGCGCTGCAGATTCTGGCGAAGCGCCCGCTCACGGGTCTGGTGGCCCTGTAATTCCAGCGCCAGTCGATGGCTGGTGGTTCGAACTTCCTGCAAGGTCTGCCGCAAACCGGCAACCTGACCGCGCAGCGCTTCGCGCTGGTCGAGAATCCCGCTTTCCATGGACTGCGCGGACTGCCACGCCTCCAGGTCATCCTGGTGGGCCAGCCGGTATTCGGCCAGGGTTTCCGCATCCTGCCGCCCCTGCTCATCCATTTCGGCCAGCTCTTCACGGACGCGCTGCGCCTGCAACTGGGTCTGTGTCAGCCGCGCCTGCAGGCCCGCCAGCCGGGACTGCCGGGCGCCGCGATCCTGCAACTCCCGGGACAACTGCTTCTGCAACAAGCCGCGACGCTCTTCATCCGCCTGCAAGGCCGCGCTGTTAACCTGCTGTTCTTCCTGCAGCACCTGGACTTCGGACTCCAGACTGTCCAGCCGCGCCAGCAAACCCGCGATGGCCTGTTGGCGCGCAATCACGCTGTCTTCCGATTTCGCCGCAAAAACCTGCAGCCAATGACGACCGACCCAATAACCCTCAGGGGTCACGAAACTTTCACCCGGCGCCAACGTGCCGCGCGCAGACAAGGCTTCGGCAAGGTCTGCCGCCAGACGGATGCCCGCCAACCAATCAATCCCGCAAGGCTCGGCCAGGAAACCGGCTAACTGATCCGGTGAGACAGCGGGGTGGGGTTCGCCCGGCCGCTCGACCAGCATCACATGAGGCGCATTCGCCAGGGAAATCCGGCGGATATCCTCCACCACCAGCGCCGAGAGCGACTCTCCCAGCACCCCTTCCATCAGTCCCTCATGCCCCCCGCTGACACGCAGGACCTCACCCAGGCGCGGAGCCTTATCAAGGCCCCGCTCGGCCAGCCATGCATTCAGATCGCGGTTATCCCGCCCCAAAGCCGCCTGCTGCAGCGCGGCCAGCGCCGACTGCCGCCCCTGCACCTGCTGCTGTTCGGTCTTGGTGACATGCAGCATTCTGGCCAGCTCCTGCTGCCGCCTGGAGCCGCGCACGATGTTTTCGCCCAGCTGCTCCAACTGCAACTGTGTTTCCTGCAACTGCTGGTCCAGTAAGGCCAGCTCCTCCTGATGCTCAGCCACATCCAGCAGCAGATCATCCGTGGCGAACTGGCCCAGCTCCTGCGTCAGGCGGCTTCGGCGCTCCTGAGCGCGCATCAGGCTTTGTTCAAGCGCCAGTATGCGCCCCTGCCCCACCTGAACCCGCGACCCGGCCGCCGCGACTTCACGCTGGACTTGTTCAAGACGCGACTGCAATTGCTGCAGGCCGGACTCCCCGCTCTCCAGCCGGAACATGGCCTCTTCGTGCGCGGCCTGAGCCTCCTCCATCGCGGGCTGAAGGGTTTCCAGCGACGCCAGCAGCTCATCCAGTTCCGCCGCGTCATGCGAACGCTCATCGCCGCTCTGCTGGCAACGCTGCCGCAAGCTTTCAACCTGCATGCGCATTTGCTCTTGCCGCTGGCTTTGATGGCGAATCTGCTGCTCGGTCGAGTTCACGGCATTACGAGCGCCATGCAAGGCATTCTGGGCCGCCAGCACCGCCTGATGCCCCTGTTCTTCACGGCTGCGCGCGGCGGCCAGCGACTCCTCGATTCCCTGTTGCTGTTGCAGGGTCTGCGCCAGGGCTTCGCCCCGCGCCTGAATCTCCGACTCCAACGACTGCTGTTCACCATGCATGGCCTGCCAGCGCCAGGCAAACAACTGCGCCTTGGCTTCACGCTCTTCCGCCTTGAAACGACGGTATTTCTCGGCAGCGTCCGCCTGCTTTTGCAAATGCGCCAACTGGCGCGCCAATTCTTCACGAATATCGTTCAGGCGGGAAAGATTGTCGCGGGTATTGGCAAGACGGGTTTCGGTTTCCTTGCGACGCTCCTTGTAGCGGGAAATTCCGGCCGCTTCTTCAATGTAACTGCGCAACTCCTCGGGACGCGCCTCAATCAGGCGTGAAATCATGCCTTGTTCAATAATGGCGTAAGAGCGGGGTCCCAGTCCGGTGCCCAGGAAAATGTCGGTAATATCCTTGCGCCGGCAGCGGCTTCCGTTCAGATAATAATCAGATTTTCCCTCGCGGCTGACTTGCCGCTTCACCGCTATTTCGGCGTAACGACCATATTCGCCGGCCAGCGAGGCATCCTGATTATCAAAAATGAGTTCGATACTGGCCTGTCCGACTGGTTTGCGGGTGGTCGAACCATTGAAAATCACATCCGCCATCGATTCGCCGCGCAAATACCGGGCCGAGGATTCCCCCATCACCCAGCGCACCGCATCAATCACATTGGATTTGCCGCAACCGTTCGGGCCGACAATAGCCGTCAGGTTATTTGGAAAGGGAACCGTTGTCGGGTCGACAAATGATTTGAAACCCGCCAGTTTTATACTTTTGAGGCGCATGACAACGGAAGCCGGATTTGGATAAAAATTCTTCGCCACATCCGTCGGCACGAGCCGCGAATGAAGAAGGGAACCGTCTGCATCCCTGCAGAAACACGATGAATTCTAATGAAAAAAAGTGCGGCACCCGCGCGAAATTGCAACAAAAGATGTATGGGGAAGCACAGAACCCTTAATTCGGACGGAAATCCGTCAATCCCGGGATAATGACAGCGGTAATACCTGCCATGACCATCCCTGGATACTAAAGCACCGCTTTAGCGGCGGGAACGCTGGGCCCACGCCAATTCAATCTGCTTCATGCGGGCCAGGGAATCCAGCACCAGATTGCGCAAATGGTGGCAGAAATCACCCACCAACTCCGCCGCGGCATCGCCCTTGCGCAACAATACAGATTCCAGAACTCCCTTGAAGAAATTAAACGCTTCCTGAAGCTCGCGCTTATTGGTATGCAGGGCCAGGTAATAGCTGCGCTGTAACGCCGGCTGTAAATCCTCCAACATCTCCTCGATATAAGGATTCATGCTGAAACGATATGACATGCGGAAAAACGTAAACGACCCCTCGTAAAAACCCTCAATATCGCCATCCCTGACCATTTGCTGCATTTTCTCCAGCAGGGAGGTAAAACCCTCCACATCCGCCTGACGCCAATTGTCGGCGGCGCGCCTGACCAGCAAGGACAACAGCAGGGTAATGACCTCGAACAGGCTGCGGATCTGCTGCGCGGACATTTCCGCCACCACCGCTCCACGCCGTGGATAAATATTAATCAGATGGCGGCGCTGCAGAATCAGCAGCGCCTCCCGCACGGAACCGCGGCTGACGTTCAACTCACTGGCGATCCGCAACTCCTGGATTCGCTCCCCTTCCACCAGATCGCCGGTGATGATTTGCCGTCCCACATGGCGGGCAATTTGTTCGGCCAGACTTTCGGCAGCCTTGAATGTCATGTCGTCCTCGAGATCCCGCATGGTTTCATACGCCTGAAAATGCTAGCACGGCTCTGATTGTACCCTTTTGACTCATTGTCATACAATCGGACTTATTGGCTTTTAACGCCAACCACACTGCCATTACAGGGCATTCAAGGTCGCGTGACTGACAACCCGGCCATCCACAGCCACCCCCGCCTCCGGTTCCAGCACATACACCCGGGCGTCCTCGACCTTGCCTGCCTCAATCAGTATTTGTCGCAATCCGCGGCTGCGATCCAGCGCCAGTTGCCGCAGTTCTCCGTCCGCCACCGCGTCCTGCTCCAGCAGCGCGGAACGCAAGGAAGCGCGATAAGCCTCCGTCGCCAGCGCCAGCTCCTGCCCCCCTGCAGGACGCAAGGCCAAGGCTTTTTTCTGCTTCAGGGATTCCGCGCCAAATTTATCGAGATAGAGCGCTTCGAGAGCATCCGACGGCTTGGGCGACTTCAGGGTCATCGCCTTCAGGGCATCATCCAGATGCGCGTTACGAATCGCCTGCCGATCCAGCACGGCATCATAAGCACCTCGCAACTCCACCCGAAGCTGCGGACGCTGGGCCAGCGCCTGCGCCAGCTTCATCAACCGTTCATGTGCTTGCGGACTCACGGCAGCCGCACCGGGTTCGAAGGGCAAGCTGTCCATATCCTCGCCGCCGCCCACCAGACCGGCAATAAAACGGAACGGCGCTGTCGCCACCTTGGTCACGACATTTACAAAGGCTTTCCAGACGATCGGGCCAACGCGGAACTGGGGATCATCCAGGCTGCCGCTGATGGGAAGATCCAGATCAATGACTCCCTTGCCATCCTTCAGCAAGGCCAAGGCCAGTCGCAGCGGCATGTTGACCGCATCCGGGCTATCCACCTTTTCACCCAGCGTCAACTGGTTCAGCACTACGCGGTTGGTCGCCTGCAACCGGCGGTTCTCAATGTGATAATTCAGATCCAGCGACAGTTTACCCTTATCAATACGGTACCCGGCAAACTTGGCGGAATACGGGGTCAACGTCGTCAACTCCACATTCTCGAACTTCAGCGCCATCTCAGTCTGGTTATCCGGGGCCAGCGGATTGATCTTGCCCTGGATATCCGCCTTACCATACTGGTCCACCCGGCCCTGAAGCGCCACTTCGGCTACCTTCCCCGGGCGCGTGCTGATATCGCGGATTTCCCCGTTCAGTGATTCGATGCCGGTCGCAAACTGGGGCTTCAGGCTCAGATCGGCAAACAGCATGGAGCCATTCCGCACCTTGACCTTGCCAATATCCACTGGCGACGGCGGCTGCACCTTGCTGACAACAGGCTTGGCGGGAGCACTCGGGGTGGTCGCCGCCAGAATCTGGCTGACGTTCAACGACTTATCGGGAAGAATCATCAGGCGGGTGAAGGGTTGATCCGCCATCACTTCCCGCACCTTCATCCGCATCGGTTCCAGATTGAAATCCAGATCGCGCAGTTGCAGACGTTTCCAGGCCAGAAACTGCTCCTGCAAATAGAGGTCATTCGCCACAAAATCATCAATACCCACCGAACCCTGATACGTGGCCAGCCAGCTTTTGGCTTCTTGTACGCTGAATTTCCCCTTCAGGCCAAGCTTGCCGCTTTCCAGCTGGAATCGGGCAAAGTCAGACAGGTAGGGCGTCACCGGCCCAAGATCGAATCCCTGCAGGTCCACCTGCCCCATCAGTTTCAGGGGCGATTCATGCAGCTGGCCGGATAATTGCAATTTGGCTGACCGGCCGATTTCCATCAGTCCCTCAAATTGATGCGGCTTCTGCAAGTCCCGTTCGGGGCGAACGGTGAACTGATTGATATATAAAGGAAGCAAAACCGGTTTCAGCGGAGTCCTGTCTTCTGCCGCCACCCGAAATCCTGTGACCGATAACTCGCCCAAGGCCACTTGCCACGGCGCGGAAGCGGGTGCTGCGGCCTTGCCCACTACTGGCGGGCCAAGCCGCTTGTCCAGCGTATCCACAAAACGCTGCCAGTTATTGTCCGTGGCGGAGTACCGTGTAAATCGGGTCTCGCCTTCCTTTATATGGATCGAACCTGATTCCAGACGACGGCCTTCCGGCTGTACCGCGGCGTCGGTAACCTGCAGAGCGGGAAGCACCAGCAAGGGTGTCCCGCCGGTATCCTGCAAACGGATATTCCTGAAACCCAGCGCTCCCACTACCGCCTTGCCCGGCTTGGGCATCCACGACGCCCGGTTCAGCGTCATTTCCCCCAGCGACACCCAGACATGGTCGGCATCAGATACAGCCAGGCCACGCAAGACCAGTTCCGGCAGCCGCGCGGCCTGCTCCGGCCAGTCCAGCGCCAACTCACGCATGGCAATCTGTTTCACGGCAATCTCGATGGGATTTGGTGCGACGGTCGCTCCCTGCAAATCCTCCACATTAATCGCCACCCCGGTCAGATGCAGTTCGGGTACTTCGTGTTCCATCTGCAGCCGGTACTGCCCGGAAAGGGATATCCGGCCCTGACTGACCGTCAGTGGCAGTGTATTCTGGGCGTAATCCGCCACGGTTGCCGCCTGTAAGCCTTTTACGGCCAGATAGCCCTCTGAGCGGATCGGATTCAGTGCGACACTGCCTTTCCACTCCAGACGCTCTCCTTTCCCGGTTTCCGCCTCAAAGTGATACTGACCGGCGCCGTCCGTTTGTGAACTGAGATTATAGAGTTGCAGTTCCAGTGGTTCGAGGCGGGTACTGAAGGGTTGCGGCCGGCTTTCATCGCGTAATTCCAGGTGCCCCTGATGTATCCCAAGCGCGGCCAGACGCCAGGGAGTTTCACCCGTATCTTCCGGATCCTCCGGCGGCACCAGCGCCAACAGATTCAACTTTCCGGAAGCGTCAATGCGAGCATTGACTACGGGCGCCACAATATCCAAATCCTCCACTTCAAGCTGCCGTCGCCAGACAGAGGCCAGCGAATCCACATTGAGATACAGGCTTTGCAAGGAGACCAACGCCGTGCCGTCGGGCTCTGTAACGGAGAGGCCGTCCAGACGCAACGCAAGCCGCCACGGATTGACTTCAACCTTGGCCACCGAGAGCCGCAACTTCAGCGTGTCACGAACGTAATCCTGCCCCAGCTTTTTCACCAATACCGGCGCTCCCAGAAAACCGGCGCAGGAATAAATGACGGCGAAAACCAGCAGGCCTGACACCTGTTTCTGGCGGCGGGAAGATATCTTCCGCAATACCCTTTCCATCTCGGTCACAGCTCTCGAATGAATGACAGGGGATTTTATCATTAGCCGATTGGCAGCCGCTGACTCAAACTGTATCGGGGTGAATCGGCCGGATATGCTTATAAGCGAAACAGTTCAATCATATAGAGAAAAAGTATTTTTCTTATGAAGTAAGCCTTGTTAAGCTCACAACCCTCAAAATCCAGCCCCATGCCCAGGCTTATTTCATGTACCAGTACGACGCCTACGACCAGAAAATCGTTGATGAACGCGTAGCCCAGTATCGTGACCAGACCCGTCGCTATCTGGCCGGTGAACTGACGGATGACGAATTCCGCCCTTTCCGCCTGCAGAACGGCCTCTATATCCAGCGTTACGCCCCCATGCTGCGGATTGCCGTGCCTTATGGCCTGCTGTCCAGCCGGCAAGTCCGGATGCTGGCGCACATTGCCCGCCGTTATGACCGCGGCTATGCCCATGTCAGCACACGCCAGAATATCCAGTTCAACTGGCCCCTGCTGGAAGAAGTACCCGATATCCTGGCGGATCTGGCCAGCGTCCAGATGCATGCCATCCAAACCTCCGGCAACTGCATCCGCAACACCACTACCGACCAGTTCGCGGGAGCGGTGGCCGGTGAAATCGCGGATCCCCGGCCAACCTGCGAACTGATTCGCCAGTGGTCGACCTTCCACCCGGAGTTTGCCTTCCTTCCCCGGAAGTTCAAGATTGCCGTGAACGCGCATCCGGACGTGGACCGCGCCGCGACCGCCGTGCATGACATCGGCGTATACATGACCACCAACGCCGCCGGTGAGCCGGGCTATCGCATCCTGGTGGGCGGCGGTCTTGGCCGAACCCCGATGGTGGGCGCCATCATTCGTGACTTCGTGCCCCAGCGTGAATTGATTGCCTATCTTGAAGCCATCCTCCGGGTCTACAACCTCTATGGCCGACGCGACAACAAATACAAGGCGCGTATCAAGATTCTGGTGAAGGCGCTGACGCCGCCAAAATTTGCTGAACTGGTGGAAGCCGAATTCGCGCATCTGCAGCACGGCAATCTGATTGTCCCGGATGGTGAGTTTGCCCGCCTGGCCTCCTACTTCACCGAACCGGCTTATGACAACTCGCTTAGCGACCATCCTCCCGCGTTAACCGACGCCCTGCAGGCCAACCCGGCGTTTGCGCTTTGGCACCAGCACAATACCTTTGCGCATAAGAAGCCCGGCTATCGCATTGTGACTTTATCGCTGAAACGCACCGGCGTGGCCCCTGGTGATGTCACTGATGCCCAGCTGGAAATGGTGGCTGATCTGGCGGATGCTTATAGTTTTGGTGAAATCCGCACCACGCATGAACAAAACATCGTATTGGCCGACGTTCCCCAGACCGCCTTGCCCGAGTTGTGGGAAAAACTGCGCGCTGCCGGCTTCGCCACCGCCAACATTGGCTTCCTCACGAATATCATCTGCTGTCCGGGAGGTGACTTCTGCTCGCTGGCCAACGCCAAATCCATTCCCATTGCTGAACAGATCCAGCGCCGTTTTGACGATATGGATCAGGTCTACAACATCGGCCTGCTTGATATCAACATATCAGGCTGCATGAATGCCTGCGGCCACCACCATGTCGGCCATATCGGCATTCTGGGCGTCGACAAGAAGGGCGAGGAATACTATCAGATTACCCTCGGCGGCAGTTCCGACCATGGCGCCGCGATTGGCGATATCCTCGGCCCGTCCTTCTTTGCGGAAGACATGGGCAACGTCATCGAAGAAATCCTGAACACCTATCTGGATAACCGTGCGGATGGTGAGCGCTTCCTCGACACCTACCGCCGTATCGGCATTGAAAAGTTCAAGGAGCGTATCTATGCCTAAAATCATTAAAGACCGGCAAATTATCGATGATCGTTACCAGCCGATATCGGAAGGTGAACTGCCAGCCAATGGCGCTGTGTGCGTAAGCCTGGCCTATTTCCAGGAACACCGCGAGGCTTTTCTGGCTCATTCAGGGCCGAAGGCGGTTGAACTGAAACCGGACCAGCACCCAGAATTATTGGGTGATGCCGTGACGCAACTGGATATGATTGCCCTGCATTTTCCGGCATTTGCCGATGGCCGCGGCTATTCCCATGCGTGGCTGCTGCGCAACCGCATGGGCTTCACCGGTGAGTTACGGGCCACGGGTGACGTCTTCAAGGACAATCTGTTCTACCTGAAGCGCTGTGGTTTTGACAGCTTCGCGGTCAGAGCCGATAAAAATATTGACGTCGCCCTCACCGGCCTGGACGACTTCAGTGAGGCCTATCAGGCCAGTGTTGACCAGCCGTTGCCTTTGTTCCGCAGACGTTTGGCCCGTTAAGCTGCACAACGTACGCCTTGACAGACCGGCCATAAAAAACCCGCATTAATGCGGGTTTTTATGGCCGGTCTGTCCAATCAAGACTTCAGGGCGCCGACTTGGGAACCGGGTTATAGCAGGCCTGTAATGCGATTCCGGAAATAACACCTGAGGCTTTGGGAAGATTAGCCGTTTTGTCTTGAGACGCCGGATAGGTCTGGGAATAGCGCAGGGCCTTCGTATAATTCAACCACTCCGCCGCTTTTGCGGACAACTTCGTGGAGTCAGCGGCGTCCGCCTCGAACGACAGCATGGAGATCTGCCGCGACGCAATATGCGAGATATCGATACGCGCCTTGCGCCCGGCAGCACCAACGACCGTGCCCGAGTATTTTTCCCAGCCAGGAATCTGGGAGAACAGCATGACGGGACTGAAGAAATAGCTTCCTTCCAGATTCAGGAGAGCTGACACCGCCCCAAGCCTGTATTCCTGTTGACCAAGACCATCCATCAGGGAAGCATCTACCGCACTGCAATCATCATTCATATCGCTGATGATATTCCCGTTTTCAAGTACCGTGACACCGACAGTGCCGACCTCACAGCCATTGGTAGACGCGCACCCGCCCGCCGTACTGACATTACTGTCACGGAAGGTCATCCGGAAATGAAGGGGAAATATCGGAGTTTGACCAACCGCCACCGAATCATTCGTTTTCCAACCTGTGGGGTCAAGCAAGGGATCAAAGCGGCGCTTACGCTCCATATTCAGTGTCCCGGTATATGTCTGATTGCCGTTTTTATCCAGACGGTGCCACTTGCCAAGACGTTCCAGCGGGACATCCGCACTTTCTTTGATGCCAAACAACGTACGATACACAAAGGGGTGGCCCGTAATATAACCCTGCTGATTAATCCCTTGAGTCACCTCAATAAAACCATCATCAAGGCCGGTATCGTTATCCACTACCTTGAACTTGAATCCGGGCTTCACGCGGCCTGAAAACAGGAAGCCCAGACTGTCATTGACAGGAACCACATCCGAAGGGGCAACTTTAAAACGCAAGTCACTAATACTTTTCGGAATATTAATATCAGAGGCGCCCGATTGGGTTTGTCCCTTCCATTCAAGGCCAACCGCAATCGACTTACCCTCACGGTCCAGCAAAACAAGCAAAGCCTCAACCGCTTTATTGGCAATACGGTTGATTACATTGCCATTGGTGTCCTTCTGGACGGTTGTCGTACCATATTGGCCAACCATGCCGGTTTCAACCACATCATCTTCGGCGCGCGTGATTGAGAAGACCTGTGGAACGGCTTCATATAATCCGCCAAGAACCGTATGCTGACCTGCCAGAAACCGAGCCTTGGCATTCGCCGCCGATGGCATCACCAAACCGATTGTCGTCATCAGGGAATTAAGTTGATCGGTATTGGCAAAGGTACCAGCACCAACATCACTGGTCAGCAGATCGAGCTTGTCCCTGGTTGCCTGCGACACCGAAATCATGCCGGAAGGAGCCGGAATCATTTCAGCCGGCGTGCCTAACCCCTGCATGAAGCGCATCAAATTCACGACACGGTCGGTCGCAATATCCGATCCTTCAAGTGACTCCAGCTTGTCACCCTCATCCACTAAATTAAACGGTGTCACTTGCACCAGCTGCGGCTGATACTTCACTTTACCGGAGGTCGAATCAAGAACACTCAGGACAACAGCCTTGATCACCGTCGAACCAAGCGTCACCTTACGATTGCCGGTTGTTGATTTAACCGAAAATGTAACCACGGTATTATTCGGGCATTCAAAGTAGCCCTCGGCAGTGGTGACATTACTGACATCATCACACTCGTAGTTGATGCCCCCAACAGGGTCATCAAGCAACTGACCGGTTACACACAATCCGGAGGAGGTACCGCAAGTGGTGGTCGTGGTGTCCGTAACCGGATCAGACAAATTATTGGTCGCCGCGCCGCACGCCAGCAGGGCTGCACTTAGCGCCGATAAAGCAAACCCTTTGAGCAGTAGTTTGGAAGTAAATTCAGCCATTATCGACACTCTGCTTATTCAAATATATCCAGCGTCATGACACCAAAGCGCTGGAGAGGAAACGGAGGTCTCGGTAGCCCGGATGGCGGGTTATAAAAACCGAGATAAGCTGCATTTGAGGGTGGTACTATCACCGACTCAATCGAACTGTAGCGAAATTCCGAGGCCGGAAAATCTGTCGTCCAGAAATTCCACGCCCCGGCTAACGCACATCCCTTGGCATCAAACCAGACTGGCAAAGGGACATAATAGCCAGGCTGTGTCACTGTGGTGGCAAATGATACTGCCCGGACGGCAAACTCACGCAAGCCACCCGTACTGAAAAGCTGATCCGGTTTTGCAGCATCGTCGTCCGTCAAGGGCGCCTCGACAGAAAACCGCCGGATATCGGCAAGCTTGCGAGCCTTCTTCAACTGCTTCTGACTCAGGCATTGAGCCAGCCCGGGCAATACCCCTTTCAAATTAGCGGCATCCAGAACCTTGTAGTTGGGGGATGCCTTAATTTTTTCAGGAATATCCGTATCGTCACCAGTTTGTGAAGAGCCGCCCCACACCGGGATACCCGCATTCGACTCGATCGTCACATGCCCATTACCATCTGGCACATAATAGAACCGGCTTTTGCCTTCGGGCCTGAAGCCTTCCTTTTCAAGCACTTCACTAGACTGATAGGACTCACCTGACTCCGTAATAGCACGCAAACCCTCAACGGGCTTCTCGACCGCCGCACTGCCTGCCTGACTACTCGGCGCCTTCGCTCCCTTGTTCTCCGCTCCGCCTCCCTTCTCCTTGGATGGCGTTGCGTCACTACCTGAGGACGGGCTATCCGAATGAATCAACTGTACGCGGCCGTCCACTCCCAGAGCCGGATAAACACGATCAGCAGCAACCACCGTCCCGGGCAACAGCAAGATCAGCAGTGTACAATTTCTCATTATTTACCAACGCGTCCGGTAAACAAGACCCATAATGTTGACGACAGCCTTCGTTTGCACATCCAGACCTGCAAACGGGTTGTAGACCACATTATTAATCCCCTGTGCGTTAACCAGGGAGCTGGTACCCGCGGGGATATAATCACGGCTTCTCAAATGCATCAGGGTCAAGTCGATATCGGTATCACGATCAAACTTGTAGCCAATACCCGTACCAAACATCCGCGCAGCATTAATTGGGGCCAAGGCATTACGCTTGTTGTCAGGAATCGCACTCTTTCGAGGCTCATAACCCAAGCGGAATTTCAGACGGTTGGTGTGAGAATACTCCAGGCCAACCCCCCAACTCCAAGGGCTGGAAAAGCCCAGAGGGAATGTCAATTGCGTAGGCGTTGTACCCGGAACCAGCAAACGGGCAATTTGCAACACCGCCAGTTGACGGTCGAACTCGAAATGGAACGCATCCCAAGCACCGTAATCTGTCCAGCCAATATCAAAGTTAATTTGCAGCGGAGGAATCGGTTTGTATTTGATACCTGTCTGGAAGTGGGCGGGGTACTCCAAATTCATCGCCAGCAGGCCTTCTTCCGTTTTGGGCATATAGGTTGGCATGCCCAAAATCGCGCCCAGAATCTGACCGGTAATCGAACTTTGCAAACCGTCATTGATCAACGAACGGGCGCCATTTTCGTATTCGACCTTGAACTTGCCCTTCAAGCGCATTTTGGCAGAACTTTGGTAAACGGCCCCCCACGCAAACTGATCAGATGGCTCCCACAAAATACCCAGGTTATAGGTCGGGGACAGCTTCTGATCCATGGCCACATCAAGTGATGCCATTTTTTTGAACGGCCCCAAGCTTTCCTCAGCGTTACATACGCCAAACAACAGCAAGTCAGTCACAATGTTGGAGTTGCCTTTGAAGGGTGCGCACACCTCCTCATCCAGCAGGCGGAACACGCCAATCAGCTCGTTAGGCGCCCGGAAATCCGTGTTCAGGGCTACCGCCTGATAGGACATCCCCACTGACAACCCAACCGACAAATTATCCGTCAAGCGATACGCAACCGATGGCGAGAGGTATGTAATACGCTCCAGCGCAACTTCCTTGCCCATATACGAACCGGGATCATTGGGATCACGATACAAACCGGCAATCATCGGAGCATAAAAGGCATCGGCAAACGTGAACTTGGAGCCTGGCGGCCTGTATGCGATCCCTGCCGTGGGAGCGGCAATCGGACCCGGCGGCAACTTCAGAAAGCCATCAAGAATGGGCAAATAGAGACCGACACCCTCCACTTCACTATGAGCAGTCTTGAAACTGGAACACAAACTCTGCCCGTCATCCGCGGGATCATTACAAACCACGGGGTCATCAGAATAACCAAAGACGTTGAATCCTGGGGGAGCGGAAAAATCGCTCTCAATGGAAAAGTCCGCCATCATCAACTGGACGTCCAATTCCAAGCCATTAATTTTGGTCAGTCCAGCCGGGTTAAAATGAATCGAATTGATACCGGGAGGGTCAGCCGTCACCGCATTACCAAGCGACAAGGCACGCAAGTCAACCGACAAATTCTGAGCCAGTTGGGCCTGCGCCTGTATCGAACTCATGGCAAGAATAGCCAAGGATAACGCCCTTACTTTCACCTTCAGCGCGACCTTTTTCATTATCTGTTGCCCTGGCCGTTCGACATTATTGATCCGCCGCGGCTAAACCGAGAAATTCGATGGGCAATGAGAAGCCCAGCATCACATCCGGCGTATCTTCCGTCAGACCATAGCCAAGGTTGAGACTGACAATACGCTTCGGGGATGTCCGCAGTGACAACGCGAAGTTGACCAAGGCCGAGACTTGAGTCGGGCTTTCCACGAATTCACCATTTCCGAATTTATACCGGTTATTGGTGGTGATGCTTTGCTGGAATGAAGCGCTCATGGAAACGTCATAATTCAACGAATAGGCAAAACCCATCGAAAAACCGACGGTGTTTCCGGGACTCACCCCAACAAGCACGCGTGACCCGCGCGCCTGATTCAGATTACCGATATTGTTGGAGGCACTGACGCTGGCTGATCCGTACAACACCAAGGGATCTGTAACCTTGCTGACACTAACGCCGGTATTGAAGGTGTAGTAGCCCTTCCCAGTCGACAAATCAGAGGATGCGTTAATCGTAAACGGGCTATCACCAGTCGCCGTCGACAGCGAGCCGAAAATCGTGGTGGTTGGCAGGCCCGTCTTCAGCGGAACCGGCTGCCATCTGGCGCCAATCGACACATCACCCAACCCAAAAGCCTGGCGGCTCAACTGGGTATCCATCTTATAAACCAGCGGCAAGCTCGCGGTCAGCGTCAGGTTGTCACGCAAGCCATAAGAGAGCTCAAGAACATTGCTGAACGTATGCTGGGCGTCTTCTTCAATACGAAACCGGGTAAGATTGGAAGAGTCCCCATCAAGTGCAATATCAATACGACTGTCGCGATAATAACTGTAGTCACCGCTATAATTGGAGCTGAATCGCCCCTGCTTCAGCAGCGAATAGTTTTTCTCTGTCGCCTTGAAGACCTGCTCAAGATTCTTGTCGGAAGAAGCATCCGAAGCCTGCTGTTTCAAGGCGTCGCGAGCGGCATCAGCCGTTGGCGCCGGCGAAGTTGCACTGGACGCAGAGGCCGCGCCTGCATCCGCAGCCGGCTTGTCATCAGCAAACGCCACCGAGAAACACAAGCTGTTCAGCATCACAACCAGATGCGGCGCCTTTCCCCAGTTTCTCATCATTTTAATACCTTGGTTCTTGTTAGAATCAAAAAGGCCGCAATGTTATTTGCGACGGTAGTAAGTCCGCAACGGTACATCAATCGGCTTATTGTAATCAGCACTGTCCTTGTCAGCATTGAATACGCGGCGCATGGTAGCCGCCTTGTCCGTATTTTCCACAGACTGCTTATCAAAGACATAGAGTGACGCGAAAGCCAACTGATTTATTGTCTGATCATCAATATAACGCAAATCCTCTTCCGTCAGCTCCAAGGTAGGCTGCGGTTTGAAGCCGTTCGGGAACACAATGAACATGACGTTATTTTCCCAGATTTCAGCAAAGCGGCTTTCGGGAAAGCTGATGTTGCCCAGCGCAGGATCCGCCACAAAAAAACGGCCATCCTTATATTTCTTGATAATCACAAAATGCTTGAAGTTGGCGTAATGAATCGGAACAATGGCCGGGTGGTCCAACTTCTTCAGGTCATCCAGACTCCCCTTATAACCACCACTGGGGTGTCCCAGCGCCGTGACCAGCCGCTTCATATCAAGCAAGGAAAACCCACGACGTTGCACGATCTTGTCGTACTCACCAAACTTCAGCAAGCCATCCATGATCTGCTTTTCTGTGAATTTACGACCCAGATATCCATTCAACAGCGTCGTCAATGCCGCCGAGCCGCAACTGTAGTCATACGCCTGGTGAACGATATTGCGGTATTTTTGCTCAATCAGCGGATGCACCTCCACCGGAGCCTCATCCACAGACATTTGACGCCCGACACGACCATCGATCGTGTGCTGATAATAGACTGTAGAGGCCGGAACTTCCGCCACCTCAAAAGCCTCATTGGCAAACATGTAAAAAAGAGCCGATCCGAGCGTCAATGTAAACATAGTTTTTTCTGTTTTTATTCCAATGCCAAGGCTGTCTTACCCATGTCCGCCAACTGATCGGCGGCATTCTTGTCCGGCAAGGCTAAATTTTGCCACCCACCTTCAACTGCAGATTACTCAGGTTCATACCCACAACACCAAACGACCCCATATTGGTGGCAATGTTTCCAGCAAGCACATTTGAGAATGTCAGATTCAGGGATGACAGCGACGGCGTATTCATAACCAAACCATCACTGACAATATCAACCGTAGAGCCGCTCAGGTTAACGTTATCCATCGTAAAATCAAAACGGAGGTTTCTATTATTGGCCAAGTTATCCGTTTTATCGCGCAACAGAACAGTGCCGAAATTCAAAGTACCAAAGTTTGCTTGCGAAAGGGTCATCATATGCCCTCCCGGCTCATTACCCAATTCCAGCGACAAGGTCGGTGTTGTACTGCCAACCGGCAGTGTCGGGCGTGAAATATCCACATACCCTTGCGCCAAGTCCAGAAACTCAAACTCATTGAGCCCCTGCGCATTACGAATACCGATACCGCCCAACCAGATCCGCAACCGCTGCACACCTGTCGCCCAGGCAACTGTCAGTTTCGCGACGGGGGTTGCCCCACCCACGGCATCGACATTGATATCAAACGTATAGTTGGTTGAAGAGGAACAGCCGGCATCATGGCAGCCCTGAATACCAAATCCATTCAGCAGCAGATCGCCGGTATTGTTTTCATAACCGGGCCTGATCGAGGAAAGCACGCCACTGAGGTCATGAATCCGGACTTGCTGGGAAACCCAGTTTGCGGACGCACTGATGGTGACACCGGTTTGACCGGAGGCATCGGAGAGAATTTCATCATCAACCGCTTCAAGCGCAGATGCACAAAAAGGAAGGAAGGCGGCGAGCAATACAAATACGTTGGACTTGGTCATAGTCGACTCCTGTACGGCAGCCGTTTTTTGTTGTTGATGTCGACCAATCATATACGATCGTTTTCTTCATTTCATCATTATTTATGTATTACAAAAGAAAACGGCAGCCTAGGCTGCCGTCTCTTTCAAGCAAGGTAAACCTTGTTGATTAGTGACCCATGATGACCAGGGTAGAACCGTTCAGGTTCAGACCGAGGATCTGGATGTCACCGATGTCCTTGGCGGAAGAATCACCGACGCGGACGTTGTTCAT
>DASUIM010000203.1:0-1716 GCA_036279775.1 Fluviicoccus sp. | reverse complement strand
CAGGCGCGTATTAAAGCCAAAAGCCTTTGGAGTGTCAAGCATTTTCAGGGCTCGAACTGACGCCCCGGCGCACGCTACAATTCCCGCAAAAATACGGGAGAACCACAGGCATGAATCGCCGTCACTGCATCCTCGCCCTGCTGCTGGGCCTTACCACCCTCACCGCCCATGCCGGTCTGTACAAATGGACCGACGCCGACGGCAAGGTACACTTCTCGGACCACGAACCCAGCGGCGGCAAGGCGCAAACCCTGAACAAGCCGGATGTCCCGAAAATCGGCAGCAAACCGACCGACCCCATTCCTCGCTACCAGCCCTACAGCGACCATGAACTGGATGAACGGCGGCGCTACTGCCAGAACGCCCGCAACGATGTCGCGGAATGGAAACGCCGCCAGCCGATCACCTACAACCAGCAGACCGGCGCCGCCGAACCGATGAAGAATGTCAGCGACGACGCCCCCCAGCACCTGCGCGAAGCCCAGGACCGCGTGCGGCAGTACTGCCGCCAGAACTAGGCCTTCGCCAGCCGCGCCGCGTCAATCTTCAGCAGGCGCGCAATGGCCGTGCAGCCCGGTACAAAATGGCTGCGGCCCTGCTCCCGCTCCAGACGGCAGGCCTCGGCCACCAGCCGGTCGGCAATGCCCCGGCCGCGGTTGGCCGCATGCACCACAATCCAGCGCAGCGTGCGCGCGTCATCCGGCCCCCAGGCCATGATGCTGCTGACCGCCTTGCCGTTGAACCAGCCCACATACACCGTGCCGCCAATCCCCAGCACCCGCTCCGCTTCTTCCACCGCTTCCTGCCCGCCGGCAAACTCCGGACTGGAGGCATACAACTTCGACAACCCGGCGCTCAGCTCGGGTGTAAGGGACTTCTCGGCGGTCACGGAAACAGGCATGGCGGAAAACTCCGGAATGGCAGGATGAAATACGGGACAAAAGGCACAACGAATCCCCCGACGATAGCAGGGGCATCGGCAACCTGCCAAGCGTAATGCCCCCGCTGCCCAATATCCGCTATAATTACGCTCTTTCCCCGGCCAGAGACCGACCCGCCATGACCGCGCGCCGCGCCGACGTCGTCCGCAACACCAAGGAAACCCAGATCACCGCCTCCGTCAACCTTGACGGAACCGGCCAAGGCCACCTGAAAACCGGCATGCCCTTTCTGGACCACATGCTGGACCAGATCGTGCGCCACGGCCTCATCGACATCAGCATCACCTGCACCGGCGACACCGAAATCGACGACCACCACAGCGCCGAAGACTGCGGCATCACCCTCGGCCAGGCGTTTGCCCAGGCCATCGGCGACAAGAAGGGCATCCGCCGTTACGGCCATGCCTACACGCCGCTGGATGAAGCCCTGTCGCGGGTCGTGGTCGACATCTCCGGCCGTCCGGGGCTGGAATTCCATGTGCCGTTCACCCGCGCCAGTGTCGGCGGCTTCGATGTCGACCTGTTCTACGAATTCTTCCAGGGCTTCGTCAACCACGCCAACGTCACGCTGCACATTGACAACCTGCGCGGCCGCAACACCCACCACCAGGTGGAAAGCGTGTTCAAGGCCTTCGCCCGCGCCCTGCGCATGGCGGTGGAAGTCGACGCCCGCATGGCCGGACAAACCCCGTCCACCAAGGGAAGCCTGTAAATGACCCGTGTCGCTGTTCTTGACTATGGCATGGGCAACCTGCACTCGGTGGCGAAGGCGCTG
>DASUIM010000202.1:0-6573 GCA_036279775.1 Fluviicoccus sp. | reverse complement strand
TGGAGTCCTCGTTCACCGCCCGTGCCTATGGCGGCAAGCCTGCCCCCGCCGGCAGTTTCCGGGTCGTCACGCGCCTGACCACGGTGGTCGGCCCCGTGCGCTCGGGGGTGCTGGTTTCGGCCGTGCTGCTGTCACAGGATTTGGACGGCAGCGACTTTGCCGCGATGAAGGCCATGGTGGCGTCATTGGCGTTGGGGACGGCGTCGCGCTGAGGAATGCTGCGGTTTCCTCCCGTCAGGCGCGCCGCATGGCCGCTGGCCGAGCCGGTGAAGCTGGCGGCTGGTTTGCCGTTTCCGCCGGCCTGTGGGTAACCGGGAACAGGCCGCGAGGTTCGGAGGCGGGGACCGGCATGACGCCCTCAGGGCTTGGCCTTCTCCGGCTTCGCCACGGCCTCCACCTGAATCCTTAACGTCACGTCCATCCTGAAGCCCCAGTCCTTGCCCGCGCTGATGCCGAAGTCATCGCGGTTGAGGGTGGCGATGGCGTCCGCGCCGCAGAAGTCGCGCTTCAGCATCGGGTGCGGCATGCATTTCACCGAATTCAGCGTCAACACCAGCGGCTTGGTCACACCGTGCAGCGTCAGTTCACCGTCCACCCGCGACGGCACGCCGTTGGTGTAACCGGCAAAGGTGCCCTTGTAGTGGGCCTTGGGGTATTTCTTGGCGTCAAACAGTTCCGGGCTGCGCGCCTTGGCGTTCATGGCGTCCAGGCCGTAGTCGATGCTGTTGATGTCGATGGTGATGTCGACGCTGCCGTTGCCGCCTTCCTTGTCGATCACCAGCTTGCCGCTGGTCTTGTTGAACTTGCCGCGCCACACCGACATGCCGCCGAAGTGGTCGGCTTCGAAGCTGGGGAAGGTGTGGGTGGGGTCGATGTCGTAGGTGACCGGGGCGGCGGTGGCGGTGGCGCACAGGCCGAGCAGGGCGAGGGGAAGCAGGTGTTTTTTCATGAGGCGGTCCTTGTCGGAGGAGGTTGTTGTTTTGGGCGCCAAACAGTGCCGCTGACGGGATAGTACACCGGAGACAGGGTGTTTCAACAAGGGGAATTGCCGGGCAATATCCCCTTGAAAATCATGGGTATTGCACCGCGTCGCCCAATACGGCACGATTCGGTCAGAACAGGGCTTCCGCCCGCGCCCCGGAGGGAATCCATGCCGCACCCCAGCCGTCCTTTCACCCGCCTGCTGCCACGAATTTTTCCCCTGCTGTGGTTGGGCTATACGGCTGCCGCTTTCGCCGGCAAGCCGGAGATTCCCACCACCCGGATGGACGACGGTTCGGTCATCGAAGCCATGAAACGCGGCGAGACCGGCTCCTCGCTGGGTGCCGGGGATACGGAATGCTGGCTGACCGGCGACCGGGGTTGCCATGAGCGCAAGCGCAAATGCCGGGACGGTTAAACCGACACCATTGCGGATCTGATGCTGAATGCCGGTCATGCGGCGGCTGAAATCTGCCGGGGCAGCGAGCGCCCGGCCGCCGATACCCTGGCGCGCTTCGGCATGCAGTTGGGCGAGCGGGTCGGTTCGGTACAGCGCTATCCGGGGTACGGGATATACCGGACCAGCGCGCCGCAGGTGTTTGCCCGGCTGAGGGAAACACAACCCAATGCCCCCCGCGATGTGCGCATGGGCCTGGATCTGCTGTACGCCATTCCCCTGGGGGCGGACTGGCGTCAGGTGCTGCCCGTCGCGGGCTATGAGGACCTGATGACGAGCATGAAGGAGGGAGATTTTGCCCTCCTGCCCGTGCCCTGTGATGCCGATCCCGCCCGCGACCGGTTTATCGAAGCCGTCCTGCAGACCCGTCAAAACCTGCCGGCCTCCGGGGACGTGCGGGTGGCCTGGGCGCTGGACCGGCAACTGATGCTGTGCGGACGGGAGGACGAGGCCCGCTCCCGGGTGCTGGAGAACGTCGAAGCCGGAAAGTGGCCGACGATGAAGGATCATAGCGTGCAATGGATTGCCGCCTTTCCGGAAAGCCGCCCGTATCTGGTCACCGCCCTGCTGAAGGCGGAAAATGCGGATCAGGCCGCGAACCTGCTGGAGGCGTACCAGACCGCCGTGAGCTTCGCCCTCTACAGTCCGGACGTGGTCCGGGACTATCTGGCCGAAGGCAAAACCTCCGTTTCGGACTACCCGATGTGGGCGTTCAAACCGCTGATCGAGATGCTGGTCCGGCAGGATACCAGTGATCAGTGCTGGCCCAAGCGCCGGGCGCTGGCGCAGCGCGCCTATGAGCAGAAGCGCTACCTGACAGCGCTGACTCTGGGCAAACAATGCGTGTTCACCCGGGTGAATCTGGATGAAATCGACAAAAAGCCCAAGCCCTCGGCCACGCTCAGCCCGGATGTGGACGTGGCCCTGCGGCAGACGAACTTCGCCTTGATTCAGGCCATCGGCCTCATTGACCTGGATTGGGGACGCAAGTCCATCGGAGAGGAGGGGTACCTGTCCCCGTTCTGGCAAGCGTCCAATGGGTATGACTATATTTATTACTCGGATTACATGGCGTCCCTGTGGCTGCCGACCATCAAGAGCACCGTGGTTGTGGATACGTCCCGCCTGAGCGCCAGGACGGTGGAGGGGCATATGGTGACGCTGGGCCCCAGCCTCAGCCAGCAGGAGGCCGACCGCCAGAAGCTGCTGGACAGCGCCACCGGCGAGGCCCGGACGATGATCGCGCGTCGTGATGAGCTGCTGGCCACCATCCGCCGGGCGGAACAGGCTATTGCGGGCGCGGGGTCGGTGGAGTACCGGACCGAGGGCCGTACCGCGCCGTCCGGCATCGTCAACAACACGCGTATCTGGACGGACCAGTACGGGGTGCAGCATACCGAACGCACAACCTCCCAGCAGGGCGGGCAGAATTTCAGCGGGACCTCGCTGACCCTGAAGTCGGACACCAGCGCGTCGGCCAGGCTGAAGCGTCAGGCCGAGACCGAGCTGGCGGAGGTTGAACGCCGTCTGGAGGCCTTGAAGGTGAAGACTTTGTCGCGCTATGACGCGATGAAGGCGGAGCCACCGAAGCGGCAGTGGGTGGACTCGCGGTTTGTGTGGGAGGGGGTTGCGCCGGTGACGGTTTCGGTGTCGGCGTTCGGCCGGACGAATACGGAGACGCTGGAGGTGGATTTTTCCAGCGATAACGGGGCTGACAATGTGATGTCGCAGCTGGGGAATCGGGCGGACGAGCGGATGAAGGAGACGCTGAAGCGGCTGACCCAGCCGTTTATTGATGCGCGGTTGAATGATTGGCTGCATCAGGTGCAGGGGTCGGCGGAAGAGGTGGAGGTGGAGACGTGGCTGGCGCAGTCCCTGGTGTGGAAGAACGGGGGGGATTTTGTGTTGGCGAATTTGCGGATGCGGGGGTGGGTGGGGGAGTGATGTAGCCCCGCCAGTGCGGATTGCCTAGTCACATTGTTGATTAGGATCAGGGCACTGATCTTAAATTGATGAGTGCGATTAATTGTATGAATAATAAGGATTATATTTTATTGAACTAGATGTGGCACAAGTGATTTTTGTCGTTTATGCATCTGACCTGCTAGTGTTTTTTGATACCACCGTCTCCGACGCCGTCCGCATCCTGCTCAAGCGCGTCGTCAACGACCAGGCCTTCCCGCTGGAACTGAAAGTGCCCAACGCTGAAACCCGCGCCGCCATGGAAGAAGCCCGCGCCCTGATGCAGGCCCGTACCGCCCGTTCTGAAACCGCCGATGCCCTGTTGGATGACCTTGAAAAAGCCCGCTGAGGCCAGACGCGCACCGCCCCCTCGCACCAGCGACTACACCCGGACCTTCCGCAAGGACTGGGAGCGCTTGTCCCGCTCAGGACGTTATGACCTGAAGCGGCTCAAGGAAGCCATGCTGCTGCTAATAGCGAACGACGCCTCTTTGGGTCCGGAATGGCTGGACCATCCCCTGAAAGGGGACTGGGCGGATCACCGGGAATGCCATATCGGCAGCGATTTCCGGCTGATCTACCGGGTGGAGAGCGACATGATAGTCTTTGTCCGCGCCGGTACCCACGCCGAGCTTTTCGAGGAATAAATCAACGTCGCCCGCATCAACAGCCGCAGCTCACCTTTTCATCATAAAACTCATAGTGACCCCGCAGTTGCTCCCGCCCAGGCACCCAGCGCATGGAACGCCGCGTGCAGGTGCAGGCACCGCTGCTGGCGTTCCCCTGTGACGCATCGCTGCGCACCTGCTCGGCCTCGCGTTTCCGCGCCTCGACCGCTGCCTTCGCGGCGGCTTCCTGGGCGGCAATGGCTTTACTGGTCTCTTCCAGGAATTGGGCGTTCTTTCGGTCATAACTGGCGGCGGTCCGCAGACTCGCGCCCTTGCTGATCAGGTATTCCCCCACCTGCCGGTAGTTCGCGCCCAGCCCGGTATTGTCACTGTTGGCCAGAAAGTACAGCGCCGGGCCGACATGCTCCGCCTCGTGGTTGACATCCGCCCCGGCCTCCACCAGCACCATCACCGCATTCAGTAGATTCTCCTCGCCGCGCTTGAGGTTCTCCGGGGAGCCGCCGACCCGGTTTTCCTTGACCAGCAATTGCAGCGGTGCGGTGCCGTACTTCTCCAGGGCATTGGGATTGGCGCCTTTCAGGATCAGGTACTGGATCATTTCGGCATTGCCGCGGTTGGCGGCCTGATGCAGCGCTGTGGTGCCGTAATCGTCGGCGCCGTTCACCTTCGCGCCGTGCTCCACCAGCAAGCGGACCATGTCCAGGTTGTTGTTCCTTGCCGCGGCGCGCAGCTCGCGGCTGTCATTGCCGTCCACGGTGCCGCCATGCGCCAGCAACAGTTTCAGGGCCTCCAGGTTGTTTTCCTCGGCGGCATAGGCGACGGGGTCAACAAAGACATAACGGGTGGTACGCGGGTCCTCAGTCCGCGCGTTGGCGCTCGCGCCGTGCTCCAGCAGCCAGACCATCAGGTCCAGGTCCTTGCGCATCAGGGCCAGGATCACCGGCGTTCCCCGGCCGCCGCCACTGCGGTCGGGACTCGCGCCGTGGGTTACCAGATACTCAACCACCTCGCGGTGATCGTTTTCGATGGCCAGCTTGATGGCATTGGTGCCATTCCAGTCTTGATTGACGTTAACCCCTTCCTCAATGAGCTTCTGGACTTTCTTCAGCTTGCCTTTTTCAGCCGCGGCGACAATGTCGGGTTTGGGGGGAACTTTGGCGGCGGCCGGGACACTGATACCCAGGCTAAGAATGAACAGCATCAACAATGACGTAAAGGCGGTCCTGACGGGGGTGAGGCGGGGTGCGTCCATGAGCATGCTCCGGGGGGAGGGTGGCAGGTTTTGGTGGGTGATGTCGGGGGTATTCTCCATCGCGGGAAGCGGCTCCGGCAATAGAGGAAATCGGTGTAAAACCGGGACGGCTCGATTTCTCATGGCTGCAACCTCGCCCGGTCCAGTTCCGCGTGTACCGTCGCCTGCGCGCAACAGTTGGGCGAAGCGGCCGCCGGGCGTACCCTGACATCTGTCATCTTGCAGGGCGCCACCGCGGGCGGCAGCATGCTTGTTTAATCTGGGGGGACCGCCATGCACCAAATCCGAAAAATCGCCCTCGCCGCGGCCGCGCTGCTGGCCACCGGCCTGGCTTTCGCCGCGCCCGCCACGGTTCCGGCCAAGGCCAAGACCGCGCCGGTGCTGGCCGTGCCCGACAGCGGCTCCAACCTGCTGGCCCGCACCAAGGCGCTGCTGGACAAGCCCGCCACCTGGAACCGCATTCCGGCCAAGGTGACACTGTGCCTGTACGCGCCCGGCGGCACCAACAGCCGCGCCTATGAATACGCCATGAGCAGCCTGACGCAGCTGCCCAAGTACACCGCCATGGCCAAGGAAGTCGGCATCGACCTCAATGTCAGCTTCACCTCGCCCACCAGCCTGCGCATCGATATCGCCTCCGCCAAGCTGAAGCGCAAGGCCAGCACCGACGTGAAGATCAACCTCTTCACCGACGAGCGTATCGCCACCGAGGAATTCAAGGTCGGGCAGTGCGACGGCGTGGCGATCAGCAACCTGCGCGCCCGCCAGTTCAACCCCTTTGTCGGCAGCCTCGACGCCATCGGCGCCATCCTGTCCTACCAGCAGCTGACCGAGGCCATCAACTTCCTGGCGAAACCGGAAATGGGCTCGTACATGGTCAGCCAGGATGTCGAGATTGTCGGCATCGTGCCCCTGGGCGCGGCCTATGTCATGGTCAATGACCGCCGCATCAACACGCTGGCCAAGGCGGCGGGACGCAAGGTGGCGGTGCTGGATTTCGACAAGTCACAGGCGACCATGGTGCAGAAGATCGGCGCGCAGCCGGTGTCGGTGGACCTGACCAGCATCGGCGGCAAGTTCAACAACGGGCAGGTGGATATCCTGGCGCTGCCGGCGCTGGCCTTCGAACCGCTGGAACTGTACCGGGGCATGACCGACGACAAGGGCAACGCGCGCGGGGCGATCTTCAAGTTCCCGTTGTTGCAGGTGACCGGCGTGCTGATGATGCACCGCGGCAAATTCCCCGACGGCATCGGCCAGCTGGTGCGGGAATTCACCGCCATGCAGCTGGC
>DASUIM010000201.1:0-3899 GCA_036279775.1 Fluviicoccus sp. | reverse complement strand
AATGCACCCAACAGGAGTCGAACCTGTAACCGCTTGATTCGTAGTCAAGTACTCTATCCAATTGAGCTATGGGTGCCTAAATGCCGAGAATCGGAATCGAACCGATACGGTGATCACTCACCGCAGGATTTTAAGTCCTGTGCGTCTGCCAGTTCCGCCACCCCGGCATATTACTGTTTGTTGCAATCATAAGGTCTGGCATAGTCCTTATGAAAGCGGAAGACGGGGTTCGAACCCGCGACCCCCACCTTGGCAAGGTGATGTTCTACCACTGAACTACTTCCGCGAATGGTGCCGGCTAAAGGATTCGAACCCTCGACCCTCTGATTACAAATCAGATGCTCTACCAACTGAGCTAAGCCGGCGTATTCAATTAATGCGGGTGAAGGGACTCGAACCCCCACACCTTGCGGCGCTAGACCCTGATTCTAGTGCGTCTGCCAATTCCGCCACACCCGCAAATGAGTTATGCAGGGCTCGAACCTGCGACCCTCTGATTAAAAGTCAGATGCTCTACCAACTGAGCTAATAACTCATCTTAAGAAAAAACTCCGCAAGTAGGACTCGAACCTACGACATCATGATTAACAGTCATGCGCTACTACCAACTGAGCTATTGCGGAATAATTCTGTATACAAAAAAAAGCGCGGCAACGTCCTACTCTCACAAAGGGAAACCCTTCACTACAATCGGCGCTAAGAAGCTTAACTTCTGTGTTCGAGATGGGAACAGGTGTGACCTTCTTGCCATCGTCACCGCACATTTTTCAAGAGAACCTTGTTCTCTCAAAACTGAATCTACAAATTTAAAGGGAACCCGAAAACACCGCTTGAGTTTTCATCTTTTTAAAAATTGGTTAAGTCCTCGACCGATTAGTATTGGTCCGCTCCATACATCGCTGTACTTCCACTCCCAACCTATCTACCTGATCATCTCTCAGGGGTCTTACTCACTTAAAGTGATGGGAAATCTCATCTTGAGGGGGGCTTCACGCTTAGATGCTTTCAGCGTTTATCCCGTCCACACATAGCTACCCAGCGATGCTCTTGGCAGAACAACTGGTACACCAGCGGTGTGTCCATCCCGGTCCTCTCGTACTAAGGACAGCTCCTCTCAAATTTCCAACGCCCGCGACGGATAGGGACCGAACTGTCTCACGACGTTCTGAACCCAGCTCGCGTACCGCTTTAATGGGCGAACAGCCCAACCCTTGGGACCGACTACAGCCCCAGGATGCGATGAGCCGACATCGAGGTGCCAAACCTCCCCGTCGATGTGAACTCTTGGGGGAGATAAGCCTGTTATCCCCAGGGTAGCTTTTATCCGTTGAGCGATGGCCCTTCCATGCGGAACCACCGGATCACTAAGCCCGACTTTCGTCCCTGCTCGACTTGTAGGTCTCGCAGTCAAGCTCCCTTCTGCCTTTACACTCTACGAATGATTTCCAACCATTCTGAGGGAACCTTTGGGCGCCTCCGTTACATTTTTGGAGGCGACCGCCCCAGTCAAACTGCCCGTCTGACACTGTCTCCCTGCTCGCTAAGAGCAGCGGGTTAGAGTGGTCATATCACAAGGGTAGTATCCCACCATTGCCTCCTCCGAGACTGGCGTCCCGGTATCATTGGCTCCTACCTATCCTGTACATGTGATACAAACACGCAATATCAAACTGCAGTAAAGCTCCATGGGGTCTTTCCGTCCTGTCGCGGGTAACCAGCATCTTCACTGGTACTATAATTTCACCGAGTCTCTCGTTGAGACAGTGCCCAAATCGTTACGCCTTTCGTGCGGGTCGGAACTTACCCGACAAGGAATTTCGCTACCTTAGGACCGTTATAGTTACGGCCGCCGTTTACTGGGGCTTCAATTCAAAGCTTCGCTTGCGCTAACCTCTCCTCTTAACCTTCCAGCACCGGGCAGGCGTCAGCCCCTATACGTCATCTTTCGATTTTGCAGAGACCTGTGTTTTTGATAAACAGTCGCTTGGGCCTATTCACTGCGGCTGACCTTGCGGTCAGCACCCCTTCTCCCGAAGTTACGGGGTCATTTTGCCGAGTTCCTTAACGAGAGTTCTCTCGCACACCTTAGGATTCTCTCCTCAACTACCTGTGTCGGTTTGCGGTACGGGCAGTTACTTTCTCACTAGAAGCTTTTCTTGGCAGTGTGACATCAGGAACTTCGCTACTAAATTTCGCTCCCCATCACAGCTTGTCCTTGAGAGAAAAAGCATTTCACTCGTTCTCAGACTTGCTGCTTGGACACACATTTCCGATCGTGTGCATTCCTTAGCCTCCTGCGTCCCTCCATCGCTCAAACAAAAGCAACTGGTACAGGAATATCAACCTGTTGTCCATCGCCTACGCCTATCGGCCTCAGCTTAGGTCCCGACTAACCCTGGGAGGACGAGCCTTCCCCAGGAAACCTTAGTTATTCGGTGGACGGGATTCTCACCCGTCTTGCGCTACTCATACCGGCATTCTCACTTCTAAGCGCTCCACCAGTCCTCACGATCTGGCTTCGATGCCCTTAGAACGCTCTCCTACCACGGAACCCGAAGGTTCCATCCACAGCTTCGGTGATCTGTTTAGCCCCGGTAAATTTTCGGCGCAGGGTCACTCGACTAGTGAGCTATTACGCACTCTTTAAATGATGGCTGCTTCTGAGCCAACATCCTAGTTGTCTGTGCAACCCCACATCCTTTTCCACTTAACAGATACTTTGGGACCTTAGCTGGTGGTCTGGGCTGTTTCCCTTTTGACTACGGATCTTATCACTCGCAGTCTGACTCCCGGATCTAAATCAATGGCATTCGGAGTTTATCTGAATTCGGTAACCCGAGAAGGGCCCCTAGTCCAAACAGTGCTCTACCTCCATGATTCGCATATCCGAGGCTAGCCCTAAAGCTATTTCGGAGAGAACCAGCTATCTCCAAGTTCGATTGGAATTTCTCCGCTACCCACACCTCATCCCCGCACTTTTCAACGTGCGTGGGTTCGGTCCTCCAGTGCGTATTACCGCACCTTCAACCTGGACATGGGTAGGTCACTTGGTTTCGGGTCTACGACCTCATACTTATTCGCCCTATTCAGACTCGCTTTCGCTGCGGCTCCGTCTTTGCAACTTAACCTTGCATGAAATCGTAACTCGCCGGTCCATTCTACAAAAGGTACGCCATCACCCATTAACGGGCTTTGACTACTTGTAGGCACACGGTTTCAGGTACTGTTTCACTCCCCTTCCGGGGTGCTTTTCACCTTTCCCTCACGGTACTGGTTCACTATCGGTCACTAGGGAGTATTTAGCCTTGGGAGATGGTCCTCCCGGATTCCGACGGAATTTCTCGTGTTCCGCCGTACTCAGGATACTGGTAGAGCTGTTTTGGATTTCGCATACGGGGCTATTACCCTATGTTGCGCAACTTTCCAGTTGGCTTCTGCTATCCATTGCAGTCTCATGTCCCAGTCCTACAACCCCAAAGAGCAAGCTCTTTGGTTTGGGCTTTTCCCGTTTCGCTCGCCGCTACTAAGGGAATCGAATTTTCTTTCTCTTCCTGCAGGTAATGAGATGTTTCAGTTCCCTGCGTGTTCCTCGATACACCTATGTATTCAGTGTAACGTAATATCCTATCAAAGATATTGGGTTGCCCCATTCGGAAATCTCCGGATCAAAGCTTACTTACAGCTCCCCGGAGCATATCGGTGTTAGTCCCGTCCTTCATCGGCTCCTAGTGCCTAGGCATCCACCGTGCGCCCTTATTCACTTAACCTATGGTTAAGCTCGCCATTGCTGGCTTGCTAACTTATTTCGTTAAAAACTCATTTAAGTTAACTTAAAACGCGGTAAAATGTTTAGGTTTCTTACTTTATTTTTGTAGTATTCAGTTTTCAAAGAACAAATT
>DASUIM010000200.1:0-4995 GCA_036279775.1 Fluviicoccus sp. | reverse complement strand
TCCTCGTTGAACTGGCTGGACGCCAGATACTGCACGGCAAAGGGCAGCGGCTGCGGCCGGTTCACCGCCCCGCCGATATCCAGATCCGGTGACTTGACAGGCTGCAGGCGCAGGAACAGGCTGCGCCGACTGGCGGAAATTCGCTGCCCCGAAACCGGCGGCACCCCTTCCACCCATTCCCAGCAGGCAATCTGGTCCACCGGGAAACGCGAGTTCTTGGCATCGACCCAGCCGATGACCTTGCCGCCTGCCGCCAATCGTACCTGCACCTTGTCCCCTTTCAGCTCGAACAGGAAAGTGGTTCCGGCGAAGTCGCCCGGTGGAGGCTCGGCATGCAGCACCACGTTCACCGGCCGTTCGCGGAACAGCAGCAAGCGACGCTCCAGACTGCGCCAGCGCGACAAGGCTTCTTCCCGCGCCGGTTGCGCCGCTTCCAGCTCGGCCAGTTGGGTCTTGAAGCGTTCCACCTGCAACAGCGCGTCGGGCTGGCGCTTCAAGGCCAGATGCAGTTGCTGGTTGATGGCGCGAATCTGCGAAGGCTGCGGTTTCCACCAGACATCCATGTAACGGCCCAACGGATACAGGCGCAGGCCCAGCGCGACGTTGATGGCGTCATCCGCCGAGAAACTGCCCTCGGGTTTGGCCAGCGAACGGCGGATCATGTCGGCGTGGGTCAGCACCTCGGCGGCCCCGGCATGGTCGAGGAAGCGGCACAGCTTGTCCTGCGGCGCATAAAGCAGATGCAGTTCCTGCTGGGTGCGCGTCATGGCTACATACAACAACCGCCGTTCTTCTTCCTGGTTCTCGGCGCTGGCGGGCAACTGGTCGTCGGCGCAGGACGGCACGAACACCAGCGGCCATTGCAGTCCCTTGGCGCGATGGATGGACATGATGTGCAGCGCGGGCAGGCTGGCGTCGGCCTCGTTTTCTTCCACATGCAACAGACGGATGTGTTCGAGGAAATCGGCCACCTTGCCGCGGCTGCGAGCGTACTGCACCAGCGCGCGCACGTTCTTGCAGCGCTCCTCGCCCAGTTCGGCCACCCCGGCGGCCTTTTGCAGGTAATCCAGATATTCCAGTTCGGTAACCAGCCAGAACAGCGTGTCGGCGGCATTGGCTTCGAGCCGGGTTTGCAGGGCGCGGATGACCTGCACGAAGCGCAGCAGCCGCTTGCGCGCGCCTTCGTTTGGCACTTCGTAAAAACCGCGCTCGATCAGGGCCAGGATCGACTCCTGCTGCATCAGCGACTGGTCGCGGATGCGCTGGACCCAGTCGTTGGTGACGAAGCGGTTCGGGGTGCGGATGATGTCGGCGAAACGGCGGGTGTATTGTTCGGAGGGTTTGCCCAGGCCCTTGGCCATGTCCCGTTCCTGGCGCGCGAAGCCCAGGTAGGTGAACAGCGTGCGCACTTCCGGGCGTTCGTAGAAGCGCTGGCTGCCGATGACACGGTAAGGCAACCCTTCCTGGATCAGCCGCGCCTCGATGGCCGGGGTTTGCGCATAGGAGCGCACCAGCACGATGGCCTGCTTTGGTGTACCGCCGTTGGCCAGATGCGCGCGGTAGGATTCCACCAGATGCTTGGCGACATCGCCGTCGGAGGCGAAGCCCTTCAGCAGCACGTTGCCGCCAAAACCCTTTTGCGACACCAGATCCTTGGGGTGGCGGTCGGTATTGGCGGCGATCACCTTGCCCGCCAGCAGCGTGGCCTCAGCAGGACAGCGGAAGTTGTCGGAAATGGTGTATTCCACCGCGTTGTAGCGCTGGCCGAAATCGAGGATGAAACGCACCGCCGCACCGCGCCATTCGTAGATGCACTGATCGTCGTCGCCGATGGCCATGTAGTTGCGGTGGCGCTCGGTGAGGATATCGGCCAGTTGCACCTGCACCAGGTTCACGTCCTGGTATTCGTCGATCAGCACATAGTCGTAAGCGCCGGTCAGCCAGGCGCGGATGTCCGGAAATCGCACCAGCGCCTCCCAGCCCAGCAGCAACTGGTCATCGAAGGTGAGGCTACGGGTGTTTTGCCGCAGTTCCTCATAAATCCGGTAGGCTTCCAGATAATGGGCGTTGTCGGGATGCGCGGCCTGCGTGGCGGATTTAAGGCCTTCCGGCGGCAAGTCGCTTTGGCCCAGATGGGCATAGCGCAGGTTGCCCTTGCAGATGGAAATCCAGGTTTGCAGGTCTTCGGGATTCAGGTCGAGGGTGGCGAAGTTCTTGCCCTGGCGGCGTCCCAGTTCAATCAGCGCCTTCATGGCCAGTTGCGCGGGCTTCTGCTCGATGTCCTTTTCGTCGAAGGGCTGCCAGTGACCGGCGCTTACGGTCTTCTGCACGATGCGGCGGCCGAGGGCGTTGAAGGTCAGGCATTGCGTGCCGTGAACGCCGAGGTTCTCGATTTTCTGGCGGATATCGCCGACGGTTTCACGGCTGAAGGAACAGATCAGGATGCGCGCGGGATCGACGCCGCGCACCGAGACCAGCCGCTGCACGCGATGCGCCAGGGTGGTGGATTTGCCCGCCCCGGCGACGGCGTAGACAATGGCGGGGCCGGTGTCGTGATCGACAATTCGGCGTTGTTCGTCGGTGAGTTGCACGGGGGGATGATCCTGCTGGCGCGGCGGTGCGATGATAGCGGAATGACGGGGTTCGGCGCAGCGATCCGGACGGATTTTTTCGGGAGAAAGGCGATGAAGGCTTGGGGAATATTGCTGGTGGCCGTCACCCTGTCCGGGTGCGCCTCGCTGTGGGGCGTAGCCACCAAGGACGACAAGGCGCGGCCGTGGTTTGGCGTCAAGGCGGACTGGTATGCGCTGACCCACGCTGATGCATTGGGTGAAAAGACGGTGCTGTTGCCTGCGGTGCTATGTCCGGCGGCGGCGATCGATTTGCCGTTCAGCGCCGTCAGTGACCTGATATTCTGGCCTTATCTGTCGTCAGGTAAGCAGCCCGCCGGCTTGTAGGCGGTCGAAGGCCCGTTCACAATGCCTGGCCGAATCCGCAACGAGTCCCCGACATGCGTCCGTTCCCTTTCTTGCTTGCCGCCCTCTTATGCCTGTCCAGCGCCGCCCGCGCCGAGGATGCAGCTATCGCCGCCGCCTTCAGCCGCGCCGGGATGGAAGGCGCGATGGTGATCTCATCGTTGGGCACCGGCCAGACTTTTACCCATAACGATGCCCGCGCCGTTACCCGCTTCCCCGTCGCCTCCACCTTCAAGATTCTGAACAGTCTGATCGCGCTGGAAGAAAAGGCTGTGACCCCGGAGGAAACCCTGAAGTGGAATGGCCATATTTACGACTTCCCCGACTGGAACCGTGACCAGACACTGGCCAGCGCCTTCAAGGTGTCGTGCGTCTGGTGCTATCAGGAACTGGCGTCACGCATCGGCAACAAGGCTTACCGACGCTATCTGTCGAAACTGGATTACGGACAGCTGAAGCAGCCGTTCAACACCACTACCTTCTGGCTGGATGGCTCGTTGCAGGTCAGCGCTCAGGACCAGATCCGCCTGTTGCGGCGCATCTACCTGCGGTCATTACCCTTCAGCGATGCTTCCTACAATACCCTGCGGCAAATCATGCTGGCGGAACAGACCCTGACCTACACTTTACGCGCCAAAACCGGCTGGGCGGCTTCGGCCACCCCGCAGACTGGCTGGTATGTAGGCTATGTGCAAACAGCGGACGATGTCTGGTTCTTCGCCACCAATGTGGTGATTCACGATGCCAAGGAATTGCCGCTGCGCTTGAGCCTGAGCCGGGAAGCCTTGCAGTTGAAGGGGATTTTGCCGAACCCGCAATAAAAAAGGCCCATGCCGGAGCCAAAAGGGGGAAAGCTCGGATGGCATGGGCCAAGGGCAGACCGTTAAAAATCGTATTTCACGGAGGACTGCACCCGCAGCAGCTCCCCCTGCGCCCCGTTTTCCAGTTCCCGCACGGCATGACGGACTTCCACCCCCACCGACAGCTTGTTCGCCAACTGTTTGATCAGGTTCGCGGTAACGCTGTGCGTGGCCGAGGTTTGCGACTTGCCGGTCCAGGCCACCGGATTGTCGATGTTTTGCTGGGCCAGGATCAGGCTGGAACGCCACTGCGGCGACCAGCTGTGTTTCCACGCCAGCATGAGGCCCTGGCTGTCTATCGCTTCCAGTTCGCCCTTGGCTGACACGGCCGCGTCGTTGGCGGTGTTCAGGCTCATGTAACGGCCCAGGCCGCTGCCGACATTGACGGTAAAACGCAGCTCGTCGTTGGGCGTGGCGTTCGCCTTGCCGGACACCGAAACGCCATAACCCAGAACCTGGTCGTTGGTCTTGCCCGACTCCATCGACAGCTCCCTCGCCAGCACCGCGACGGACATGACGCCCCAACCGGCCTTGTGGTTGTACCGGGCCACCAGATCGGGAACCCCGTTGTCATCGGTCACCGCGCGAGTCGCCCCGCCGAAGTTGGTGACGGTGGTTTCCGGGTTTTCCACCGAGAACTGCCAATTGCCGCTGGTATAGCGCACCAACCCCTGCCTTACGAACACCGCGCCATCGGTGCCGCCGATGAAATCGAGGCTGTCCGGCAAGGCATTGGTATCCATGAAGGTAGACCAGGTTTGGCCCATCGTCCAATGGCCGTAGGTGATGAAGGCGTGGCGGATTTCCGGGGCATAGCCGTTGGTGATGCGCTGGTCGCCGATGGTGGTGGACATCAGGTCGAACTCGAAGCGGCCGCTGACCTTCTGGCCGTTATCCAGCGGTGTATCCGTGGTCAGCGCGAAGCGTGACTGGCGGGCGTGCATGTCGAAGACTGGCGACTCGTTGCCTCCGCCCACCGGAGTCAGGCTGGGCACGTAGAAATCCCTGCCGATGCCGGTGGCGATCTGGCCGTCGGAAGTCGTGGTGACCATCGCATCGAGCTTGATGTAACCGGTAAAACCGACATCGGTGTCGCCCATCTTGAAGGCGGCGTGCCCGGCCGTGGCGGCGGTCAGGGCGGAAATGGCGATAGCCAGGGA
>DASUIM010000199.1:0-1236 GCA_036279775.1 Fluviicoccus sp. | reverse complement strand
CAAAACCACACACGATACATTGCCACTTCTTCATGTTGCACCTCAGGAATAAAGGGGTTGGCGCCAGCTTCCGGCATGGGGCGGAATCTTGGCAAGTTTCATCCTGTCAGACAAGATTAATTTATCACACTGTCACATTGCGCGATGTTTTGATTGTCCGGCAATCCGTTGCCATCCTCCGGTTTAACGTGTCTGCACCTGATCCAGACGTTGACGGTAGTGGTTGGCGTGACGCTCTTCCACCTTGGCCAGCGCAGCGAAGCGCTTGGCGGCCTTTTCCAGCACCTTCCGGAATTCCCCGGCGTGTTCCTTCGATTCGGCAATCTGCTCGTCGAACTCGCGCACGGCGTCGGGCTGCGATTCTGCCACAGCCGTGTCGCGGAATTTCGGGTACATCTCGGTGTACTCGTAGGTTTCTCCGGCAATCGCGATTTCCAGCATCTTCGCCGGGGTCAGTTCCGCGGCGGGATACAGCAGGTCGAGGTGGCCGAAGGCGTGCTGGACTTCTTGGGCGGCGGTGGCCTCGAAGGCCTTGGCGGTTTCCTCGTCACCCATGGCGCGGGCCAGCTTGGCGAAGTAGCTGTACTTCATGAAGGCCATCGACTCCCCGGCAAAAGCGCCTTCGAGATTCTGGGCGGTCACGGTCTTGGAATTGTGCGTGTTCATGCATGTCTCCTGGGTCAGGCATCGGGCGGGCTGCCCTGTTGAAGTCAGAGTACGGCCGCGCAGGAATTCAATCCAATTAAATACTCGCTTATCTTTGATAGTTTTTGGCTATGGGATTGAAGTCTTGCATTCCCCCGGGGCTCTCGGCATCCTTCTGGGCACAACTCCACAGTCCGAGCTCATGCCCAAACCTTCCGTCTGGTTACCGCCGCAACGCTACTGGCAAGCCCGCCCGCCACGGACGGAGCGTGAGTGGCTGTTGTGCGAAGGCTCGCTGACCGCCGCACTGGTGACGCTCAGCCACGGCGCGTTCCGTGTCCGGGTAACGCATGAAGGCTGGCACCGTCCCCGCCCGGACGAAAGACTGGCCCTGAAACTGTCGCCGCGCCACTTCGCAAGAATTCGCGAAGTGGAGTTGCTGGGCCGGGGTCAGGTCTGGGTCACCGCCCGCAGCATCATTCCGCAAACCACGCTGCACGGGCGGGGACGCCGCCTGCGCTACCTCGGCTCGCGCTCGCTGGGCACGGTGCTGTTCAAGGAGCACGCCCGCCGCGAGCCGCTGGACATCCG
>DASUIM010000198.1:0-1519 GCA_036279775.1 Fluviicoccus sp. | reverse complement strand
AACTGCCGCGAAGCCATGCAGTTCTATTGCGACCGCCTGGGCGCCACCTTGCAAATGATGATGCGCATTGGCGACGCACCGATGGCCGACCAGATTCCCGCCGACCAGCACGAGCGCATCATGCACGCCCGCATCCAGCTGGACGGGCTGGTGCTGATGGCCTCGGACGCCATGTCCGGCTTTCCCTTCGAAGGCCACAAGGGCTTCTCGCTGTCGCTGAACCCGACCGAACCGGCGGAAGCCGAACGCCTGTTCGCGGCCCTGGCCGACGGCGGCACCGTCACCATGCCGCTGGAAAAGACCTTCTGGGCGCGCCTGTTCGGCACCGTCACCGACCGCTTCGGCGTGCCATGGATGGTGAACTGCGAATAACGTCATGGACCGCAAGGCCTACGATTACGGTTTTCGCGCCGGCAATGCCGCCGCCCGCCCGGGCTCGCGGCTGGAACTGTTCATCAAGTCCCCGGACTACAAGCTGGGCTATGTGCATGGCCATGCCGCACGTCTGGGCGACCCGGACGAAGCCGCCGCCCTGCGCACACGGCTGGCCGCCGAATACGGCATTCCCGCTGACCGGCTGGACGCACCGCCACCGGAAGCGGCCGCGCGACATGAACACGATGAGGACGAGGATGACTGATTGCGCCGATGTCTTTGCCCGTCATCCGGCGCTGCGGCGCAACTCTCCCCGCTACCGGCCGGTACGCTGACCGGCTGTCCGCCGCCCCTTGGCAAAGCTGAAAACTTCGATCATTATCGAACCATCAAATCAATCGACCGTGCGGAGTTTTCCCGATGACGAAGAACGATCAGGCGCTCAGCCTGCTGCTGGCCGGCAGCACCGGCGTGGTGGGGCAGGAAGTGCTGCGGCTGGCGCTGGCGGACCCGCGCGTAACCCGTGTCATCGCCCCCACCCGCCGTCCCTTGCCGCCGCATCCCAAACTGGAAAACCCGGTCGTCGACTTCAACGACCTGCCCGCCGATGCCGCGTGGTGGAAGGTGGATGCCGTGGTCTGCACCTTGGGCACCACCATCAAGGTGGCGGGCTCCCAAGAGGCCTTCGCCGCCATCGACCGCGACCTGGCCATCCGCATGGCGACGCTGGCGCGTCAGGCCGGGGCCACGCGCTTCGGGCTGAATTCCTCGCTGGGGGCCAGTCCCACCGGCAATTTCTACCTGAAGACCAAGGCGGCGGCCGAAGCCGGTATCCGCGCATTGGGCTATGCCAGTTACACCCTTGTCCGCCCCTCGCTGATTGATGCGAAACGCAGCGAATCGAGACTTGGGGAAGAGATCGGGCTGGTGGCGATGGGCCTGTTCAAGCCGCTGATGCCGAAACGCTACCGGGCGGTGAAGCCGGAGGCGATCGCCCGGGCATTGCTGGAGGGCGTGATTGCCGGGCGGCCGGGGGAAGATATTGTGGAGTCGGAGCGGCTGCAGGGTTGAGCCGGATCAGGCCTTGGGAAACAGGATCATCTGCGTGCAGCGGAACAGGGCGATGGTCTTGCCGCTGGCGGCG
>DASUIM010000197.1:0-1636 GCA_036279775.1 Fluviicoccus sp. | reverse complement strand
TCGGCGGGCGTGGTCTTCAGGGTTGCGGCCAGTCGCTGCAGCGCGATGTCGTAGCTCATCGGAGAGTTTCCAGTCTGGAGGGGGAATGAGGCGGATAATGGGGGCAATCCCCACGAAAAACAATGGCTTTAGCGGACCAATCGCCCGGCAATCAGGCCATTTTCTGCTTGCGGTACTGACTGGGCGAAATACCGTACTGGCGGCGGAAAGCCTGGCTAAAGGCCGTTTCCGAACTGTAGCCCACCCGCTCGCTGATGCGGTTGATGCCAATGTCCTGCTGCGCCAGATGCCAGGCCGCCAGCCGCAGCCGGTGCTCGGTCAGGTACGCCAGCGGCGGCATACCGATAATGTCGGAAAAACGCTCGTGGAACGCCGACCGTGACAGGCAGGCCAGCCCGGCCAGATCGGCCACCGTCCACGGGTGCGCCGGTTGCGCGTGGATGGCGCTCAGCGCCGGGGACAGGTAAGGATCGCGCACCGCGCTCAGCCAGTTGTTGGCTTCCTCCGGCAGCTGTTCCACATAATCGCGCACGCATTCAATCAGGAACATGCCGATCAGGCGGTTGATCAGCGTATCGCGGCCGGGCCGATACAGCTCGGCCTCCAGCGCCAGGAAGTTCAGCCCGATCTTCAGCCATTCCGGCCCGCTGCCCTCCAGCCCTTGGCGTATCACCATGCATGACGGCAGCGACGACAGCAGCGGCCGACCCATGTCGGCATCCAGCAGGCAACGCACCGACAGGATCAGGTTGCGCGGCTGGCCGGTTCCCACCGCCACCGGCTCGTTGCAATGCCCCTTGAAATCGTCCATCAACCAGTAATCGGACAGCTCCGGTGCATCGGGATGCCGGATGTGGTGTTCCTTCCCCGCCGGGATGAAGGCAATGTCGCCGGTTTCCAGCAGGTGCTCGCCATGACCGGGCAGCAGCAGCTTCACCGGCCCGTTCAGCACGATATGGAAGGCCGGGCTGCCTTGCAGCGCAAAGTTCCACGCCCCCTGGCCGTTGACGTAGAGGTACTCGGCTCCGCGCAGGTGGATATCGTCAAGAATGTGGCTCAGGGCATCCATGGGACGGGTGCTTTTCTCTTATTGGTCGGAAAACCCTGAAATTTATAAGCCAATGTGACATTGGTCAATGTCGGATTTCCGCGATAGTTTTATGGACTCCGGCAACTGTTCAGGGCGGCGGAATGCCTGCAAGATTGTCCTACAAGCTAAACCACAGGTTCCCGCCATGAATGCCAAGACCCCGGATGATCTCCTGAATGCTGCCAGCAATGCCACCGCTAAGCAATGGCGCGACGGCAAACGTTATCTCTGGATGCTCAGCCCCGCCGTGCCGGTCATTGGCACCGCCGCCCTGGCCGCCTATGCCATCGCGCCGAAGAAACTGCGCGCGCTGGCCTGGACCGGCCCGGCGCTGATCCATGCCATCATTCCCGCTATTGACCGTCTGGTGGGCGCGGACAAGACCAATCCCCCGGAATCCGCCGTCAAGGATCTGGAAAACGACAAGTACTACCACCGCGTGGTGCTGTCCTTCCTGCCCACCCAGTATGCCTGCACGCTGCTGGGCACCTGGCTGGCCACCCGCAAGAACGTGCCGCTGGCCGACCGTCTGGGCATCGCCGCCAC
>DASUIM010000196.1:0-3078 GCA_036279775.1 Fluviicoccus sp. | reverse complement strand
AGGGTGAGCAGTTCGCGCACCTCGTGCTCGCGCGCCTTGCTGATGGCGAGGAAGGCGGTCTGGATGACTTCGGAGGTGGGGGTGTCGGCGTCGATGCGCCATTTGCGGCCGTAGACCAGCTTGCGCGGGCGCAGGGTGTTGCCGCGCTCGTAGTTTTCGCGGCCCACCAGTCCGGCCTGCAGGTACAGGCCGTTGGCGTCCTGGGCGGCGAACAGCAGGGTGTGCGGGTCGAAGTCGATGTCGGCGAGCAGGGCGCGCACGGTGTCGGCGGTCTGGCGGTATTGCAGGTAGTGCTGGGGGATGGCGACCGCGCCGTTGGGCAGGGTGACGGCCGGGGCCTGCGGCATGGGGGTTTCGCCGGGTTGCAGGGGCGGCTGCGCGGGGGTGCGGACCAGGGCGAGGTGGGGCATGGCGGGCTCCGGGGGCGGGCGTGTATTCGATGGGGGGTATTTTGTGGGGAGGTTAGGATTGGAAGAATACTCAGGTAATGGAAAGAATAATTCCGTTATATGGAATAGTCAGGGTGGAGGGAGTCGGCGGAGGCGGGGGTGGCATGGTCGTGATTGACTATGACGGGATTGGCCGACATAGTTGGAAAGTGATGTCGGTAGGGTGCGTCAGGACGCACCGTCTGCTGTTGCATACAGAGTCATGGTGCTTCGATGACACAACAAGAATGCTTATCAAATATATAGAGAAACGAAATGGCTAAAAAAGAGCTTCGGCACATCAAAGGACCTGACTTCACAAAGTACTTTGTTCCGATCATCGAAATCCTGAAAGAGCTGGGGGGCTCTGGCAACCCTGCTGAGGTCACTGATTTAATTATAGAAAGGTACAATATTTCAGAAGATGAGTTGGAGCTTCGGAACAAGAATGGTGGGTCAACTGTCAAGAATCGCATCGCGTGGGCTCGGTTTTATTTGGTAAAAGGCGGCGTACTTGATTCGACAAAGCGAGGGGTTTGGACCCTTAAGCCAAATGCGCTTGAGTTGTTCGATCTAAACAAGCCGAACGAATTTTTTTCCCGAACACACGGAATGTTTGACAGCAAAAAGAAGGGAGCTGGTTCCGAGTCGGCAACTCCGATTGGCATTGATGAAGAAATTGAAGAAAAAGTTGAAGATGAGAACTATCGCGTTCAAGTGCTGGATATTGTCAAAAATCTGCCTCCGGCAGGATTTGAGCGTCTTTGCCAAAGGCTCTTGCGTGAATCCGGCTTTTCCCAAGTGAAAGTAACAGGCAAGTCGGGGGATGGTGGAATTGATGGATACGGCGTACTTGAGATCAACCCGCTGATGAGTTTTAAGGTTCTCTTCCAGTCGAAAAGATATAAGGATGTTGTCTCTTCAGACAAGGTTCGAGATTTTCGGGGTGCCATGGCAGGCCGTGCCGACAAAGGCATCATCATCACGACAGGCCGCTTCACACAGGATGCGAAAAACGAGGCTGTTCGTGATGGTGTGCCACCGATTGAGCTTGTCGATGGAGAAAAGCTGGTTTCGATGTTTGAAAAGCTGGAATTTGGGCTTATCCCACGAACGGTATACGACATCAATCATGATTTCTTCAAAGAGTTTGAAGAATAGTTGGGAGTGAACATCCAACTTGTAGGTTGCGTCGCGACACACCCTATTGCGAACAGGGGAAATTCACCGAACCAGCGGCAACACCCTGACCCGCAACGTCTGCGAATCCACCGTGACCAACGCCCCGGCTTCCAGTACATCCGAAAACTGAATCAAAGCCCGAACCACCCAGTCGCCCACCTTCTCCGGCAAGGGCAGCGACGTGCGAACCTGCAACACACTTGGCCCCTCGGCCTGAGTCATCGCCAGCAAGGTGCCGAAATCCAGATCATGGGTCAGCACCAAATGCCGGTTTGCCAGCGCCCAAGCCATCAACTCCCGATCCGGCGCATTGGCCGCACCCACGGTTGACCAGTGCACGGCCTGATAGCCCTGAGCCGCCAGAAAGGGAACCCAGAACGGCGACAGGTTCATGTCCACCAGAATGTTCATGCCGCGTCATTCAACGGCAGTTCATGTTCCTCCAGACGCCAGGCCGCATAACCCAAGGCCTCCCGGATATCTTCCGGCTGCAGATAGGGATACGCCCTGACAATTTCATCTGCCGAGAGCCCGCTGGCAACCAGTCCCACCACCGTAGCGACCGTCACACGGGTTCCCTGGATACAGGGCTTGCCGCCCATCACGGCGGGGTCAAAATGGATGCGGGGGAAGGCTTTCATGAACGGGCCTGCGTTGTTCGGATAATCTGTTGCCACTCTATACGAAGCCGGAAACCCTTGCCAACCACCTTCGCTCAAATCATGGAATTCACCCCCCTCAACCTCTCCACCATCAAATCCACCAACGTCCTCACCCGCGCCGACTTGTGCCGTCCCTCCCGATGCAACACATGAATCGGCAACGGCGGCATCTCGAAATCCTCCATCACCACCCGCAGCTCCCCAGCCGCCACCTGTGAAGCCACCTGATACGACATCAACCGCGACACCCCGAACCCCGCCCGCACCGCCTCGATCGCCGCCTCGTTCGACGTCACCGTCAACCGCGGCCGCAACCGCACCGACCGCCCCTGCGCAAACTTCCACTCCACCGACGGCGTCACCCCCGTCGCCGCCACAATCCGGTGATTGGCCAGATCCCCCGGCTCCCCCGGCACACCATGCTCCGCCAGATACCCCGGCGACGCCACCAGCACCCGCCGCACCTCGCCCACCCGCAAGGCCTTCATCGACGAATCCGGCAACTCGCCGATGCGCACCCCCACATCCACGCCTTCCTCCATCAGGTTCACCACCCGGTCCAGGAACAGCGCGTTCACATCCATCAGCGGATAGCGTTGCAGGTACTCCACCAGCACCGGCGTCACGAACAGCTTGCCGAACAGCACCGGCGCGGTCACGGTCAACTGGCCCTTCGGCGTGCCGTTGATGCCCACCACCGCCTCGTCGGCTTCATCCACCTCGGCGATGATCCGCCGCGCATCGTCCAGATAACGCTGGCCCACTTCCGTCACCCGCACATAGCGCGTGGTGCGGTCCAGCAGCTT
>DASUIM010000195.1:0-7970 GCA_036279775.1 Fluviicoccus sp. | reverse complement strand
GAGGCCAGCACCAGTCCGTCCGGCGTCGACAACACCGCGCCGTGGAAGCCGGGGCATTCCGCGCATTGATCCAGCGCCTTGCGGATGTAGAGCATGGTGGTGCGCGACATGGCCATGATCAGGGCGCTCCGTCCGGTCCGGCGGAGGCCGTGCAGGCTTCGCAGCCCAGACGGCCGATGCGTTTGTGATAACGCACCATCGTGTTGGCCGGAATTTCATCGCCGCAGTAGTCGCAGACGGTGGCTTCTTCCAGCAGGCAGGTTTCGTATTGCTCGGTATCCACCAGCAGGTCGCCGACGCGCTTCAGCCACGGCTTGTACTTGACGATGTCGGGCCGGAACTGTTCCTCGTAGCGCGCCCAGCGGGCGATCAGGCCGTCGGGGATGCCGTGTTCGCGCATCGCTTGCAGCATCAGGTTCTGGCGATGATCGAACAGGGCGTCGGTAATGACCATCCAGTTATGCGAGTTGCGCGGCTGTTCGCCCAGGAACACCGGCTGGTCCTGGATGCTTTCCTTGAGAAAGGCGAACTGCTTGCCGATGATGCGGTCGATGGTGACGCGCTCGAAGAACGGCCGCAGCTCCGGATCGGCGTAGACCTTGGTGTAGAAGGTGGTCAGCACCGCCCGCACCCTGCTGTCGCCGCCCAGTTCGTCCCACAGCCCCGGTTCGGGCGGCAGCGGCGTCACCGGTTCCGCCGGTTCCACCGGCAACGGTCCGCGCAGGCAGAACTCCAGCCCTTCGCGCGGCGTCGTCAGCAGCCATGCCGGCAGGCTGGTGCTGTCTTCCAGCTCGACCGTGACCAGCGCTTCGTCCTCGGGCGAGCTGACAAAAACCGCCGTGCATTCGCCGTCCAGACGATCGCTCAGCAGCTTGGCCAGTTGGCCGGGGCGGTAGGTCAGCCGGGTGAAGGGGTCGAATACCAGCTGCCAGCGGTTGTCGCCGGAGTAGTGCAGGGCTTCCAGGCGGCAGCGGGTGACGCTGTCTTCCGCCGAGCGCGGCGCCAGCAGCATCGGTCCGGTGGGACGGCACTGGCAGGCCAGCAGGCAGCCGCGCGCCTGCTGGTGCTCCGGCAACTTGCGCCGGGCGGCTTCCGGCACCTCGCCGTCAATGCAGCGCACCATGCAGCGGTGGCAAATGCCGCTCTTGCAGGAAAAGGGAATCGGCGCACCGGCGCGGAGCAGGGCGTCGAGGGCGGTTTCGTGGTCGCGGCAGGCCACGGCGTGTCCCTGATAGTGGAGCACGCGGGAATTCTTGTCAGAGCACACTGCCGATCTCACCGAGTTTGTTGGCGGCGTTGCGGGTTTCCATGATCAGGCGGCCCAGGTTGGCCTTGGGGCGGGCCGCGACCGCCAGCACCGCCACCAGTCCGGCGTGGGTCAGCAGCACCGGTCCTTTGGTGCCGTCCAGGATCACCTGCCGCAATTGGCCGCGCTCCACTTCCTGCGCCGCCTTCGAGGCCAGCGCCAGCAGTGAGGCGCACATCGCACCGAAACGGTCGGCATCGGCGCTGTCCGCCAGTTGCGAGGCGACGATCAGGCCGTCGCGCGAGACGACGGCTGATGCTTCTATGTGCTCCTCGTCAGCATGCATCTGCCGCAGGATGGAACGGGCCTTTTGGGCGAATGCCGCCTTGTTGTCATGATTCATGGTTATGTGCCTCGTGTGCTTCGTCCTGAAGCCCGGCGGCGTCCGTCCGCCGGGGGGGTACGCGGGGGTGCCGGTCAGAGCGCCTGTTCGACGCTGGGCATGCCGGCGCGGGCCTTGGTCAGCACCATGCCCAGGTTGGCGCCCTTGCGGCAGACAAAGCACAGCACCTGCTGCTGCTTCTTGCCGCGGATGAAGACGTGGATCAGGTTATCGCTGTTGACGATGATTTCCTGGAAGTAGTGATGCTCGGTGGCTTCCGGCAGGCCGCGCGCCTTTTTGAAAATGTTCTCGATGGCGACGACGTTGGGGCCCTGAAAGAGGTCGGTGGTCGCGGCCGCGAGGAAGTCGAACACTTCCGACGGGTGCGAATCCACGGTCTTGATGCTGAGCACCATGCCGGAACTGAGATCGACAAAACCGGCGGCGACACAGTCGGGAACGCTGGTCATGGCGCGTTGCAGGGCGTCATCAAGCTTGCTCATAAGAAACTCCAGGTATTGTGGTTATGGTGGTGGGCAGAGGCGCTTCTCCCGGCCTCGTTCGGGGTGTTGCAAGCAGGGCGGCGGCGGCCTCGGGGCCGCTGGCCAGCAGATCGGCGAAGGCGCTGAGGAAATCAACCTGCGCCTGTGACTGGATCATCCCGGACTCCAGCCGACGCACGTATTCAATGGCTTCCAGCGCGCTGTATTGACCGTGGCCGGTCCACAGCCAGTAGGCGGCCAGCAGTGTGCCGGTGCGGCCCAGTCCGGCGCGGCAGTGCACGGCGATGGCGTCGCCCCCGCCGATCCAGCCGTCAATGTCGCGGCAGATGGCGATGGCCTGAGTCAGCGACGGCGCGTGCATGTCCGGAATCGGCTCGCTGGCGCAGGCGATGCCGTAGCGTCCGGCCTGAATCGGGTCAAAGGGGATTTCCGTCAGCGACACCAGCCGGGTGATGCCGACATTGCGCAAGGCGTCCAGATCGTCATCGGTGTCGTGGACAATGCCCGGCCACGGTGTGCCCGCCAGCCGCCCCGGAATCAGCCAGACAAAACCGCGCGGCCCCATGAAGCGGCTTTTCGCGGTGGGGATGGGCGAGCGGTCGGGGATGACAGGCGGCCGGGCCGGGGCGTCGTCGGTGGATAGGCTTTCCTCAGGCTCAGGACTTTCCATGGCGTCCTCCGCGCACGAACCGCTGATCAGGAATTGCCGTCCGGCGTCGCTGCGCGGGGCGCGGAAGAAGGCGGTGGCGTCGCCCGTTTCCTGCACCTGGCCGCTGGCCATCAGCACCAGATGGTCGGCCAGCGCCTGCGCCTGTCCCAGATGGTGCGACACCAGCAGTACCGGGCGCTGCCCGGCGGCGCGGCGGATCAGGCGGCCGACGCGCGCGGCGTCATCGTCATTCATGGTCGCCGTCGGCTCATCCAGCATCAGCAGGGCGGGCTGACCCAGGATTTCACGCAGGATCGACACCAGGCGCTGTTCGGGGAAATCCAGCTTCACCACCGGCCAGTCCAGACGCTCGATCACCCAGTCCTGATCCAGCTCACGGCACAGCGCGTGGACGCGGTCCAGCTGTTCCGGCCGGGTCAGCCGCGAGCGGTCATGCAGCCCGGACAGCAGGTTCTCCAGCACCGACGACACCATCAGCGCCGCCCTCTGCATCACCAGCGCCGGTTTGTCGGCGGTGCCTTGGCCGCGATAGTCGGCGCGGCCCCAGGTGCGCAGCGCCGGGTTGTTGTCGTTGAAACCCGCCAAGGTACGCACCAGTGACGACTTGCCGGTGCCGGACGGGCCGAGGATCACGGTCAGACCGCGCGCGGGCACCGCCAGATCCATCGCCCGCAGCACGATGCGGTCGTTATAGGCCAGGCCGAAGCCTTCCAGCGTCAGGATGGCGTTCATCAGGCGCGCACCGGCTGCGCCAGCCGTTCGTTCATTTCCAGCATCGCCGCCAGCGCCACCATCAGCGCACTGGCGTCATGGCGGCGGCGGGCGTCAACGCGGAACAGCGGAATCTTGCCCGCCGCAAACGGCACCGGGTTCCGGCGCAGATAGTCCTGATAGAGCGCCAGCGAGGTCTCCGGACGCTCATCGGTATGGGTCACGCCGATCACCAGCGGCAGCGTCTTGCCCGCCAGCAGCCCTTTCAGGCGGCCGATATAAAAAGCCATGTCCTGCAACGGGTCGGGGTTGGCGTGGTTGAGCATGATCACCAGTCCCTTGGCATGCTCGATCAGGATTTCCCACATGAAGTCGAAGCGCCCCTGACCGGGCGCGCCGTACAGGCGCAGCTTGTCGCCGCCGCCCAGATGCAGTACGCCCACATCCATCGACACGGTAGTCTTTTCCTTCAGCAGCGCCGTTTCGTCGGTGGCGGCGACATCGGTATCCAGTACGTCGATATCGGACAGCGAACGGATCGCCTCGGTCTTGCCCGCGCCGACCGGGCCCATGAACAGGATGCTCCATTCCATGATCAGGCGGCTCCCTTCAGGCGGTTCCAGATTTTCGACAGTAATGACGAGGGCTTGCCGGACGGTGTCTGCTCGTGCAGCGGGATGACGTTGGCGGTGTCGGTTGTTTCAGTCTGCTGCCGGTGCAGTACCTCCGCCCCGGTGACCGGCGGGCAGGCGGCGATGGTTTCAAGCACCTGCTCCACGGTGGCGGGATCAATGTCCAGAAAGCGGCTGACCGTGGCGGGCGAACAGCGGCGGACGGCCAGCAGGGCGCAGATGCGCGCGGCATTGTGCAGCTGGTCTTCCGGCAGCTGCGGCAGGTCAGGCCAGGCGATCAGGCTCAGCAGCGGTGCGTTGTCCGGGGTTGCGGCTGCAACGGGACGGGGGGCGGGCGACTCTGCTTCCGTCGCGGTCCGGACAGGCTCCGGCCGGATCAGGTTGTCGAAGCACCCGGCTTCAATGGCTTGCAGCAACTGCAGGAATTCACTGCCGCGAATGGGTTTGGACAGGCTGAAGGGGCGGTCGGTCAGACGATGGGGATGGGTGCTGAAAGCGACCACGATCTCCGCGCCGGATGCAGGCAGCGGGTCCGGATGGATACCGTCGTCCAGATCGAAAATGGTGACGTCGTAAGGCCCGACTTCGCTGAACGACCACTGGTGCTTCAGGTTGGCAGCCGAACCCTGATTCAGGACCCGGATCATGGAACGAAAGATGAGGTGCTGACGCGTCTCGCTGGACACGCAACCAATGACGCGAACCGTCTTTGTCATGAAACTGATCCTCGTTTCCCAACCGCGCACCAGGGCGCTTTTTATAATTTTCGTTGGGAAAACAATATCGTCTCGCGGTCTGTCCGAGTATTCGTGGATTCCCTTGTTCGCCCGGCAGGGAAACCCTGGTATGAGTAGGGTCTTTCCGGATTGACATTTGACAAAAACCTGATCAAGCGTCAGTCCGGTTTTTCATCGGCGGACGACCGCCAGGATTCCGGGCAGTCACCGGCGGCCAGCGCCAGCAGGAAGAGGCGGGTGTCGTGGCTGAAGCTTTTCAGCAGACGGTGCAGGGTGGACATGAGGCGGTGACTCCATTGTTGTTATTGGAATTTGCCGGTGCGGGAGGCCGTCCGTCCGATCATAGACAGCCCGCTCCGGGCCAGCTATTAGGGTTTCCCCTAGAAAGGACGGGCGGCCTGTCGTCGCGAAAACCCGCCATTTCTTATCTTTCGCCGCCAGTGCTGTTAAAATACCCGCCTCTTTCCGCAGCACCGAGTCCGGCCTTCCATGCGCAAACCCCACGTCCTCATCATCCTTGACGGCTTCGGCCATCGTGAAGCCTCCGATTCCAATGCCATCAAGGCCGCCCGCACCCCGCACTGGAACCGCATTCTTGCCGAGAACCCGCACGGGCTGATCTCCGGCTCCGGGGAAGACGTGGGCCTGCCCGACGGGCAGATGGGCAATTCGGAAGTGGGGCACATGAACCTGGGCGCGGGCCGCATCGTCTATCAGGATTTCACCCGCATCACCAAGGCCGTCCGTGACGGCGACTTCTTCCGGAATCCGGTGATCACCGCCGCCGTCGATCAGGCGGTGGCGGCGGGCAAGGCGGTGCACGTGCTGGGCCTGCTCTCCGAAGGCGGCGTCCATTCGCACGAAGACCACCTGCACGCCATGGTGAAACTGGCGGTTGATCGCGGCGCGCAGCAGGTTTATGTGCACGCCTTCCTTGACGGTCGCGACACGCCGCCCAAGAGCGCGCTGCCCTCGCTGCAAAAAATGGAAGCCGCGGTTCGCGCCACCGGCAAGGGCCGGGTCGCCTCGATCATCGGCCGCTATTTCGCCATGGACCGCGACAACCGCTGGGACCGCGTCGAACAGGCCTACCGCCTGCTGACCGAAGGCGTGGCCGTGCGCACCGCGCCCACCGCCATGGCCGGTCTGGACGCCGCCTACGCTGTCGGTGAAACCGATGAATTCGTCAAGGCGACCGTCATCGCCGCCGAGGGCGAATCACCCGCACTCATCGCCGACGGTGATGCCGTAGTGTTCATGAACTTCCGCGCCGACCGCGCCCGCGAAATCACGCGCGCCTTTGTCGACGAGGACTTCAGCGGCTTCAACCGCGCCGTGCGCCCGAAGCTGGCCGCGTGGGTGATGCTGACCCAGTACGCCGCCAGCATCCCGGCGCCGGTGGCCTATGCGCCTGAAGGCCTGCACAACACCCTGGGCGAATACCTGGCCTCGCTGGGCAAGACCCAGCTGCGCATTGCCGAGACCGAAAAATACGCCCATGTCACCTTCTTCTTCAGCGGCGGCCGCGAAGACCTTTATCCCGGCGAACAGCGCATCCTGGTGCCGTCGCCGCAGGTGGCCACCTATGACCTGCAACCGGAAATGAGCGCCTTCGAAGTCACCGACAAGCTGGTGGCGGCGATCAAGTCCGGCGAATTCGACGTGCTGGTCTGCAACTACGCCAACGGCGACATGGTCGGCCATACCGGCGTCTTCGAGGCGGCGGTGAAGGCGGTGGAAGCGCTGGACGTCTGCCTGGGCCGCCTGTACGAAGCCGTTAAGGAAACCGGCGGCGAGATGCTGATCACCGCCGACCACGGCAACGTCGAGCAGATGGTGGACTATGAAAACCAGCAGCCGCACACCGCCCATACCTGCGAATTCGTGCCCTTGGTCTATGTCGGCACGCGCCCGGCCACCATCCGCCCCGGCGGCGTGCTGTCCGATGTCGCCCCGACGCTGCTGAGCCTGATGGGCGTGCCGGTGCCGCCGGAAATGACCGGCAAGGTGCTGGTGCAAACCGCCTGAGCCCGGACGAATAACAATTACGCTACATCCGCTTGCGCCGGTGATTCCCTGTCCCGGTGCAAGCCTGCTACTCTCTCCCTCACTTTTGTGCTGAATCGCATCCTGCCACCATGTCCATGAAGAAACTGAGCGCGCTGGCGCTGGCGCTGCTTATTGCCAACGGATCGGCGCTGGCCGCCGACGACGCCCCGGCATCCGCCCCCGCTGCTGAAGAGTCACCCGCCGTCAAGCCCGCCGATGCCGCCCCCGGCCTGCCGCTGGACGACCTGCGCAGCTTCGTGGACATTTTCGAGCGCATCCGCACCAGCTATGTCGACCCGGTGGACGACCGCACGCTGTTCGAGAACGCCATTCGCGGCATGCTCTCGGCGCTCGACCCGCATTCCGCCTATCTCAATGAAAACGACTATGACGACCTGAAGGCCGCCACCACCGGCGAATTCGGCGGCATCGGCGTCGAGATCGGCATGGATGACGGCATGCTGCGGGTGATCTCGCCGATTGACGACACGCCCGCCGCCAAGGCCGGCATCCAGGCCGGGGATTACATCCTCAAGCTGCAGGGCAAGGTGGTGAAGGGCATGACCCTGAATCAGGCCGTAGACCTGATGCGCGGCCCGATCGGCCAGCCGCTGAACATGACCCTGCAACGCAAGGGCAAGGAACCGTGGGAACTGAACATCGTCCGCAGCCGCATCGAGATGACCAGCGTCAAGGTGCGCGAGCTGGAGCCCGGTTTCGCCGCCATCCGCATCAGCCAGTTCCAGACCCATACCGGTCGCGACCTGGTCAAGGAGCTGACGAAGCTGAAGAACAATACCGCCTCACCGCTGAAGGGGCTGGTGCTTGACCTGCGCAACAATCCCGGCGGCGTGCTGCCCGCCGCGATAGATGTCGCCGACGCCTTCCTCGACAAGGCGCTGGTGGTCTATACCAAGGGCCGCGCCGAGGACTCGGTGCAGCGCTTCGAGGCGCAGAACGGCCAGGTGATTCCCGGCCTGCCGCTGGTGGTGCTGGTCAACGGCGGTTCCGCCTCGGCTTCGGAAATTGTCGCCGGGGCC
>DASUIM010000194.1:0-6162 GCA_036279775.1 Fluviicoccus sp. | reverse complement strand
CCCTGCGCGGCCAGACGGCGCGCGGCCAAGCGGCCGAGACCGCTGGCTCCGCCGGTAATAACGGCCAGATGTCCGTGAAATCCCATGTTGTTCCCCCTCCGGATGCCAAATGTTTAAGTAGTACGATCGTCCAATAATGATGTTCTACCCCAAAACGTGCTCGGTTGACAGGGGGAGGGACGGCGCATGGCGTGTATCTTGCTGTCATACCATACCTTTGGCGAATTGCCACGCGGCCCGTCAAGACTGTTAAACTTCCCCCATGCGCAGCCTGAAGGAAAGTATCGATGCAAAGCCATTATGATGTTGTCGTCATTGGTGCCGGCCCCGCCGGGGAAGGCGCCGCCATGAAGCTGACCAAGGAAGGCCGCCGGGTGGCGGTGGTGGATGCCCGTCCGGATGTGGGCGGCAACTGCACTCATGTCGGCACCATTCCGTCCAAGGCGCTGCGGCAAACCGTCTTCAACATCATGCGTTACCAGCGTGACCCCTTGTTCCAGCGCGTCGGCGAATTGCGCAATGTGCCGGTGTCGCAGGTGCTGGCGCGGGCGAAAAACATCATTCAGGAACAGGTCAGCGTCCATACCCGTTTCTATGACCGCAACCGCGTCGACCTGCATCACGGTCAAGCCACCTTTGTCGATCCGCACACCCTGCGCATCAAGACGCTGGAAGGTGGCAAGGAGCTGGTGACCTTTGATCAGGCGGTGATTGCCACCGGCAGTCGTCCCTACCAGCCGGAAGACATTGACTTCAAGCATCCGCGCGTGTTTGACAGCGACAAGATCCTGTCGCTGGATTACCCGGTGCACAAGCTGATCATCTATGGCGCGGGGGTGATCGGTTGCGAATATGCCTCCATCTTCGTCGGATTGGGCTACAAGGTCGACCTGATCAATACCCAGAGTCAGTTGCTGTCCTATCTGGATGACGAGATTGCCGACGCGCTGTCGTACTACCTGCGCGAGCTGGGCGTACTGATCCGCCATCAGGAACAGTATGAAAAACTGGAAACCTTTGACGATTGCGTGGTGATGCACCTGAAGTCGGGCAAGAAGATCAAGGCCGACGCCATCCTCTGGTGCAACGGCCGTACCGGCAACACCGACATGCTGGGGCTGGAGAATGTCGGCCTGACCGCCAACAGCCGCGGCCAGATCGCGATTGACCGCCAGTACCGCACCTCGGTGCCGCACATTTTTGCCGTGGGCGATGTGATCGGTTATCCGTCACTGGCCTCGGCGGCCTATGACCAGGGGCGCTGCGTGGGCGCGCACATGACCGGCACCGGTGACATGGAGCATGTCGATGATGTGCCGACCGGCATTTACACCATTCCCGAGATTTCCTCGATCGGCAAGACCGAGAAACAGTTGACTGAGGAGCGGGTGCCTTATGAGGTGGGCCAGGCCTTCTTCCGCCATCTGGCGCGTGCGCAGATTACCGGCGAAACCGTCGGCATGCTGAAAATCCTCTTCAACCGCGACACGCTGGAAATCCTCGGCATCCATTGTTTCGGCAACAACGCGGCGGAAATCGTGCACATCGGCCAGGCGATCATGCAGCAGAAGGGCGGGGGCAATACGCTGAAGTATTTCGTCAATACCACCTTCAACTACCCGACCATGGCGGAAGCCTACCGGGTGGCGGCGCTGAACGGCCTGAACCGGTTGTTCTGACAAGCTGACGGACATGAAAAAGGCCCGGGAAACCGGGCCTTTTTCATGACGGGAAGGATTATTCGAAGAACTTGTAAGGATTCGGTTCCTTCTGGTCCTTGTCCTTGTATTTCGGCAGGGCCAGCATGCGGCCCATCCCGATCATGTTGGCATAGGGCCCCTTGCCCTGTACAAAGTTGACCGCCCAAGCCGGCGAGATTCCACCCGGATCGATATAACCTTCGGCTTCCAGCTTGGTTCTGTTCGGCCCCATCGGCGTCCACTTCACCACATAGTTCTCGGCCTCCATGCGTACCAGCGGCGGCTTGGGTGGCAAGTAGTCGGGCAGTGCGGACATCCGGATGGTGACGTAGGGACGACGGGCGTTCATCGGTTCGATCACGGCACGCATCACCACGTCACGGTCTGGCAGTCCGACCGGCGCATTGTGCACCATGTAGAAGATGAACTCCTTGTCAGAGACTTTTTTCAGGAATTTGACTTCCCGAACTTCGAAATACCATTTTTGGTAGTTTTCAACATCGCCCTGAACGCGGGCGAGATCTTCGATCGGAGAGTCGAACATGGCCTCGACACGGAAGGAACGGATATTCTTGCCTTCCTCATTCTTGACGAAGACCTTGATTTCCCGCATCCGGTCATTCTTGGTCATCCGCCATTCGCTCTTGTTGACCCCGGAGTCACGTATTTCATCAAGATCATCGCGCGCTGCCAGCGCCGTGGTTGGAAGGCTGGCTACCAGCAGCATTCCCAGGAGGAGTTTTTTCATTGTGGCCTCATTGTTTTTTGCACGTGTCCGGCGCCGGGCGCCACCCTGGACAGATGTGCAGTTGGGATGAATAGCTCCCTTACAACTCAGCTATAGCTTCAAATGTGAACAGCGTCAAGCAATAGGGGATTGAAGGCGGCAAGAAAAGGATGAAGTTGAAGTGATGCTTTAACAAATGCGCAAAAGTATTGATACAAAAAGAAAACAGCCCCGCCTAAAGGAGGGGCTGCTTTACCGGAGGGGGTATCAGGCCTCGTTGGCTTTCTGCCCCTTGTGGTAGGTGGTGTAGACGTAGACGGGAATGGACAGGCCGCCCAGATGTTGCTGGATGAGCGGATAGACTTCGTCCCACTCCAGGCCGCCGACGCCGGTGGAGAGGCGGGGCAGTGCAACGCTGCTGAACTGCTCGCTTTCAATCAGCTTGTGCAGTTCCTTGAGCGCGTGATTGACATGCGCGGTGGTGGCGCGGCCGGGTTTCTGGCCGTGATTGTAGGCGGCTTCCTGCGTCAGCAGGTTGACCACCACCTTGCCGTCCGAACCCATCCACGACCACAGCGTGCCCGCCTTGGGGTGCTGGGTCTGGCAATAATGGCGGAAATCCTTGTACAGGCTGGGCCAGTTCTCGCGCAGGGAATGGGCCAGACCAACGGCGAAATCGTCATTGGGGGCGATGCCGTGGGCAATGACCTGGGCGCTGCTGAGGAGGATGTCGCCGGAAACTTCGATGATCATGTGGGCTACCTTGTGATGGAGTGAATCTTCACTTTAACCATACAAATAATAGGCCTACAAAAGCAAGGGGAAAGACAAATTAATTGTTAATAACATACTGTTTTAGAAGGTTTTTTCCAGCGCCTTGCGGATGTCGTCCGCCAGGGTTTGCCAAGGGGGCATGACAGCGGCTTCGAGCTGCACGGTGGTCATCTGCAAGCCTGTGTATCCGCAGGGATTTATGCGGGTAAACGGTTCCGGGTCCATGTTCACGTTCAGGGCGAAGCCGTGATAAGAACAGCCCTTGCGGATACGAAGGCCGAGCGAAGCGATCTTGCGCTCACCCACATAAACGCCGTGGGCGTCACGGTCGGCGCGGGCGGCGATGCCATGTTGTTGCAGGACTTCGACCAGGCAGTCCTCAATAAACTCAACCAGTTCACGGACGCCGGTGCCGGTGCGGCGCAGGTCGAACAGACAATAGCCGACCATTTGGCCGGGGCCGTGGTAGGTCACCTGACCGCCGCGATCGGTTTTCACTACCGGAATGTCCCCGGCGGCAAGGATATGCTCGGGCTTGCCCGCCTGACCCAGCGTGAAAACCGGCGGATGCTGCACGAACCACAGTTCGTCCGGAGTCTCCGGCGTACGTTGGTCAGTGAAGTCGCGCATTGCCTGCCACACGGTCTGGAAGTCCCCGTTGACATGCCGGACAGTCAGCATCGGTCAATACACCAGCTTGATTTCGGGCGCGGCGTTGAAGGCGGCGTAGAGGGCGTTGATCTGTTCGCGGGTTTCCAGATAGACCTCGATCGTCACCGACAGGTACTTGCCGCCGCTGGACGGACGCATGGTGATGGTGGAGGGGTCAAAGCCGTTGCAGAGGCGCGAAGCGATTTCCGCCGCGACCTGCGCCAGCGGGTACTGCATTTCGCCCATCACCTTGAACGTATGGTTGCAAGGGAGTTCCCACACGTCGATGTTGTGGACCAGATGCGGTTCGGGTGTGGACATGGCGGTTCTCGTAAACAGGAATATGCCTACCAGATCGGGGCAGGACAGCGGGATTCAAGGATGACGGGGGAATTATAGTGCGGATGCGGCGTCGAACGGGAGCGGTTTCCAGATCACCCGGCAGCGGGCCTTCTTCCGGCGAGGCGTCGGACGGGGACTGCGCCAGCGCGCCGCCGGAACCGGCCAGCCAGTTGATGTCGTTGCGGGTGGCGGACTTGCTGTTGGACGGCAGCAGGCCGGTGCCGACCCAGACCATGCCGTGCTGCATGGCCAGCGTCCACAGGTACTGGATGGAGGCGTACTTGTCGCCGTTGATGGAGGCGGAGTTGGTGAAACCGGCGGCGATCTTGTCCTTCCACTTCTGCTGGAACCAGGGTTTGGAAGTGGCGTCGGCGAAGACCTTGAACTGGCCGGACACGTTGCCCATGTAGGTGGGCGCGCCGAAGACGATGGCGTCGGCGGCGTCCAGGGTGGCCCAATCCTCGGCGCTGATGTCCTGGACGGCGATGAGGCTGACGGTTGCCCCGGCGTTGCGCGCGCCTTCCGCGACAGCTTCCGCTTGCTTCCGGGTGTGACCGTAACCGCTGTGGTAGGCGATGGCGACTGAAATGCTCATGATGGTGACTCCGTGGGTTCCGGCGAGGATGCCGGTCTATGGAAGTCATCGTAGGTCGGGGCCGGCGGTGCGGGTAGCGGTTGATCGGGTGAAAGCGTGTTGCTGAAATGGAAACGCCGCCCGGAGGCGGCGTTTCAGCACAACGATCCGGCCTTAGAACAGACCGGCGAAGAACTTCTTGATGTGGTGCCAGACGCGCACGAAGAAGTTGGCTTCCTCGACCGGTTGCAGCGCCACCAGCGCCTGTTCGGCGACCGGCTTGCCATCCAGCGTCACCACCACCTTGCCGACTGCCTGACCGGCCTTGATCGGGGCGTCCAGCGAGGCGGGCAGTTGCAGGCTCAGTTGCAGCTGGTCCTTCTGGCCGCGCGGCAGGGTGACGTTCATGTCACTGGCCAAACCCACCGACACGGTATCGGACTTGCCGAACCAGGCAACGGGCTTGCCCAGTTCCTGGCCCTTTGGACGCACCTGCACGGTTTCGTAATTGGCGAAGCCCCAGTTGAACAGCGCGCGGGTCTGGTCGGCACGGCCTTGCATGCTGTTGGTGCCCATCACCACCGAGATCAGGCGCATGGGGCCGCGCTTGCTGGAGGCGGTCAGGCAGTAACCGGCTTCGTCAGTGTGGCCGGTCTTCAGGCCGTCGACGGTGGGGTCGGTGTAGAGCAGGGCGTTGCGGTTGCCTTGCTTGATGTTGTTGTAGGTGAACTCTTTTTCGGAGTAGATCGGGTAATACTTGCTGCTGTCCTTGATGATGGCGCGCGCCAGCACGGCCATGTCATGCGCGGTGGTGTAGTGGTTGGGATCGGACAGGCCGGTGGCGTTGGCGAAGTGGGTGCCGTTCATGCCCAACGCCTTCGCTTCGGCGTTCATCAGCTCGGCAAAGGCGGGCTCGTTACCGGCCAGGTGCTCGGCCAGCGCCTTGGAGGCGTCGTTGCCGGACTGGATAATGACGCCGCGCAGCATGTCGATGACCGGCGCGCTGGTGTTGACCGGCACGTACATGCAGGACTCGGCGCTGGTGCCGCGGCACCAGGCGGATTCGCTCATCAGCACCGGATCGGTTTCCTTCAGGGTGCCCTTGATGAGGCGCTGCTCGACCAGGAAGCTGGTCATCATCTTGGTCAGCGAGGCCGGGGCCAGGCGCTGGTCGGGGTTCGATGAGGCGAGGATCTGGCCAGAGTCGTAATCCATCAGCACGAAGCCCTTGTTCTCCAGAACCGGGGCGGCGGGGACGATGGTGGCGGCGTTGACAATGGTGGCGGTGAAGGCGGCGAAGCCGAAGGCAGCAAGCGTGCGGGCCATGATGCGTGCGTTTCCTTGATTCGGGGGGATGGGAATGTTCGATGGCAAGGATTCTAGCACTGTTGCGC
>DASUIM010000193.1:0-5049 GCA_036279775.1 Fluviicoccus sp. | reverse complement strand
CCTCAGCTATAACGTTGATGAGGATGTCGCCGCGCCGTTCATCGCCAAGGGCGTGCGTCCGCGTGTCGCCATCCTGCGCGAGCAGGGTGTCAACGGCCACATCGAAATGGCGGCCGCCTTTGACAAGGCCGGTTTCACCAGTGTCGATGTGCACATGAGTGACCTGTTGTCCGGCCGCGTCAGCCTGAAGGGCTTTATCGGTCTGGTCGCCTGCGGCGGCTTCTCCTACGGTGACGTGCTGGGCGCGGGCGGCGGCTGGGCGAAGTCGGTGCTGTTCCACAACCGCGTGCGGGACGAATTCGCCGCCTTCTTCGCCCGTCCTGAAACTTTCAGCCTGGGCGTCTGTAACGGTTGCCAGATGATGTCGCAACTGAAGGACCTGATTCCCGGCGCGGAGCTGTGGCCGCGCTTCGTGCGCAACAACAGCGAAGTGTTCGAGGCGCGGACGGCGCTGGTGCGCATTGAGGCATCGCCGTCGATATTCCTGGCGGGGATGACCGATTCGGTGATGCCGATTGCCGTGGCGCACGGTGAAGGCCGGGTGTTGACCGATGACGCGCAGGCGCTGAGTGACAGCGGTCTGGTCGCCATGCGCTGGGCCGACAGCAGCGGCTGCGCGACCCAGACCTATCCGCTGAACCCGAACGGATCGCCGCACGCCATGACCGGTGTCACCAGCCGCGACGGCCGCGCCACCATCATGATGCCGCATCCGGAGCGGGTGTTCCGCGCCGTGCAGCAGTCGTGGAAGCCGGAAGACTGGACCGAGGATGCCGCGTGGATGCGCATGTTCAGGAATGCGAGGGTGTTTGCGGGGTAATACCGGCATTCGGGGAAAAAGGGCGCTTCGGCGCCCTTTTTCTTGACCATTTCATTTGCCCGCCTGCCCTGACAATCGTCACGATTGCCCGTCCGGAAGCATGCCGCTACAGTACAGGGAAACCGGAAGCAGGATTCCCATGTACAAGATCACCTTCTATGTTCCCGTCACCCATGTCGAGCCGGTCAAGCAGGCGCTATTCGACGCCGGGGCTGGACGTATTGGCGACTACGACAGTTGCAGCTGGCAGGTGCTGGGGGTCGGGCAGTTCCGGCCGCTGGCGGGAGCCGATCCCTTCATCGGCACGGTGGGGGAGGTGGAGGCCGTGGCGGAATACCGGGTGGAAATGGTTTGCGCCGATGACTGCCTGCATCCGGCCGTGGCCGCACTGCGGCTGGCCCATCCCTACGAGGAGCCGGCCTATGATGTCATCCGGCTGGAAGCGATTTAGCGGCAGGATGGCGCTATGCTGCTATCCTGTTGATATTGCTTTACTTGCCATCCAAAAAAACTAACAATCGGCTCTTCATCTCCGGGCCGGCAGGAAACCATCATGTCCGAACGCACCGATGGCGCCATACTTCTCCGTTTTGTCTATCAGGCCATGCGCAATGCCGGGTTGCCGGCGGAAACCGTGCTGATGAAGGCCGGTATCGGCCTGAATCAGGTGGAGGCGCGGGCCCGCACCCCGTCGGCGGCGCAGAATGCCTTCTGGCAGGCCGTGGCGTCGGTGTCCGAAGATCCGGATATCGGCCTGCATCTGGGTGAACATCTGCCACTCTATCGCGGGCAGGTGCTGGAATACCTCTTCCTCAGCAGTTCCAGTTTCGGCGGCGGCCTGCGCCGGGTCATGGCCTACCAGCGTCTGATCAGCGATTTGCTGCAGGCGCGACTGGTTCATAACGACGACGAATGCTATTTCGTGAACCTGGTCGCCGGATTCGCCCTGCGGCATACCGTAGAATGCCTGATGGTCGGCGTGCTGCGCTTCTTCCGTTTTGTCTCGGAAGGGCAGTTCCAGCCGGTGATGATCGAGTTCACCCATGACACCGGCGCCACCCCGGAAGAATATGAGCGGGTCTATGGTTGTCCGGTCATTCTCGGGGCCAGCGAGATCCGCCTGCATTTCAAGCCGGAAGTGTTGAATTACCCGATCTGGCAGGCCGAGCCCGAATTGCTGCGTTTCCACGAGCAACTGGCGCACGAGAAGCTGCAGGAGCTGGCGCGCTTCGATCTGGTGGCCGAAGTCCGCCGGGCGGTGGGAGAGACGCTGGAAAGCGGCACGACCAGCCTGGAAACGGTGGCGACCCGGCTGGGGATTCCGCCGCGCCGGTTGCGCACGCAACTGACCGATGCGGGCACCAGCTTCAACCAGGTGCTGGCCGATTACCGCTGCCGTCTGGCGAAGCGGCTGCTGGCGCATACCGGCGAAAGCATTGAGCAGATTGTCTATCTGACCGGCTTTTCCGAACCCAGTACATTTTACCGGGCGTTCAAGCGCTGGACCGGGCTGACGCCGATCGAATACCGCAAAAAGAAACAGGCCTGAGTCCGGCAGACTCCGTGATGGCCTCTCAGGAAGAGAATCAACGTTAATAAGGATGGAACATGGCGCGCTACAAAACCTTTGAATTCCGCAGTCGCGGCGTCCGTCTCAATGCCCGCAAATGGTGGCCTGACAAGGGCTACCCGCGTTCGGTGGTGGTCTGTGTCCACAGTTGGGGCGACCATTCCGGCCGCTTTACCGAGTTTGCTGAATATCTGACCCAATACGGCTATGCCGTTTATGCCTTTGATTTTGAAGGGCATGGCGAGTCGGAAGGTGATCGCGCGCGTATTCATGATTTTGACGATATGGTGGCCGATCTGACGATATTCGTCGGGGTGGTGCACAACGAGTTGCGCAGCGTTCCCCTGTTCCTGTGCGCCTATGCCATCGGCGGCATGGTGACGGTGGATTACCTGACGACGCGGCATGATGTCGACGGCGCCATTTTCGCGGCCTGTGCGCTGGCGGAAGGCAAGGCGGTGCCGCCGCTGAAGCGGCTGTTTGCCTGGGTGGTCGGCGGCTTGCTGCCGTGGCTGCCGGTGGCGCGTATCACGTTTGGCCACCAGATGTCGCGCGATCCCGTGCAGGTGCGCGCCTGGGAAGAAGATCCGCTGATCTGGCATGGCAAGATGACGGCGGGGGCGGCCAAGCAGATGATGGTCGGCTTGCAGAAAGTCAGCAAGAAACTGGAGCAGGTCGACCTGCCGTTGCTGGTGCTGCACGGTTCGGCCGATCCGCTGGTCGATCCGGTCAGCGGCATGGCGCTGGAGAAGCGTTCCCCGTCCATCGACAAGCGGTTGATCAACTATGAAGGCGCGTTTCATGACCTGTTTCATGACAGCCATCGCGAGCAGGTGTTCGCGGACGTCCGCGCCTGGCTGGACGGACATGCGGCCAAGGGCTGGTAGCGTCATGCCGCCACGGCTCCGGACCGGTGTGTTACTGGCGCTTGGCCTGACGCCCGGCCTGGCGGCGGCCGATTTTTACCAATGCCGCCAGGCGGACGGTTCGCAGGCGTTTCAGGATCGGCCCTGCGCCGGCAGCGCCCGGCCGGTGCAGGCCAAGGTGGATACTCCCGCGCCGCCATCCGCCAAACCGGCCTCCGCGCCGGTGGTCGCTGTTTCGGCGACGACCACGCTGTTGCAGCGCGCCGCGATTGCCGAGGGCATGGCCTTGCTGGGGGCGGTCAAAGTGCAGCTGGCCGAGTATTACCAGAGTGAAGGCCGGTTTCCGGCCTCGAATGCCGCGCTCGGGCTTCCGCCCGCCAACCAGTATGTCCGCCATGCCGTCATTGGCCTCGAAGTCCGGCCGAAGGGAGTGTTGCTGCTGCGCTTCAACGGCCAGTCGGGCGTGGAAGGGGGAGAGGTGAGGTTGCAGGCGGATGTGTCCAAGCCGCACATGGGACTGGGGTGGGACTGTACGACGCCCAGCTATCGTGATATCGCGGAGTGGGCGGGAAGCTGCCGCTATACCGGTAACTAGCCGTGGCAACGGGCCGGAGAAACGCTCCGGCCCGAAAACCTTACTTCAGCTCCGCCGAAGTCTTGTTCAGCAAACGCCGGGCAATGATCAGCAACTGGATCTGCTGCGTGCCTTCAAAGATGTCCAGGATCTTCGAGTCACGCGCCCACTTCTCCAGCAGTTCATCTTCCAGATAACCCGCTGCGCCGCACAACTCCACGCATTTCAGCGTCAGCTCGTTGCCGACGCGACCGGCCTTGGCTTTCGCCATCGAGGCCTCCTTGGAATTGGGGATCTTGTTGTCGGCCATCCAGGCCGCCTTCAGCGTCAGCAGCTTCGCCGCTTCCCATTCGGCTTCCAGCCGGTTCAGCGTGGCTTCGGCGTGACTGGCTGTCAGCATCGGCTTGCTGTAGTTGGGGGAGAGGTGATCCTTCAGCAGTTCGCGGGTGCGGTCCAGCGAGGCGCGCGCGACGCCGAGCGCCATCGCCGCCACCAGCGGCCGGGTGTTGTCGAAGGTCTGCATCACGCCCGCGAAGCCTTTCTGCACATCCACTTCCGGCGAACCCAGCAGGTTGGCGGCCGGCACGCGGCAGTCGGTGAAGGTGATGGCGGCGGTGTCGGAGGCCTTGATGCCCAGCTTCTTCTCCAGACGCGTGACCTGCATGCCCGGTGTGCCGTGCTTGACCACGAAGGACTTGATCGCGGCGCGGCCGATGTTCTTGTCCAGCGTCGCCCACACCACCACACTGTCGGCGCGCGCGCCGGAGGTGACGTAGATCTTCTCGCCGTTGAGGATGTAGTCATCCCCATCCTTGGTGGCGGTGGTGCGGATGGCGGCGGAGTCGGAACCGCAGCCCGGCTCGGTGATCGCCATGGCCGCCCAAGTGCCCTTGAAGCGTTCCAGCTGCTCCTCGTTGGCGACAGCGGCGATGGCGGCGTTGCCCAGTCCCTGACGCGGCATGGCCAGCAGCAGACCGCAGTCGCCCCAGCACATTTCGATCACGCCCAGCACGGTGGACAGGTTGGCGCCGTTCTTGATTTCGCCGCTGTTGTCCTTGGCTCCGCCGCCGGTGGCGCTGGTGGCCCCGGCGCTGCCCGGCGCGCCTTCGTTCATGCCGTCCAGCAGCGAGGCCAGCATGTCCAGTTCCTTGGGATAGGAGTGTTCGGCCTTGTCATACTTGCGCGACACCGGGCGCAGCACGTTCAGCGCGACCTGATG
>DASUIM010000192.1:0-1075 GCA_036279775.1 Fluviicoccus sp. | reverse complement strand
GGACCCGAAACTGCACACCGCCATTTCCGACCTGGAAGTGGTCAGCGAAGAAGAGAAAGGCTCACTGTGGCATTTCCGCTACACGCTGGAAGACGGCAGCGGCTATCTGGTGGTGGCGACGACGCGTCCGGAAACCCTGCTCGGGGACACCGCTGTCGCCGTCAACCCGGACGATGAGCGTTATCAGCACCTGATCGGCAAGAACGTACGCCTGCCGCTGACCGGCCGTCTGGTGCCGATCGTGGCCGACGGCTATGTCGACAAGGCCTTCGGCACCGGCTGCGTGAAGATCACCCCGGCGCACGACTTCAACGACTATGAACTGGGCAAGCGCCACAACCTGCCGCTGATCAACGTGCTCGACAAGGACGCGAAGATCCTCAGCGAATTCACCGTCCTCACTTTCGGCAGCTACGAAACCCTGCACGGCGAGAAGGCCCCGGAAGCTTATTCCGGACTCGACCGCTTCGTCGCCCGCAAGCAGCTGGTGAAGCAGGCTGAGGAAGAAGGCTGGCTGGACAAGATCGAACCCTACACCCTGAAGGCGCCGCGCGGCGACCGTTCCGGCGTCATCGTCGAACCGTGGCTGACCGACCAGTGGTATGTCTCCGCCAAGGAACTGGCCAAGCCCGCCATCGAGGCAGTGGAGGACGGCCGCGTCAAGTTCGTGCCCGAGCAATACCAGAACATGTACTACTCGTGGATGCGCGATATTCAGGACTGGTGCATTTCCCGACAGCTGTGGTGGGGCCACCGCATTCCCGCCTGGTACGACAACCACGGCAATGTCTATGTCGGCCGCACCGAAGCCGAAGTGCGCGGCAAATACAGTCTGGATGCGGATGTCAGCCTGCGTCAGGACGACGACGTGCTCGACACCTGGTTCTCCTCGGCGCTGTGGACCTTCTCCACCCTCGGCTGGCCGGAAAACACGCCGGAACTGAAGACCTTCCACCCGACCGATGTACTGGTGACCGGTTTCGACATCATCTTCTTCTGGGTCGCCCGGATGATGATGATGACCATGCATTTCATGAAGAATGAAGACGGCACGCCGCAGATCCCGTTCAAGACC
>DASUIM010000191.1:0-2331 GCA_036279775.1 Fluviicoccus sp. | reverse complement strand
TCTGCCGACGACACCACCCCGGCCCGGCTGGAGCAGGAGGGCCTGGCCGTCAGGGGCAGCCGTTTCACCTACGCCATCGGCGCGCTGGTGCTGTGGTCGCCGCAACCCGGCGTGGTGGATGCGCGCGGCGACGTCCTGAAGCAGGGTCGTTTCACGCATCTGGCCATCGCCAACCCCAAAACTGCGCCCTACGGGCTGGCGGCGCAGCAAACCCTCACCGCCCTGAAGCTGTGGGAACCGCTCACACCGAAGCGGGTGACCGGCGAGAACATTGCGCAGACCCTGCAATTCGTCAGCAGCGGCAGCGCCGAACTTGGCTTCGTGGCGCTGTCGCAAGTCTTGCAGGACGGCAGGATCAGCGGTTCGTCGTGGCGGGTGCCGCCGTCGCTGTACGAGCCGCTGCGGCAGGACGCGGCGCTGCTGAATCCCGGCAAGGACAATGCCGCCGCCCGCGCGCTGCTGGATTACCTGAAGGGTGACAAGGCGAAGGCGATCATCCGCGCCTCGGGATACACATTGTGACCGGAGATGATCTGGCGGCTGTCTGGCTGACGCTGAAACTGGCGTCGGTAGTGACAGTACTGCTGCTGTTGCTGGGCACGCCGCTGGCCTGGTGGCTGGCGCGCACCCGCTCGTGGCTGAAGACGCCGGTGGGGGCGCTGGTGGCGGTGCCGCTGGTGCTGCCGCCGACGGTGCTGGGTTTCTACTTGTTGCTGGCGATGGGACCGCACGGGCCGGTGGGGCGGTTGACCGAGACGCTGGGTCTGGGGTTGCTGCCGTTTACATTCTGGGGGTTGGTGGTGGCGTCGGTATTTTATTCACTGCCCTTCGTGGTGCAGCCCTTGCAGAACGCCTTCGAGGCGATCGGGCCACGCACGCTGGAAGTGGCGGCGACGCTGCGCGCCGGGCCCTGGGATACCTTCCGCTCGGTGGTGCTGCCGCTGGCGCGGCCGGGCTTCATCACCGCCGCCATTCTCGGGTTCGCCCATACCGTCGGGGAATTCGGCGTGGTGCTGATGATCGGCGGCAATATCCCCGGTGCGACGAGGGTGGTGTCGGTGCAGATGTACGACCATGTGGAAGCGCTGGAATACGCGCAGGCGCACGCGTTGGCGGGCGGCATGCTGGTCTTCAGTTTCACGGTGCTGTTGCTGGTGTACCGGCAGCGGCAGGGGGTGCGGCTTGTCTGAACGCATCAACGCGGCCTTCCACCTGTCACGGCCGGATTTCACGCTGGATGTGGAACTTGACTTGCCCGCGCGCGGCATCAGCGTCATTTTCGGCCGTTCCGGATGCGGGAAGACCACCCTATTGCGCTGCCTAGCCGGGCTGGAGCCCCAGGCGGCCGGACATTGCCGCGTGGGGGAGGAGGTTTGGCAGGACGGTCGGCATTTCCGGCCGCCGCACCGGCGGCCGCTGGGCTACGTCTTCCAGGAGCCGGGGCTTTTTCCGCACCTGACGGTGCGCGGCAATCTGGAGTTCGGCTACCGGCGCGTGCCGGCCGGGCAGCGCCGCGTGCCGTTTGACGAAGCGGTGCGGCTGATGGGGGTGGAAGAGCTGCTGGAACGGCGGCCGGAGCAGTTGTCCGGCGGCCAGCGCCAGCGCGCAGCCATCGCCCGCGCGCTGCTGACCAGCCCGCGCCTGTTGCTGCTGGACGAGCCGCTGGCGGCGCTGGATGCCGAAAGCAAGGCGGCGATCCTGCCCTATCTGGAACGCCTGCACGACGAACTGGCCATCCCGATGATATACGTGACCCATGCCGTGGATGAAATGGCGCGGCTGGCCGACACCCTGGTGCTGATGGAAGAGGGCCGGGTGCGCGCCTGTGGGGAACCCAACGTGCTGCTGGCCGATCCGGAACTGCCGCTGGCGCATCTGGAAGAAGCCGGGACGGTGCTGGCCGGAACCGTGCTGCGCCATGATGAGCGCTATCATCTGAGCGAGGTGGCGGTGGGGGCGCATGTCCTGGTGGTGGGGCGCAGCCTCCTGCCGCCGGGTGCGCCCGCGCGGGTGCGGGTGCTGGCGCGCGACGTCAGCCTGACACTGCAGCGCGCCACCGGCAGCAGCATCGTCAACATCCTGCCGGTGGTTATCAAGGGCCTGGGACCGGACCGTGACGCGGCGCGGGTGCTGGTGCGGCTGTCGTTGGACGGCGCGCCGCTGCTGGCGCGGGTGACCCGGCGCTCGGCTGATGAGCTGGATCTCCGCCCCGGCATGACCGTTTACGCGCAGGTGAAGGCTGTGGCATTGATGCGCTGAATTTCCCTGTTTTTTGTAGGGAAAATGAGGCGTAAAATGGGTGGATTGACCCTGAACGGTCCGATCCGGAAC
>DASUIM010000190.1:0-2754 GCA_036279775.1 Fluviicoccus sp. | reverse complement strand
AGACCGGTCAGGCAAATCCAGCACAGCGCCATCACCTCGCCGGGGCGCTCGCTGTACACCCGCCGCAGCTGCGGGTCCGGCGCCAGCCGCAGCGCGGCGCTGAACACCGGCGCAAACAGGCGGCGCGAGGCCTCCAGCAACCGCAACTCCAGCATCGTCGGTTCCCCCTCGTCCGATCGCGCGCGCGACCAGACATTAAGCTCGCGGCCATACAAGCGGTACATCGGCAGATACAGCCCGGCAATCCCGATAAACAGCGACTCCAGATCGGGAGCCCGCTCGCACAACGGCTTCAGCTCATCCAGCAAGGCTTCCAGCCGCTCGGCATACAGGGTGGCGTACAACTCTTCCTTGTTGGCGAAATAGGTATAGACCGTGCCGGGACTCAAATCCGCCATCCGCGCGATGTCGCGTATGTTCAACGCCTGCAGCCCCTGCTCGGCCAGACAGGTCCGCGCCGCCGCCAGGATGTCATCACGCCGGGCTTCACGGTCGCCCCATTTGCTGCGCAGCGCTGTCATTTCCGCCCCTCATTCTGAACATCGTTCAAAATAGGCTTTCGCCCCCTTGGCGTCAATAGACCGGGCCGCCGCCGGCGCACCACTCATCGTGCCGGGGCCTCCCTTTGTCGGGTAGACGACATTTCCGCCCCGTTCCATCAGCTCTTCCTTGACACGAACGCGAACAATAACTACATCGTACAGTGTCACATTTTAAAAAGGCACACCCGGTAACGATGCCGCGCGGCACCTTACCGCCCCAGACCCGGTTGACCGCACGCCAAACACATTGACACCGATTGATAACGGAGGAAACCCGCCATGAGCCTTTTGTCCCGCCTCACCGGCCTCGCCCGCAAGGCGGCCTCTTCGACCAACTACCGGCTCACGCCGCGCAAGGTGCGCTTCGACTGGACCCATACGCCACTGGACTGGTTGCCCAACCATCCGTATGCCAGCCATTTCATCAATGAAATCAACATGATTCTCCCGGCCGGCGAGTTCTGGTTCTGCCGTCTCTACAACAAGGCGCTGCCGATGGTCACCGACGAGAAGCTGCGCGACGACGTGCAGATGTTCATCCGCCAGGAAGCCATGCACGCCCGCGCCCACGGCTCCGCCATTCAGGAATACCTGAACGCACGCGGCATCAATACCGAGCGCAACACCCGTATCATGGAATGGTTGTTCGAAGATTTGCTGGCCGACAACCCGCTGGGCCTGAAGACGCCGGAGTTCCTGCAGAAGGACTGGCTGGTGTTCCGGCTGGGCATCATCGCCGCCGTGGAACACATGACCTGCGTGCTGGGTAACTACGCCCTGCGCAACAAGACCTGGGACACGCTCAACGCCGACCCGGTACTGCTGGACCTGATCCGCTGGCACGGCGCGGAAGAGGTCGAGCACCGCTGCGTCGCCTTCGACCTTTACCAGCATTTGGGCGGCAGCTACCTGTCACGCTATTACCTCGCCTGCATCGCCACGCCGATGGTGTTCGGGCTGTGGGTGGACGGCGCGTCACACATCCTGCGCCAGGATCCCCGCTTTGCCGACCGCAATCCGGCCGTGTGGAAGCCCTGGGTATGGCTGGAATGGCATCGGGTATCCCGCAGCGGCACCCTGCCCTCACCGCTGTGGCTGGCCTGGCAACAACTGCCCTTCTTCAGCCCATGGTACAACCCGTTGCATGAAGGCTCCACCGAGGAAGCGCTGGCCTACCTCGCCAGCTCTCCGGGAGCGCAGGCCTATCGCGATACCCCGCTCAAGGCCGCCTGAAACCCCACCCGGCCGGAGCGTGGGTCGCCGCCCCCTCCGGCCTTATACCTCGTAAGCAAACCCGATATCCACCCACTCGCCGCGCTCCCCGTGCACCCAGGTCTGCTCCATCAACCGCGCACGGTGATGGCCCAACAACAGGCAGGACGAGGCCCGCGTGCCGTACATGGGTGAACGGATGAACGCCGTACCCAGCAACCTTTCCCACACCAATCCGACACCAGTATCCGGCAGCTCGACATCCTCCGGAGGCGTAATGTCCTCCAGCCACGTCATCAACTGGGCGGGATCTTCCTGCCAAGGCAGCGCCAACGACTGCGCCAGCCCCTGCTTCAGACGTTGCGTCTTCGGCCAGGGACTGTCCAGCAGGTGGTTGCTCAATCCGTACAAACCCGGCTCCAGTCGTCGCGCTGCGGTACCGCGATTACTGAAAACCGCCGCCTCATCTCGAGTGCCCACCAGCAGGTTGAACCCGTTGTAACGCGAAGCCTCTGCCGAAACCGCCGCCAGAAACGCCAGCGGATCACTTTCGCCCCTCAGGAAATCCGCCACCAGCTTGCCGCGCGACAATTCTCCGGGCTGCATGCCGCCCGGCTCCCGGTAATTGGTCAGCGCCGCCCAGCGCCCGGCGCGCGTCACGCCCAGCCAGGTGCCGCCTTCCTGCTCATCCCGCCCGGCCAGAATGTGCGGCGCGTCCTCCCAGTAACGCGCTGCGGTGGCGGGACGGGCGTAAAACTCATCGCGGTTGCCCAGCAGTACCAGCGGCTGCCCCGGAACCTGCCGCCAGGCGAAGGCGATCAGACACATAACAGAACCTCGACATGGAGTAAGAACGGTTTTCGATTAGAATGGCGGCCTTGTCCCGGAGAACGCCGCTGATGTTAGTGTATCCCCAAATCGACCCGGTTGCCGTGCACCTCGGCCCGCTGAAAGTCCACTGGTACGGCCTGATGTACCTGTGCGCCTTCGCCGCCGCCTA
>DASUIM010000189.1:0-6650 GCA_036279775.1 Fluviicoccus sp. | reverse complement strand
GCCCTCGCCAGCCTCGACGCCGTCACCACCGCCGGGGCGCTGCGCTTCAACCGCCATTTCCCGCAAGGGGTGCCGGTCACCGCCTGCGGCGAAGGCGCTCCGGTGGTGAACGGGGTGCATTACTACTCGTGGAGCGGCGCCGGGCACCTGACCAACCTGCTGGATATTTCGGACGGCGCATTGGCGGTCAGCGGCTTGCTGATTGACGAGCCCAACGATGGTCTGGTCGGCCACTGCTCCAGCCATCTCGGGCAGGTCATCCGCGACAATTACTTCATGAACCACCTGGATGAGGTGAACCAGCTTTACGGGCTGGTCAGCATGTTCGAGACCAACCCGAAAACCGTCTACCGCCAGCACGCCAACCGCCTGAAACAGGCCGGGTTGTAAGCCTACTTGCGGTTGCGGCCCAGCTGGTCGTGGCTGGACACCCACTGGTCCGAGACGATCGCCGCCGACAGCGACAGCTCCCCGCACAGCACCGTCGCCGCCACCAGTTCCGCCAGCTTGTAGACCTTGTCCTGCCCCACGCAGCCCAGCACCGCCAGGCATTCGCGCTGGGTGGGCAGGCCTGTGCCGCCGCCATAGGTCGCCACGATCAGCGACGGTATCGTCACCGAGAAATAGTAATCGCCGTTGTCCTTGATCTCGCCGTAGACAAAGCCAGCCGACGACTCGGCCACATTCGCCACGTCCTGCCCGCAGGCAATGAACATGGCGGTGATGCCGTTGGCGAAATGCGCGCCGTTGTTGATGGAACCGGAGAGCATGGTGCCCATGTTCGAGAACTGCCGCTGCTTGTGCAGCGCCGCGGCCGTGGTGTGCATCACCTCGGTGATCAGGGCGGCGGGCAGCGTGATTTCCGCCACCACGCGCTTGCCGCGCGTGTGCAGGCTGTTGACGTGGGAATGCTTCTTGTCGGTATCGAACTGCGCCGCCAGCGTGAAGTGCTCCAGCCCCGGCGGGTTCTGGTCCAGCATCCACAGGCAAGCGTGACGGGTGGCCTTGCTGACCATGTTCTGCCCGGCGGCATCACCGGTGGTGTAGCAGAAGCGCAGCCAGCGCATCTTACCCAGCGCGTACTGCTCAATGTTGCGCAGCTTGCCGCTGGCGGTGGTTTCTTCCGCCTTCGCCTTGATCGTCTCGAAGTTGGCCTCGACCCACTGCCCGAAATCACGGGCGGCGCGCGCATCCCGGAACACGAACAGCGGCGCGCGCTGCATGGCGTCGCCAATCACCGTGGTAGTGATGCCGCCCGCCTCGCGGGTCAGACGCATGCCGCGTGAATAGCTGGCAACCAGCGTGCCTTCGCTGGTGGCCATGGGAATGTAGAAATCACCCTGCGCGTGCTCGCCGTTGACGCGCATCGGCCCGGCCATGCCCAGCGGCACCTGCGCCACACCGACAAAGTTTTCGATGTTGCCCGGCAGGCAGGCAGGGTCGAAGGAATAGGCGCCCACGTGCTCCAGCTCCGCACCGGTGGCGGCGGTCACGGCGGCGCGGCGGGTGGCCGCCATGTCGCGGCTATAGTCGTTCTGCGGATTGCGGGGAAGTTTCTGCACGGCGGGACTCCTTCTTGTTGTTGATCCGCCCGCAGGTCAGCGGCGGCCTTCGCGAAACTCGCGCGGGGTGCGGCCGGTCCAGCGCCGGAAGGCCCGCGAGAAGTTCGAAACATCATGATAGCCCAACTGGTGCGCCACTTCCGCTACCGGCAGACGCTCCTCGCGCAGCAACCGTTCGGCGCGCTGGCGCAATTCATTTTCCACCAGGTCGCTGTAACGGGCCTGCTCGCCCTGCAAGCGTCGCTTCAGGGTTCGTGAAGACATGTTGAAGCGTTCAGCCATCTGCTCCAGTGACGGCATCGCCTCACGCACGGCAGCCAGCGCGCGCTGCACCACCGATTTCATCGACTCGGTGCGCAGAAACCGGACCGCCGGTTCGCAGGGCGGGGATTCGTGGATGTGAAGGGATTCCTGCATGATGACCTCGGATTACCGCCGGGCGGTGCGCAAGCTTGGACTGCCGACACGATTGCACAGCGGCGGCGGACAGGCATTGGTATTCGGAACGGGGCCGGAAGTCAGAAAAGACAGTCGGCCCGCCAGACAGAAAAAAGGCGGACGCTGAGGAAGTGGCCCGCCAAAAGGGAAGTCCGGTTCAGTGCACGCCGACCGCCGCCTTGTTCTTCAGCTGGGCGTACAGGTCGCCGTCCGGCGCGAACAGCTTCTGCTTCCACTCTTCCAGCAGGGCCACGGTGTCGTGCTGGCTGGGATGGAAGCCGGGACGGAAGAAGTCGAAGAACTGCGGCACCAGATCGGCAAACAGGCCCTTGATGCCGAACAGGAAGCGGAAGCCCTTGATATTCTGGCGGAACTTGAACAACTGGCCGTCAGCGGCCAGCATGCGCGCCTGGAAGGCCGCCATCACCGCGAACAGCACGATGGTGGTGATGACCATGGCGAAGACACGCAGCGCATAGCTGCCGACTTCCTGCTCGTAGACGTCATAGGCCACGGTCTTGTGCTCGTTCTCTTCCAGCGCGTGCCACAGCCACATGTTCAGGGTCTGCGAATCCTGCATCATGTCGCGGTGCGACTGGTTGCGCAGCAACTGCTCGGCCATGATGGCGGTGTAATGCTCCAGGCAGACGGTCGCGGCCAGTTGCATGCTCTTCGGCAGCGTCTTCGCCACCAGCTTCAGCAGCTTGCCGACATCGCGGTCCAGCTTGTCGACGGGGAAGCCCATCTGCACCATCATGGCGTTGTAGGTGTCGTGTTCCTTGCTGTGCATGGCCTCCTGACCGATGAACCCGGCCACCTGCGCCTTCAGCGTAGGGTCGGTGATCTTGTCGCGGTAGTGGCGCACGGCCTGCACAAAGAAGAATTCGCCCTGCGGCAGCAGCGAGGAAAAGGTGTTCCAGAACGACGACAGGAAGGGGTCGTTGCCGTAGAAATAGCGGGAATACTGTTCAGCCTTGAACTCGAAATCCAGACGGCGCGGGGGAATGTTGACGGTCGTGCCCAGCGCTTGACGGGCGGCGGCCTTGGGGGCCGGGGTGCTGTGAAGTTCGGTGGCGGCTGCGGTCATGATTGGCTCTCAATGTTACATTGGCGGATGTATGCATTGAAAGTAACAATACGGCCGTCCGGTAAACAGGTGCATTGGGGTCAGTTTTTTATCATTTCGGGACAGCCGGGCCGTCATGTTAAGGAAACGTTAATCCGCCGCCTGTAGCCGCCGCGATCCGGTCGTTGCATAATGCCCCTACAGATTGCATGGCTGTAATCATGAAAAACAACAATACGCTCGCCACCGACGCCGTCTCCGGGTCGGGCCGCCCCGCCGCAACGTCCGCCCGTCCCGGCAATTGCGAGGAAACCTGGCGCACGCTGTTCCGGCTGTTGCCGGTCGGGGTGTCCATCATGGACGCCCAGGGCCGCATGCAGGGCCTCAACCCCGCCCTGGAGCAGATTCTCGGGCTGTCATCCCACGACATCCTGCACGGCCGCTACAAGCAACGGCGATATATCACGGCCGACGGGCAACCCTGCGAAGCCGCCCGGTTCCCCAGCACCCGCGCCATGCGCGAACAGGCGACAATCCAACGGGAAGTGATCGGCATCGTCAAGGAAGACGGCGACACCATCTGGGTGGAGGTCAGTGCGGCGCCCCTGCCCTTTGCCGATGCCGCCTGTGTCACCGTCACGGTGGATATCACCGACCTGAAGCAGGCGCGCGAAGCCGCCGACGCCAATCTCCATTTCGCCGAAGCGGTGGCCGACAACGTCACCTCGATGCTGGGTTACTGGCACCGCGACCTGCGCTGCGCCTTCGCCAACCGCGCCTACCTCACCTGGTTCGGCCGCACGCCCGAGCAGATGCGCGGCATCCGCATGCAGGACCTGCTGGGACCGGAGCTGTTCAGCCTGAACCGCCCCTATATCGAGGCGGTGCTGCGCGGTGAAAACCCGCAATTCGAGCGGCTGCTGACCAAGGCTAATGGCGAGCGCTGCCATGTCTGGGCGCAGTACATTGCGCACCGGGTGGACGGCGAGGTGCAGGGATTCTTCGTCATCATCACCGACATCAGCGACTTCAAGCGGCAACAGGAGCTGGCGGCCAGCGAACGCCAATACCGGCGGCTGGCGGAAGACATGCCGCTGTTCATCGCCACCGGCGAACCGGACGGCACACTGACCTATGTCAATCAGGTGCTGGCCTCGGCCTTCAACCTGACGCAAGCCGACATGACCGGCCTCAACTTTTACACCCTGCTGACGCCGGCGGACCAGGCCATGGTTCGCGGCAAGCTGGCGGCCCTGACACCGGACTCACCGCTGGAAACGCATGAAGAAACCCATCTTCGCGCCGATGGCTCCGCCTTCTATCTGCGCTGGACCAACCGCGCATTTTTTGACGCCGAAGGCCGGATGACCGGCTTCCAGTCCGTAGGCCAGGACATCACGGCGCTGAAGCGCGGCGAACAGGCGTTGCACGACCTGAACCGGCAACTGGAACAGCGCGTGGCCGAACGCACCCGCGAGCTGGACAGCACCTGCGATGAGCTGCGGCTGCGCAACCGGCAGTTCCAGTCGCTGGCCGCCGACCTGGTACAGACCGAGGACCGCGAGCGCCGCCGTATCGCCCGTATCCTGCACGACAACCAGCAGCAGCTGCTGGTGGCGGCAAAACTGACGGTGTCGCGCATGGCCGCGCGCAGCGCCGACCCCGGCGTGCAGGAGATGGCGGCGGAATTGATGGCCATCCTCGGCGAATGCATTGACGGCGCGCGCGCGCTGACCATGGAACTGGCGCCGCCGATCTTCCGCGACGCCGGTTTTGCGGCGGGCATGCACTGGCTGGCGCGCTGGATGCAGGAAAAGCACGACCTGACGGTAGCCGTAGAATGCGACAACGCCCTGCCGGGGCTGACCGAGGAAACCAGCCTGACCCTGTTTCACGCCGTCCGTGAGCTGCTGTTCAACACCGCGAAACACTCCGGCGTCAAAAGCGCCCTGGTGCGGCTGCATGCTTCAGCAGCAGAAATGACGATTGTCGTCAGCGACCACGGTTGCGGTTTTGACCCGGGCCACGCCATCACCCGCCAGCAGACGTTCGGACTGTTCAATATCCGCGAGCGGCTGGCGCTGCTGGACGGCACCATGATCGTGAACAGCCGGTCCGGCCGGGGCGCGGAAATCATCCTGCAAGTTCCCGCCGGGAGCGCGGATGCCGCCGACCCCGACACCGCCTCTCCACCCGATCCCGCCGTCGCCCCCAAGCGACGGACCGCACGCCACAACCGCCACCGCATCCGGTTGCTGGTGGTGGACGACCATGCTGTTTTGCGGCAAGGCCTGGTGCAACTGCTGGCCAAAGAGCCGGACATGGAGATTGTCGGGGAAGCCGTGGATGGCCTGGACGCCGTGGAAAAAGCGCAGGCGCTGCGGCCGGACCTGATTCTGATGGATGTGTCGATGCCGCGATTGAACGGTCTGGAGGCCACCCGGCGCATTACGGCGGAGTTGCCGCATATCCGCATCATCGGCTTGTCGATGCACGCGCGTGACGAGATGGCGGAAGAAATGCTGGCGGCGGGCGCGAAGGCCTATCTGGTGAAAAGCTGCCCGATGGACGAAATCCTGGCGGCGGTGCGGGCGCTGTAAACGCCCGGTTCAGTCGGTATTGATCCCGATCAGCACTTCCAGCCGCCCCGGCATCACCCGCATCGACCGGATCTCGAACTGGTTGACCAGCCGGATCAGCATTTCCCGGCTGTCCTTCAAAATCGACAAGCCCGGCAGCACGCTCAGGTCGCTCAGGCTCATCAGCTTGTCCACCATCCATGAGCGGTTGTTCAACAAGTCAATCAGGTGGCTTTCATGCAGCGCCACGCGCCACAGGCGCGGCCCCTCCTGACTGAGGCCGGGCAGGCGGTCCAGCATCTGCACCATCGGCCCGTAAACCGGAATCTTGTTGGCGATCTTGAAACCGCGCCGGGCCACCTGCCGCAACGCAAAGTTCGCCAACGGATTGGCTTCGCGCATCTGCGCGTCCAGGTTTTCATCCACCAGCCGCAACAGCAGGAACTTTTCCTCGTGCGATACCTTGCATTCCAGCACGTCGAACTGCAGCGTGACGGTATAGATCAGGCGCTCGTGATGACCGTCCAGCACCACCAGCAGGCGGTCCTTGTCGCAATCGACGGTCACGTAGTCAATGAAGTCGTATTCCTTCGCCATTTCCCGCAGGTGCTTGTTGATCAGGCTTTCCGGCAGGGCGAAGGTCATGGTGGACTTGCCCAGATAGGTCTGGGCCATTTGCAGGGCGGCTTCCTGCGCGATCTGGGCCGCCAGCCGCGCCGTTTCACTGGCGATCTGGGCGGACACCCGGGCGCCGCCTTCAGCCAGATGCGCCATCATTGACGCCCCACTGGACGTCAGCTCCAGTGCGGTACGGGCGCTGTCACCCGCCACTTCCACCACCACGGCGGTGGCGTCACCGGCGGCTTCCACCACGGCGCGGGCGGTGCCGCCCGCGACATCGACGGCGGTCTTGGCCGCGCCGCCGGCGACACCGGCCACCGCCACGGCCATATCCGTGGCCCTTCCCAACGCGCGGCGCGCCAGCGTCGGTCGGGGACTCTCCGG
>DASUIM010000188.1:0-2512 GCA_036279775.1 Fluviicoccus sp. | reverse complement strand
ATGCCCTGGAACAGTGACTGGGTGATGATGGTCGGCCAACTGGCCGCCGCCAGCCCGGACGGCAAAAACAGCGCATACACCGGCATGAACAGCAGCGCCGACAGCAGCGCCACGCCCATCGTCGCCTCCAGCGGCGGCAGCGCCCAGCGCTTCAGCAACGCCCCATAAAAGCCCCAGCAGCAGGATGCGGCAATGAAACAGATCTCGCCCCAGCCCAGCTTCGCGTCATGATGCATTTCCCCCCAGGCCATCGAACCGATGCCCGCCGCAATGAACAGCAGCGTAATCCAGCGGTCGCGGGTCATTTTCTCGCCCAGCACAGCATACGTGGCCACCGCCGTCCAGAACGGCAAAATGCCCGACAGCAGCACCGCCCCGTGCGAGGCCGGGGCCTGCGAGAACCCGGCATAGGCCAGCCCGGCGTAACCGATGCCGCCCAGCAGCGCCAGCAGCAGGAATTTCCCGGTGAAATAGTGGCGCACGCCGCGCACGATCACCACCGGCAGCAGCACCAGCGCCGCCGTGCCGAAACGCAGGGCCGTGATGTCCCACGGGGTCAGCTCGCTTTTGCCGCCCAAGCGGGAAATCAGGATGAAACTGGTCCAGACACAGAGGGTGAACAACAGGATGCCATAGCTCATCACGCGCGATTGCGAAGCGAACACGGGGGGTACTCGGGGAGGAAGTGAGCGTCGGAGTATAGCGGAAACCGGCGGGGGTATGACCACGCAGGATTTGGGGAATAGCGTCCCCGCCAAGGCGGGGACGCCGCCGGCTTCAGCGTGTCCGCTGCCGGTAAGCCTCGTACAGCGCCACGCCGGTGGCGACGCTGACATTCAGGCTCTGCACGGTGCCGACCATCGGAATGAAGGCCAGCTCGTCGCAGTTCTCGCGGGTCAGGCGGCGCATGCCCGCGCCCTCCGCGCCCATCACGATCGCCATGGGGCCGGTCAGCTTGATTTCATACAGCGACTTGGCCTCGGGCGTCAGCGTGGTGCCGACACGCCAGACGCCTGCCTCGGCCAGCTGGCCCAGCGTGCGCGCCAGATTGGTCACCTGGAAGAACGGCAGCACTTCCGCCGCGCCGGACGCGGTCTTGCGCGCCACGGGGGTCAGACCGGCGGCGCGATCCTTTGGAGCCACCACGCCGTGCACGCCCACTGCTTCGGCGGTGCGCAGGCACGCGCCCAGGTTGTGGGGGTCGGTAATGTTATCCAGCACCAGCAGCAATGGCGGCACCTGCAGGCCTTCCACCAGCGTCATCAGTTCACTGTCGCCCTGCACCGGCAGCGGCCGCGTGCGCGCCGCCACGCCCTGATGCTGCGGACTGCCGGACATCTGGTCCAGCTTGTCGCGGCTGGTGGACTGCAGCGAGATGCCATGGCGCTTGGCCAGGTTCTCGATCACGTGCAGGCGGTTGTCATCCCGCGTCAGCAGGATGAACACTTCCAGCACCGACTCGGGATGCTGGTGCAGCAGGGCTTCCACGGTATGGATGCCGTAAACCAGTTCGGGTTTGGCCATGTCTTACCCCTTCTTCTCGGTCTTGGCCTTCGGTTTGCCCCGGTTGCGGTTGCGGGGCTTTTTAGGCTTCGGCTTGGACTCGCCGTCCATGACGGCCGCCGCAGGCTGGGCAGCCGCCTTGGCCTTCTGGCGCGGCGGACGCGGCTTGGCGGCGGCCTTGGCTTCCGGACGGGCCTCGCCCTCGGCGGCGGCCGGGCCTTTCTTGGAGCGGCGCGCCGCATGCAGGCGGCCTTCCAGTTCGAAGTCCATCTTGCGTTCGTCCAGGTTCACCCCGGCCACGCGAATCTGCACCTTGTCGCCCATGGCATAGACCACGCCGGTGCGCGAGCCGGTCAGCGTGTGCATCACCGGGTCGAAATTGTAGAAGTCGCCTTCCAGGTTGCGGATATGCACCAAGCCTTCGACAAAAATGTCATCCAGCGCCACGAAGAAGCCGAAGCTGGTAACCGCGGTGATGACGCCCTTGAAGGTGTCGCCGATGTGGTCCTGCATGTACTCGCACTTCAGCCAGGCGGTCACGTCGCGGGTGGCTTCGTCGGCCCGGCGTTCAGCCATCGAGCAGTGCTCACCCAGTTGCAGCATGGTGCCCATGTCCACATGCGGGTTGGCTTCCGGGTGATGCAGGTAATGGCGGATCACGCGGTGCAGCAGCAGGTCGGGATAACGGCGGATCGGCGAGGTGAAGTGCGCGTAGGCCGGATAGGCCAGGCCAAAGTGGCCCAGGTTCTCCGGGCTGTAGACCGCCTGCATCATCGAGCGCAGCAGCATCGTTTCCACAATCGAGGCGTCCGGGCGTTCAGCGACACTCTTCAGCACTTTCTGGAAGTCCGCCGGGGTCAGCTTCGGCTTGGCGGGAAACTCGACGCCCATGATGCCCAGATAGCCCTTCAGCTTCAGCAGCTTCTCGTCCTTCGGGCCTTCGTGATTCCGGTACAGGGCGGGCAAGTGCCGCTCCTGCACGAATTCCGCCGCACAGACGTTGGCCGCC
>DASUIM010000187.1:0-4081 GCA_036279775.1 Fluviicoccus sp. | reverse complement strand
GCGCCGATCTTCAGGCCCAGCGCCGGTTCGTGCAGTTGCGCCTGCAGGCTTTCCAGTAGGTCCCACCACATCGTCATCGGCATTTGCGCGTGCGCGGGCCAGGCGGCCAACCGGTGGCGGATGGACGGGGCGGCTATGCCGTGCCGGTCCAGATAGGCCAGCACCAGACCGCCCAGGTCGCTGGCGACGTAAATGCCTTGCATCAAGAACCCCCAAAAATGGCGAAAACCGTCAAAAACACGGCGAACTATGTCAATACGGTATGCAAAGCATACGGCAGAATGGCCTCATCAAACAACGAATAATTCTGAGGGCTCCACCATGAATGACATCCTGCACGCGCTGCTGTTCATCGGCCTGGCCGGGGCGGTGTTTCTGGGCGTGATCGCCGCCGAGGCGTACTACTGGCACCGCAAGGGCCGTCCGGAGATGTATTCCTTCAAGGAGACGCTGACCAACCTGACCATGGGCGCGAACTACAAGATTGTCGACGGCATTGCCGTGGCCCTGTTCATCCGGGTGTTCTTCGACTGGGTCTACCAGTTCGGTTTCCAGTACCAGCCGGTGCACGGTGTGTGGAGCATCCTGCTGATTTTCCTGGTGGTGGACGCCAGCTTCTACCTCTGTCACTTCATGATGCACAAAGTGCGCTGGTTCTGGACCTCGCATGTCACGCACCATTCCGCCGAGCGCATGAACTATTCCACGGCGCTGCGCCAGAACTTCACCATGGTGTTCAACGGCGCGTGGCTGTTCTGGTGGGTGCCGGTGGCGCTGGTCGGTTTCGACAAGAACTGGGTGACGCTGGCGATTGAACTGAACCTGGCCTACCAGTTCTTCCTGCACACCGAAACCTACAGCCCGCTGGACAAGTTCGGGGCGGTGCTGAATACCCCGTCGCACCATCGCGTTCACCACGGCAGCAACCCGGCGCAGATCGACACCAATTTTGGCGGCGTGCTGATCATCTGGGACAAGATCTTCGGGACCTTTGTGCCGGAAGAAAAGGCGGGCGTGATCAAGTACGGCCTGACCGAGCGCCAGCCGCATTCGCTGAACCCGATCTATCTGCAAGTGCATGAATGGGGTGAAATGTTCCGTGACTTCCGGCAAAGCGGCTACGATTTCCGCGTGTTCTGGAAAGCACCGGGCTGGAAGAGCGACAAGATGCAGCAACTGGAAGCGCGGCAGGTTCGTCAGGCCGGTTGAGGGGCAAAAGGGTTCAGACAAGGGGCGCACGGGTTGCGCCCCTTGTCATTGGTGATTCCTTGAGCGCCGCTTGCCGGAACTGTTCGCTGTTTCCTTGACTTCAAGCTTTGTTGGGGGGAAGGTGTAGCCTCCTGATTTTGCATTGATGCATGGTATGACCATCCAGATCCAATTGACGCTGCCGGACTGGCTCTCCGCCTTTATGGAACAAGGCCCACGACATTACGAAACCCCGGCCGCGCGCATGTCGCTGGCCATCGAGCTGGCGGCGCGCAATGTGCTGGGCAAGACTGGCGGCCCTTTCGGCGCGGCCATTTTCGACAAGCAGTCCGGGTTGTTGCTGGGGGTGGGCGCCAATCTGGTGATGAGCTCGGGGCTGTCGATGGCCCATGCCGAGATGGTGGCGATTTCGGTGGCGCAACGGCAGCTGGGCCAGCTCAGCCTGACCGGTCCGGGCGGGCGCTGGCAGCTGGCCACCAGCTGCGAGCCGTGCAGCATGTGCCTCGGCGGCATTCACTGGTCGGGGCTGAAGTCGGTGCTGATCGGCGCGCGCGATGAGGATGCCCGCGCCATCGGTTTCCACGAGGGTCACAAGCCGCAGGACTGGGAAGCGGCCTGGCGCGTGGACGGCATCGAGGTGCAGCGCGACCTGTTGCGCGCCGAGTCCTGCGCGGTGCTGCAGGCCTACATCCGGCAGGGGGGTGTCATCTACTGACGGGCGGATGCCCGCCATCCCGCTTTGTGGCGTTCTCGTTGGGGAAACAAGGTATCCGGGGTTTGCCGTATTGTCGGCGCGGAGGGGCGGGCGTATTGTCCGTCTCACACCCGGTTCCGTTATCCACTCAGGCCACACGGACCGTATTTGACCCTGACGGAGAAAAACCATGTCCCGCTTCCTCGCTACCTCCCTGATGGCCCTGTCCCTGCTGGCCGCCCCGATGGTCCACGCCGCCCCGGATATTGACCCCGCCAAGATGCCCGCCGGCAAGTACCTGGTGGACAAGACCCACGCCAGCATTACCGCGCGTGTGCTGCACCAAGGCTTTTCCTTCTATACCTTCCGCTTCGACAAGTTCGACGCCAACTACATCTACGACCCGAAGAACCCCGAAGCCGCCAAGGTGGAAGTCAGCATTGACACCACCTCCATGAACACGGGTTACGCCAAGGCCGACAAGGAGTTCCCGGTCGAGTTCCTGATGGCCGACAAGTTCCCCAAGGCGACGTTTGTCTCTACCGGCATCAAGAATCTGGGCAACGGCAAGGGCACCATGACCGGCAATTTGACGCTGGCCGGTGTCACCAAGCCGGTGACGCTGGATGTCACCTTCATGGGCTTTTCCAAGGACATGTTCGGCCTGAACCGTTCCGGCTTCTCGGCGAAGACCCTCATCACCCGCTCGCAGTTCGGTTCCACCAAGTATGTGCCGGTGATTGGTGATAATGTCGAGCTGAACATCGAAGTCGAGTTCGTCAAGCAATAAACCGTCCGGGAGAACGTCATGGCGGCCACGCACAATCGCTACACCCCGGTAGCCATCATCCTGCACTGGGTGATCGCGGCCGCCATCCTCTTCCAGCTGGCCCTGGGTTGGCGCATGGGCGACCTGCCGAAAGGGCCGGGTGCCTTCGCGCTGTTCCAGCTGCACAAATCCATCGGTTTTCTCATCCTTTTCCTGGTGGCGGCGCGGGTGGCCTGGCGGCTGACCCATCGGCCGCCACCCCTCCCGGCGGGCATGGCCTCCTGGGAGAAGACACTGTCGAAGCTGGTGCATCTGGCTTTCTACGGCATCATGATCGCGCTGCCGGTCACCGGCTGGATCGCGGTGTCCACCAGCCGCATCCAGATTCCCACGCTGTGGTTCGGGGCGGCGCCCATTCCGCACCTGCCGTTCCTGGCCGATCTTGCCCCGGCGGTGAAGGAGGTCTGGAACGACGGCAGCAAGGAATTCCATGAAATCCTCGCGGCGCTGACGTTGTTGTTGCTGGCGGCGCATGTGGGCGGTCTGCTGAAACATCAATTGCTGGTGAAGGATACCGTGCTGGCGCACATGGCGCCGGGCGCGCGTCCGGGCTGGGCGGAGCCGCGTCTGTGGATCATTCTGGCCGTGGCGGCGGGCATGATGGTGGCGGGCTTCTTCTGGCCGAAACTGCCGGAACCGGCGGGAGGCAGTCCGTTGCGCGGTGAGCCCGCGCCGTTGCCGGTGGTCGAGGTGGTGCAGCCGGTTCCTGAAACCGCTCCGGCCGCCGATACGGTGGCGGACGCCAAGCCTGTGGCGGCCGAGGCCGTTACGCCGCCCGCGACCGCGCCTGCCGTGCCGGTGATCTGGAAGGTGCAGTCCGGCTCGGTTCTGGAGTTCGGCACCCGCTGGTCGGGCGATCCGGTCAGCGGCCGCTTCAGCCGCTGGACGGCGGATATCGCCTTCAGTCCGGAAGCACTGGCGTCCTCGTCGGTCACGGTCAAGGTGGATCTGGCTTCGGTGGCCTCCGGAGATGAACAGCGTGACAGCGCCTTGCCCGGTGAGGACTGGTTCGACGCCGGTCACTTCCCGCAGGCGGTGTTCAAGGCGGTGAAATTCCGCGAGACCGGCAGGCAGCGCTATGCCGCCCAAGGCACGCTGACCCTGCGTGGCAAGACCTCGCCGGTGACGCTGGATTTCCGGCTTAGCGAGCGCAACGGCCTGACCGTGGCCGAGGGGTCCACCACGCTGGACCGCACCGTGTTTGGTGTCGGTCAGGGCGAATATGCCGCGACGGACTCCATTCCTGCCGCCGTCAGCGTCAACTTCAAGGTGCTGGCGAAAAAGTCCTGATGCCCCCGTTCTCCCAGCCTGCATTTTCCCGGATCACGGTTTTGTCCGCCCGGCGCTTG
>DASUIM010000186.1:0-1751 GCA_036279775.1 Fluviicoccus sp. | reverse complement strand
GGACGACCCGGTCGCGGCGCAACACCGCGGGACGGCCCGCACCGGATGCATCATGGGAATTTTCCGTTATTCCGACGGCGTTCTGCCGAACACCCTCGCCTTCACCTATGCCCTTGGCGGCTACCTGACCGGCTTCTGGCTGATCACCCGGCCCGAGCTGTGGCTGAACCTGCCCGGCGTGCTGTTGCTGGGACACAGCATGGTGATTGCCGCCTACCTGCTGCACGAATGCGCGCACAACACCGTCTTCCGCGACAACGCGCTCAACGCCCGCGTCGGCTCGATGCTGAACTGGATCGCGGGCAGCAGCTACAACAGCTATGAAATCCTGCGCCGCAAGCATTTCCGCCATCATGTCGACCGCGCCGACGTGGTCGCCTTCGACTTCCGCCCGCAGCTGGCGCGCTACCCGCGCTTCGTGAAGCTGATCGAGGCGCTGGAATGGGCCTACATTCCCGCCGCCGACCTGTTCATGCACGCGATGATCCTGGTGGTGCCCTTCGTGCTGCCCAGCCGCCGCACGGAACGGGCGCGGGTGCTGTGGGTGCTGGCGGTGCGCGCCTCGGTGTTCGCGCTGATCGCCTGGCACGCACCGCGCGTGCTGCTGCTGTACCCGCTGGCGTGGATGCTGATGCTGCACGTGCTGCGCTTCATGGACGCCTACCAGCACACCTTCACGCTGTTCGACACGCTGGAACAGGGCTCCGCCGCCAACCCGGCCAAGTACGACGCCGCCTACGAATTCCGTAACACCTTCACCAATATCCACTCGGTTAAATACCCGTGGCTGAACCTGTTCACGCTGAACTTCGGCTACCACAACGCCCACCACGAAAAGCCCGCCGAACCCTGGCACCGCCTGCCCGCGCTGCACGCGCAGCTTTACGGCGACAGCTGTTCGCAGATCCTGCCCTTCGCCAACCTGCTGGCCGCCTATCACCGCTACCGCACACAACGGCTGCTGAACGCCGACCCGGATGATCTGGATGTGCTGAGCGACCAGGGCAAGACCTTCATCGGGGTGGACGGCGTGTCCTTCCTGACCGGCCACTGAGGAGAGCACCATGGAACTGCGCGCCTACCGCACCTACTGGGGCTGCACCGGCATGCCCTGGGCACAATTCGCCGCCGAAGCCAAGGCCGACGGCTACGACGGACTGGAAGCTCCCATCCCCGCCGACTACGCCGGACAACAGGCGCTGCGCGCCGCGCTGGACGAACACGGCTTCGACCTGATCGCCGAGATCTGCACGGCGGGCAGCTACGTGCCGGACCGTCGCGCCACCCCGGCGCAGCACCTGGAATCGCTGGCCCGGCAGCTGGAAATCATCGAACGTTTCGGCGCGACCAAGATCAACTGCCTGGCCGGCTGCGACGCCTGGCCGCTGGCGCAATCCGTCGATTTCTTCGGCGAGGCCATCACCCTCGCCCGCTTCGCCAGCCTGCCGATCAGCTTTGAAACACACCGCTCGCGCACGCTGTTCAACCCCTGGGTAACGCGTGACCTGCTGGCCGCCCTGCCCGAGCTTTACCTGACCGCCGATTTCAGTCACTGGTGCGTGGTGTGCGAACGGCTGATCGACACCGAGGACGAGGCGCTGGCGATGATCATCCCGCGCGTGCGCCACATCCACGGCCGGGTGGGTTACGACCAGGGACCGCAGGTGCCCCACCCCGCCGCCCCGGAATTCGCCGAGGCGCTGGCCGCGCACCGCCGCTGGTGGGAAGGCTGCTGGCAGGCCATGCAGGAC
>DASUIM010000185.1:0-4649 GCA_036279775.1 Fluviicoccus sp. | reverse complement strand
GCCTGCTTCTTCGCCAGCTCCGCCTTCGCCGCATCTTCCTTCGCCGCCAGATCGGCCTTCACCTTCTGCACTTCCTTGCTGTTCAGCAGCGCCTTCGTCGCCATATCCTTCACCGCCTTGCCATCCACCGAACACAGCGACGCAATCTCCGTCACCTTGCCCTTGCAACGGATGGGGAAGGCATAACCCGCCAGCCCCTCGCCCACAATCGACTTGTCCAGCGTCAGGTTGAAACTGTAATCCGCCTGCTGGCTGACCAGACTGAACGTGCCCGTCCCCGTCACCTTCGCCTTCTTCAGGTCGGCATTCAGCGCCTTGTTCTGCACCGTGCCGTTGCTGATGCTGGCCTCGCCCAGGAAATTGGCAATCTCGGTATTGTTCTGCTTGCTCACCAACGTCGCCGCATCCTTGCCGGTAATGAACGGCAGCAACGCCTGGTACTTGCCCATCTCCGTCGTCACCAGCTGCATCATGTTCACTCCCTTCAACAGGCCGTTGTTGAAGCTCAGCTTGCTGGCGCCGTTCAGCGAATTCAGCCATTCATCCACCGAATTGCCGCTCATCTTCAGCGTGCCGTTGAAGGCGGCGATACCGGCCAGCAAATCCTTCCTGGTGAACTGCTGCACCACGTTCTCCACCTGCATCTGGTCAACGCTGGGGGTAACGGTCAGCAACGGCTTTGCGCCGCGCACGTCAATGGTGGTGGGGAAGCTGAAACGGCCGCCCATAACGCTGCCGCCCAGCTGGCTGACATTGACCACGCCGTCCTTCGCGGTGGCGGTCAGCTGCAGTTTCTGCACCGGATACTTCATCATCGTCAGCGAGCCGATGGTCAGGCCCACATCCAGGTTCTGTTTCTTCAGCAGCTCCACCGGCAGCAGGCCTTCGGCGGTCTTCGCGGCCGGGGCCGGTTTGGCGTTGGGGTCCACCGGCGGCAGGTAACGGTCGACGTTGATCTTGTCGATGTTCAGCCGAGCGAAGATCTTGCCGGTCTTCAGGTCGGTGAGCCCGGCCTCGCCGGTCAGGGTGCTGTCATCCAGCTTGGCGTTCAGGCCCTTCAGCAAAATGCTGTTTTCGTTGCCGCTAACCTGCGTGCTGACGCTGACCCGTTGCAGGGTGCTGCTGTCGGCCATGACCGGCGCGGCCATGCCCAGCGTCTGCATCAGCTGGCGCAGGTTGAAGGGGCTGGTGGCGATGTTGCCGCTGAGGGTCATGCCCTGCGTGGCCGGGGTGCCCGGCTTGGCGGTGGCGGCAATGCCGGGCAGGCTGGCGCTGAGCTGGCCCTTGGTCTGGATACTGAGCGCGTCCAGGGTGAAACCATTCAGGGCGACCTTGCCTTCCTTCCAGTTGGCGGTGATCGGGGCAACCAGATGCACCGGCATCACCTTGGGGAAGGCCTTGTCGGAAACCTTGGCGCTGACATCCAGCGGCGAGAAATTCACGGAGCCCGTGGCCAGGTTGGCGGCAATGGCGCCGCTGAGGTCGGCGGTGATCGGGGCCGGACGGCCGGTTTCGGGATAGCTGGCGGCAGCCTTGATGCCGCTGAGGCTGACCAGCTGCTGCTTCAGGTCGGCGACGATGGCGGCGGTCAGCTTCACCGTGGCCGGGGCGGACAGGTTGGCGGCCGGATAGGCGGCGTCAACCGTGAATGCGGGCAGGTTGAAGGTTTGCGCGGCCAGGTCGGCCTGCACGTCGCCGGACATCTTCACCGTGGCGGGCGATTTCAGCCCGGCCTGCGGGTAGCTGGCATTGAGGGCCAGGCCGCTGACCGCGACTTTCTGCGCCTTCATGTCGGCATTTACCTTGCCGGTCAGCTCAACGTGCGCGGGCTTGGACAGCGCCGGGTCCTGGTAATCCACCGCCAGCTTCAGGCCGTCGACGGTATGCAGTTGCTGCTTCATGTCCGCGGTGATGTCGCCGCCGACATCAATCACCACCGGCGCGGGCAACAGGGTGCCGGCCAGGTGGCTGCGCGCGGCCAGGTTCTTCAGCAGGTATTTCTCGGCGTCCTGATCCAGCTGTACGGTGGCGTTCAGGTCGTTGTCGGCGGTCAGGGTCTTGCCTTGCGCATCGGTTTGCGCCCAGGTGAATTTCACCCGTACCGGGAAGGCCTTCTTCAGGTCGATGTTGCTGGCCTGCACCAGCAGCTTGTCGAGGTTGCCGTCCAGTCCGCCCTTCTCGTCCTTGAAGTGCAGCGCGCCGTTGCTGATGTCCAGCAGGCTGATGTTGAAGTCGATCTTCTCGGATTTCTCTTCCGGCGCGCTCTTCAGCTTGGCCAGCATGCGGTCCCAGCTGGTGCTGCCGTTGGCGTACTGGATGAAATCGAGCTTCGCGCCGTCCAGCCGCACCTCGTCAATGGCGATCTTCTTCGCCAGCAGCGGCATCACCTGCACGCTGACATCGGCCTGGTTGATCGCCAGCAGCGTCTTGCCCGCCTGGGTGTCGGTCAGGGTGGTCTTGCCCAGATGCAGGCTGATGCGCGGCCACAGCTGCCAGCTGAGGGTGTCGGCCATCACCAGGTCCATGTCGGTCTTGTCCTTCACCACCTTGGCGATTTCGCCCTTGTAGTCATTGGGATTGATGAAGAACAGGATGTAGGTGACCAGCAGCACCACCAGGCCGATGAGAGCGGCGGCGATAATGCCGAGGGATTTGAGGGCGCGGGACATATCAGGACTCGTCCATAAAGTTGTGTGACAAAGCTAGCGTCTGGGGCGGGTACGGGCAAGGATTTTTTCGGGAACAGCGGGGATTCGGTGACGGAGCGGCGTTCAACAGAGTGCGCGGGGACCGGAGTCCCCGCGTGCGCTGAGTATTACCTCTTATTGTTGTTGTTCGCAGTCGTTTTTGTTGTTGTCGTATGTCAACGTTCCGACGCATCAATTATTCTTGTTGTTCGTCGTTGCCGCTAACCAGGGATGGCCTGTTCTTTTTTATTTGCCATCTTTTGTGTGACGGTTCTGTTTCTTCTTATCCGTCTTGTTGCGGGTCGCCCGAATCCGTCCTGACGCCTGCCACACCACTGTGTTGTTGTTTTTGTCGTTGTTCTTGTTGTTATCGGCGCTGTTTGTTTTTGTTGGTTGCGCCCCATATACAATGCATGACGCGTGCCAACTTTCCAAAAAATTATTTTTCAAAGCAAAAACAACACATTACGATTAACGATCAATTAACAATCAGTGCAAAACCCGGTAACAGGTAACATCTTTACGGTGTCAAGGTAACACTTCTGGGTTACGCGGTAACATCGGGATACGTGCGGTAACAGACCGGTTACAACCCGGGGTGTTACCGCGCGGTGAAGCGTTAGGGGCAGGACGGCGAGCGCGGCGTGTTCATGACCACGGTGCTGTAGTGGTAGGAATAGTCGTTGTAGACCGGCTGCGTGCCGTCCACCCCGGCGTTCTGGCCGATGATGTAGGTGGACGCCTTGGGCAGCCCCGCATTGGCGTAGGCGGTGATGTCGGTGGTGGCATTACCGTAGGCGCGGATGATGTCCAGGCCGACCGTTTCCCGCAGATACTTGATGTTGTTGGTCTTGTGCTCGACAGTGTCGGGCGGGATGGGGCCGTCGCCGTAGGGATTGGTGCGGTAGAACCAGGCGGGAATGCCCATCTTGGCGAACCACTCGCGCGCGTCCTTGGTCACCCAGTACGGCCGGGCGGTGACATAGACCACCTGATAGCCCTTGGCCTTGTAGTCGTTGACCATCTGCGTGGCCCAGGGATACGGGGTCGCGGTCTTCACCCCGGCGTAGTCGGCATAGGCTTCGAAGTCATTCAGGGTCAGCGTGCCGTCGACATCGAACAGCACTGCCTTGCGGCCCGGCTCGACCACGGTGACATAGCCGTCCACCGCTGACAGGTCCCCTTCCACCACGAAACGCACGCGGTAATCACCCACGGGGCGCGCGCCCACATTAACGGTGATCTTGCCGTCGGTGTTGGTGGTGTACTTGCCCAGGTACTGCCAGCCGGAAATGCCGGTGCCGGTAATGTAGGCATGCACGTACTCGCCCTCCAGATCCTTGTGCAGTACGGCATCGTAATCGAACTTGCCGACCACGGCGGCCACCTGCCCGGCGGCGACCAGCTGGTCGTGCGCCATGTGCCAGGGCTTGTACAGCCCGGCCAGGATGGTGTTGCCGAAGTTGCGGAACGATTTCTTGGCGGGGTTGCTGAACGCCGGGGCGGTGGCAATGCTGTAGTCCGGGCACTGGGCCAGCGCCAGCGACGGGGCCAGCAGGACAAGGGGAATGAGTTTCTTCATGGTGGCGACTGCTCCCTGAGGATGGTGTTATTCGGGTTATTTTGTGAGCGAGCCCCATTGAATACAATCATTGATCATGTTTATTGGTAAAAAGCGTCATTTTTCGGGTATTTGGCGTCATTTACCAGTATTTGGCGCTTAACGGTAAATTCCGGACAAAAAGAACCCCGGCAAGCCGGGGCAAGGTGGCACACGGAAGGTACCGGATGGCCGCCTTGTTCCGCGGCGGCTCCTCCGGCTTTGGGGGGTTACAGGGTCAGCACGTACTGCGTGAGAGTGGCGATGTCGCCGCTGCTGCCGGCGCACCAGGGGTGCGGGGTGGCGGGCAGGCCGATCGGGGCAGAGGTGCCCATTTCGCCGACACCGTATTCACGACGCAT
>DASUIM010000184.1:0-12699 GCA_036279775.1 Fluviicoccus sp. | reverse complement strand
GACGTTGACTACCTGCCGGTCAATGCCGAGGAAAGCCTGCGCCGCATGTCCCGGTTGTCCGCGCGCCAGCTGCACCTGCCCGACCACAATGTCATGCCGCTCAGCGCCAAGCAGGCGATGAGGGCCCATATCCACGGCGATCAGGAACGTCTCGACAAGAGCCGCATTACCGATCTGGAAATGGCGCTGGCCAGCTCGGTGATTTCCGCCCGCGAGCAGTCCCTGCGCAATACCACGCTCAAGGAAGTGATTGAGATGGTGGACACCAGCCTGAATTCGCTGGTGGCGCAACGCGAATCCCTGAAGGAAGAACACGGCATTTTCAGCCGCAACGAGAAGGATGTCGAAGTCGAGCTGGTCGGCCTGACCCGGCTCGTGCGCCGCGACCAGGAGAAACACAGCCAGCGGCTGGTGATCCTTCAGGAAGGCAAGGGGCAACTGGAGCAACATCTGGCCCGCATCGGCGAGGTGGTGGGCGAGGACAAGCTGGAGTGGCATTTCAACCGCGCCCGCGAAGCCACCAAGAATTCGCTCAATTTCGGCGTGGCGACCGCGGTCGGCATCTTCTTCCAGGGGCTGAAGCTGGACATGCGCCGCCTGCGCGACGAGCTGGATGCGTCGCGGCAGACGGTGGACAAGATTTACCAGCGCTATTTCCAGGAAGTCGGCGCAACCGGCGTCCAGTACGCGGACATCAACATCGACCCTTTCATTGACGAGTTCTCCGAACTGGAGAAGCAGGCCGCGCCCTACAAGAACCGTTTCGGCAACCTGCTGGCCAGCCAGGAAAAGGTCTTTGACCATTTCTTCGAGACACTGGCCCGTGAAGCCAAGAACCTCTACGAAAAGGCGCGGGAAGAAGCGTTGCGCTGGTGCAAGCAGTCGCTGGCGCCGCTGATGCAGCAGACGCTGGAAGCCAAGAAGCGCATTGACGAGCAATTGCAGCGTCTTGAGCACCTGCAGATGATCGACGCCACCCGCGACCAGCGCCTGGTCAGCATCCAGCACCAGCTGGAGCTGCTGGACGAGCAGGAAAAATTCCTGATCGAGGTTTCGTTCCGCCTGCAACCGGTCGAACTGATCTGACGGTCCGCCCGCTCCGGCATCAAGCCGGGAGGGATGTTCGCCTCTTGAGCCGGGTCCCGTAATCCCCGACAATGCGGGCCGAACCCCCTGATCCCGGTTGTTGTCCATGAAACTTGCCTTCCCCGAAGCCGGGGCCGCATTGTTGCTGCCCCTGACCTTGTTGGCCGTCTTCCCCGCGCCCGCCGGCAACAGCCCGGTCGGCCTGTCCCTGGCCTGGCTGGTCTGCATGCTGCTGTTGGCGCTGCCGGTCTCCTTTCTGGAATTCGCCCTGGTGCGCCGCACCCGGCAGTGGCCGTTGCAGGGCATCGCCCAGATTACCCGTGATACCGATGTGCGCACGACCTGGCGCGCGGTTGTGCCGCTGGGGCTGGTCCTGACGGCCTTGCTGGCCGGACTTTCCGCCGGAACCACCGCCGACTTCATGCCGGTCGAGCCGGAGTGGCTGACCGATGCCGCGCCGTGGCTGCTGTTGCTGCCCGCGCTGGGCCTGGCTTGGGCGGGTGTCGCCCGCTTTGCGGGGGTGGGCGGCCTGCTGGCGGTGGCAGCGGTCATGACGGCGCTGGCCCTGGGCGGCGGTTCCTGGACGCTGGATCTGCCCGATGCGGATGGCTGGCGCTATGCCGCGATGATGGCGTTGCTGACGGGCGGCGGCGGCTGCTCGGCCTGGCTGGCGATGCGCCGCACGGCCGACGATAGCGCGGCGGCGTCAGTACTGCCGTTCTGGGGGCTGCAACTGTTGTCCGGCGTGCTGATGCTGATGGCCGGCGACCTGCGCCATCAGCCCGCCGCGTGTGCCTATGCGGTGCCGGCGCTGTTCACCGTGGCGCTGATGCTGGAAATCCTGATGCAGCAAGGGATGGCGCGCGGCCGCTCGAAGCCGGTGGCGCTGGGGATATCGGCGGCGGCGGTGGCCGGGGTCACGGTGCTGGCGGCGGTGCCGACGTTCCTGACGGTGGTGCAGATGGTGGCGGTATTGCCGGTGCTGGCGCTGGCGGTGTTTGTCGGCTGGGTGATGAAAATCAGCCATGTGCGCAAGGCGCTGAACCTGCCGTCGGAAGGTGTCTACAACCTGTGGCGGGTGGCGGTGCGCCTGCTGGTGCCGCTGGCCTGCCTGTGGGTGATTGCGGGGCGTTTCCTGTGAGCGGCGACCGCCTGCTGTCGGTCGAGGTGGCCTATGCGCTGCCGGAGCGGCAGTGGGTGATCGCCCTGCAGGTGCCCGAGGGAACCACGGTCTATGAAGCGGCGGTGCGGTCGCGCATCGTCGAGGCCGCGCCGGGGCTGGATCTGGAGTCCGCCAGCCTGGGGGTGTTCGGCAAAGTGGAAAAGAACCCGAAGGCGCGGGTACTGGCGGACGGCGAGCGCGTCGAGATTTTCCGGCCGCTGCTCAACGACCCCAAGGAGGCCCGCAAGGCGCGGGCGGCGAAGGCCACCGCCGCGCGGCAGGGCGTTTAGAGGGGTTCCGCGTTCAGGCCGCGGTCGCGGCTGGGAATGGCTTCCTGCGCCTTTTCCGGCAGGGTGTCCAGGCCTTCAATGGCGGACAGCCGGCCGTCGGTGAAGCGCAGCACCAGATGCTGACGGGTGACGGGCTTGACCCCGGCCTGGCGGGCGTAGGTGCCCGGCTTGAAGGTGTAGATGTAATCCCAGCGGTCGCTGTTCAGCGGATCGCTGACCATCGGGCTGCCCAGCACGTAGCGCACCTGCGCCGGGGTCATGCCGGTCTTGAGCCGGGATGCGGTTTCGCGGCTGAGCGGATTGCCTTGCGGCAGGTCAATGGTATAGACATGCAGGGCATTGCAGCCACCCAGCAGGCTCAGGGAACAGAACAGGGCTACCTTCAGCTTTTGCCGCACAATCGACCATCCTCACTTGTTTGACGCGAAGCATAAGCCGATAATCGTACACCATTCTAGCGTTATTCTGTTATGAGGCTTCTACATGCCATTGAGTAATCAGGACCTGCGCAAGGCAGGACTGAAGGTCACCCTGCCGCGCATCAAGATTCTGGAGTTGCTGGAAAGCTCCCCGGTGCACCACCTGAGCGCGGAAGACGTCTACAAGGCGTTGCTGGAGCAGGGTGAGGATGTCGGTCTGGCCACGGTCTACCGCGTGCTGACCCAGTTCGAGTCGGCGGGGATTGTCGAGCGCCATCATTTCGAAGGCGGCCATTCCGTGTTCGAAATCAGCCAGGGCGAGCATCACGACCATATCGTCTGCGTCACCTGCGGCAAGGTGCTGGAGTTCCATGATGAAGTCATCGAGGAGCAGCAGCGCAAGGTGGCGGAATCAATGGGTTTCGTGCTGACCGGCCACGCGCTGCACCTCTACGGGGTCTGCGACCGTCCGGAATGCCGTGAGAAGTCCAGCGCCAAGTCGCGCTGAGACCGGACAGCCGGGCAAGCCCCGGCTGTTTCCGTTTCATTCACCGAAGCGCTCGTTGACCTGATTGAAGACCCAGGTCGCCAGTCCCACGATCAGCATCGTCGAAAACGCCCGCCACACCAGATCATCCCGCACGATAAAGTCCCACACCGCCAGAATGCTCAGCACCGTGCAGAACAGCAGGCACAGTGAAATCACCGCGAAGGAAATGCTGCGCACCAGCGCCGGGTTGATGAAGCCGCGGCGCGGACGGTCGTCGGCGTCGCGGCCGGACGGATGATCCGGGTCGGGGAGGCTGGCCATCAAGGGGGTCCTGCTCAGGAAGTCGGGATGATCGTGCGCTGAATCCCGGCGCTTGCCAAGAGCGGCGACGTTGTTTGTCGTATCGCTTGTGTCGCCAATCGCCCCATTCTGGCGCAAACGGGCAAGCGGGGGCATACTGGCAAGATTGATAACTTTCAATCGGTTGCCCTTCCATGAGCGTCCCCGTTTCCAGCCGTCCCCTGGCGGACCGCATGCGCCCCCAAAGTCTGGACGAGGTTTTCGGGCAGGAACATTTGCTGGGGCCGGGCGCGCCGCTGCGCATCCTGCTGGATAACGGCCAGTGCCCGTCGCTGGTGTTCTGGGGGCCGCCCGGCGTCGGCAAGACGACGCTGGCGAGGCTGGTGGCCCGTTATGTCGATGCCGACTTCATTGCGCTGTCGGCGGTGCTGGCCGGGGTGAAGGAGCTGCGCGAGGCGGTGGCCCGCGCCCAGCAGCAGGCGCAGGGCCTGCTGGCGCGCCGCACCGTGCTGTTTGTCGATGAAATCCACCGCTTCAACAAGTCGCAGCAGGATGCGCTGCTGCCCTATGTCGAGGACGGCACCATCACCCTGATCGGCGCCACCACTGAAAATCCTTCCTTCGAACTCAATTCCGCCTTGCTGTCGCGTCTGCGCGTAATGGTGCTGAAGCCGCTGACGGCGGAAAGTCTGCTGGGCCTGCTGCAACGCGCCCTGACCCTGCCCGAGCGCGGGCTGGGCGCGACGGCGGACAGCCTGCCGCCCGCTTGGCTGGAGCGGGTGGCGGGCATGGCCGACGGCGACGCCCGCAAGGCGTTGGTGCTGCTGGAAACGGTTTACGAGCTGGCCCGTGCCGAGGGCGGTGCCGATGACGCCGTGCTGGAGCGCTTCCTGGGCAAGGGCCTGCGCCGTTTCGACAAGGGCGGCGAGCAGTTCTATGACCAGATTTCCGCCCTGCACAAGTCGGTGCGCGGCTCGGACCCGGATGGCGCGCTGTACTGGCTGGCGCGGATGCTGGACGGCGGCTGCGACCCGGGTTACGTGGCGCGGCGCTTGTTGCGCATGGCGGTGGAGGATGTCGGCGTCGCCGATCCGCGCGCCTTGCAGGTGGCGCTGGAAGGCTGGCAGTCCTATGACCGGCTGGGCAGCCCCGAAGGGGAGCTGGCGCTGGCTAATGTCGCGGTCTATCTGGCCTGCTGCTCCAAGAGCAATGCGGTCTATACCGCCTGGAAGGCCGTGCGCGCCGTGGTGGAGCAGACCGGCAGCCTGGAAGTGCCGATGCACATCCGCAATGCCCCGACCAAGCTGATGAAGGAACTGGGCTACGGCACCGGTTACCGTTACGACCATGACGAGCCCGGCGCGCACGCCGCCGGGCAGCAGTTCCTGCCCGACCGGTTGCACGGCCGCATTTTTTACGAGCCGACGGATCGCGGGCTGGAGGCGCGCATTGGCGAACGCCTGCGGCAACTGCGGGGCGCGCCTGAATGATCAACGCCGACAGCCTTCATCCCGCCCAGTGCCATCCCTTGCCGCAGCTGCCGCCGTTCTGGCGGCTGGGCGTGATGCCGGAGAGCGGGCTGCCGGTGCTGTGGCCGGTGGATTACCGGCGCGGCGTGCTGATCCAGGCCGGACCGAAGGCCGCGGCGCAGGCCGACCGGCTGCTGGAAAACTGCCTGCTGCAATTGCTGCTGCAAAGCCCGCCCGGTCAGCTGCGCATCAGTCTGTGTGACACCGGCCTGCAAGCCCGCTTTCCGATGCTGGAGGCAGTCCAGGCGCAGACGCATGGCCAGGCGTTGCATGCCGTTGGCGACCGGCAGCGGGTGCTGGATCATGTTGAACAGATGCTGGACAAGGCCCGGAACCGGCAGGTCGTCCTGGCGCGGGAAAACCTGCCTGACTGGCAGTCGTGTCTGATGGCCCGGCGCACCGCCGAGCCGGTGGAGATCCTGGTGGTGGCGGGCGTGTGGGGGGACGTCGGGTTATTGCGCAACCTGCGCGAACTGTGCGTTTCCGGCGGTCGGCTGGGAATTTTTCCGTTGCTGGTGGCGACCGGATCGCTGACGCGGTTTCTGGACAGCGCGCTGCAGCCGCAGGTCGAAGCGCTGGCGGAGGAGATTCGTCAGGCATCGTTGCAGCTGCACGTGGACAAGGACGGCCATCTTGATATCCGTGACGACATGCTGGGCCTGATCGCCGACCTCTACCGTTTCTTTGCCCCCGTCCTCGAGGTCTACCCGGAGAAAACCGGCCGCCAGGCGGCGGCGCGCATCGTGGCCGGGCTGCAACAGGCCGCCGTGGCGGAAGACCCGGAGGATTTCCTGAGCATTCCGGTCGGTTTCCATAACGGCCGCGTGCATCATCTGGCGCTGGGGGCCGCCAGTCAGGCCTATCACGTCCTGATCGGCGGCGCGGCCGGCGGCGGCAAGACTTCCTTCCTGCAACTGCTGGTCGCCCGCGCCTGCCGTCAGTCGCCGCCCGCGCGGTTGCGGCTGTTCCTGTTCGATTACAAGGACGGCTTCAGCTTCGGCCTGTTTGGCGATCTGGCGCATGTGGCCCGTCTGCATCAGGAGCCGCGTCAGCGGACGCCGCTGTTGCAGACGCTGGAGGAATTCGCGCGGGAAATGGACCGCCGCGCCGCCTTGTTCCGTCAGGCCGGACCGCAGGTCAGCCGCATCGAGGCCTACAACAGCCGGGAGGCGGCGCCGTTACCGCGCTGGCTGCTGGTGGTGGATGAAATCCAGGGTGCGTTCGGCGCCGCGCCGGAGGAGGCGGAACGCCTGCAAGCAGCACTGCGCGAGTTGATGCGGCGCGGGCACACTTTCGGGCTGCATGCGATTTTTACGAGCCAGAGTTGCACCGACAGCCGTCTGGATGCCGCCACCCGTGCCCAGATGCGGCTGAAAATCGGCTTTCGTCCGGGCAATAGCGAGGAGAGCGCCGCGCTGTTCGGCCGCCTGAACGAGGCGGCATTATCGTTGCTGCCGTATCAGGCGATTTTCAACCAGCGCGATGGCGATGCGGAAGGCAATATCCGGGTGATGGTCGACCACCTGCCCGAAATGCCCGATCTGGCGCGGGCGCTGAACGACTTGCGGGAACGCTACCCCCTGACATCCCTTGCGGAGGAGTTTTCGTCATGAATCCGTTGGCCACCCATGATTTCACCCGGTATCTGGAGCGGTTGATGCAAGCGCGGGCCAGTCAGCAACTGGAGCCGATACGCATGCTGCTGGCTCAGAACCGGGCGTTGCTGGCGCGCTTTCCGCATTTGCAGGAAGAGGTGGCCGCCTTCACCGAGCCCGACACCGGCCGCGATTACGGCATCGTTGCGTTGTCTCTGCGGCAGGGGTTGGCCGGGCTGGAGAAGCTGCAGGAGGCGATTGACAAGGCGGGCGCCGACTGGGGAAGCGAGCTGGATACCGCGGAAATCGTGGCGGCTGCCGAGCTGTACAGTACCCGGGTGGCGCAGCAGACCCTGCAGAAATCGCTGGCGGTGTTGCGGCAACGCCGGGACCGTGAACGGCGGGCAGCTGAAGAGCAAGCGCGCCGGCAGGCGGCCAGCCAGGCCGAAGCCGTGCGCCAGGTGGAAAGCGGATTGCGCCGCCATGAGGCGGAAGCGACGCAGCAGGCGGCCGCCGGCACCCGTCAGGAAGCCCGGTTGCGGGAGCAGCAGGAACAGGCCGCGCGTGACCGCAAGCGTCTGGAAATCGCCGAGGCCCAGTTTGCCGGTTGGCAGAAGATCGGCCGCCACGGCGAGCTGCTGCCGGCGTCCAGCCCGAACTGGGGTGCGGTGGCGGATCGCAGCCGGGGCTTGATGTGGGCGGTCAACTGGCAGGCGGGCGATACCTTCCCCAATCGCGGCGACCTGACGTGGTATAACCCCGATCGCGCCGGCAACGGCGGCAGTCCCGGCAATCCGAACCGTGGCGTCAATACCCATGCCTGGCTGTATCAGGTCAACCGTGACGGCTGGTGCGGCTACCACGACTGGCGGATTCCGACGCTGGACGAACTGAAGACGCTGATCACCGGCGCGGTGCACACCTATTACCACATCCGCGAGGACGTGTTTCCCGACATGAGCGCGCTGGGCAGCCGCTTCTGGAGCGCCACCCCTGACCCGGATTCGCACAGCTCTGCCTTTGCGGTCTATTTCGGCTATGGCCAGACCGGCGTCACGCTGAAGACGCATCCGCTGTTCCTGCGACTGGTGCGCACCGCCGCGACCCTTGAGAGCCTGACATGATGCACGCTTTTGACAATCCGCCCGACCGCCGGGGTTCCGACAGCCTGAAATGGCGGAAATACGACGGTCGCGACATCCTGCCGATGTGGGTGGCCGACATGGATTTCGCCGCGCCGCCCGCCGTGCTGGAAGCCTTGCAGACGAGGCTGGCTCATGGTGTCTTCGGCTACGGCGCACCGCCGGAATTCGCGCCGGTGATTGCCGACGCGCTGCTGCGCGATTACGGCTGGACGGTGCAACCGGACTGGATCGTGCCGTTGCCGGGGCTGGTGTGCGGCCTCAATGTCGCCGCCCGCGCCATTGGCGGCGAGGGCGACGCGCTGCTGACGGCGACGCCGGTGTATCCGCACTTGTTCACCAGCGCGGTCAATCAGGGTCGCGAGAGTCTGCGCATCGGGCTTGACGCCGCGCATGACTGGACCTGGGACCTGCAGGCGCTGCGCGCCGCCACCACGGCGCGGACGCGGGGACTGATGCTGTGCCATCCGCACAACCCGATCGGCCGGGTATGGAATGCCGGGGAATTGCAGGCGATCGCCGATCATGCCGCGCAAAACGATCTGATCGTGGTCAGTGATGAAATCCATTGCGACCTGATCCTGGAGCCGGGGCTGCGGCATCGTCCGTTTGCCTTGCAGTCCGCCGATGCAGCCGCGCGCTCGATTACCCTGATGGCCCCGTCCAAGACTTACAACATTCCCGGCTTGGGCGCGGCTTTTGCGGTGATTCCGTCGGACAGCCTGCGCCGGCGATTCGAGAAGGCGATGGCGGGCATCGTGCCGCATGTGAATATCCTGGGATATGCCGCGACCGTGGCCGCTTATCGTGATTGCACGGCCTGGCGGGCGGAACTGCTGGACTACCTGCGCGCCAACCGCGAACGGGTGCTGACGCTGGACGGCGCCGGCGGCTTGCGCGTGGTGAAGCCGGAGGCGACCTATCTGGCGTGGATTGACTGCCGGGCCTTGGGCGTGGCCGATCCGCAGCACTTTTTTGAGGAGGCCGGGGTTGGGCTGTCGCCGGGACGGGATTTCGGGGCGGAAGGTTTTGTGCGGCTGAATTTCGGCTGTTCGCGGGCCTTGCTGGAGGAGGCCTTGCGGCGGATGCGGGCAGCCGTCGGAGCGTGAACAGGAGTATGGAAAGATGAAACGAAAGCCAAGCTGGCGCGCGGCGGTCATGGCGGGGTTGCTGACCTTGCCGCTCTCCCTGCCGGCCTCCGCCGGGGCAAGGGGCATAGTGGTCTGGTTCGGCGATTCCGAGCATATTGAACGGTTGTCGCCGCCGCTGATCGAGGATGCGCAAGGGCACGCCCTGTATGCGGGTCGTAAAATCGTGATGCATGCCTTCCTGTTGCCTTACAGCATTGAAGATACGGGCGTGGTGCTGGGGGTGGAGGGGGATACCGAGCATTATTACCGCATCACCGATCGCGAGGAACTCCGGCGGAAAAATCCGCTGCTGGCGGCGATTGTGGATTCTCCTCCCGCGTGGAGTCCTTCCTGGTTCGACAGGCTGCTGGGCAATGCGCTATGGGAAGTGATGCTGGGCCTGATGTTCTACGGCGGCTGGAAAGTTGCCCGTGGCGACGGCTCCGGGGCGGCAGAGGGGGCCGGACCGGGCGGGCATGCGCGCGCGGCGGCCTTGCGCGATGAGCGGCTGGCATTGCAGCAGCAACTGGTGGCGGCGCGCTACAGTGACCCGATGGGGGCGCTGAAGCTGGGGGCGACCAAGGTGGTCGGCCGGGTCAGGACCGCGCTTGCCCCGGAGCTTGGCCCTCCTGCCGAGACCTTGCTGGCAACGCTGGGCGCCCTGGCGGGATATGCGGCCCAGGCGTCGGTGCGCACGGTCCGGGTGAAGGTCGGCGGCCAGTCCGAGGCGGAAGTTTTCGATATCCGCGTGGCGGACCAGCAACGCTATTTCTTCAACGAGGAGGTTGACCGCTTCCTCACGGGCGAGCGGGACTCGCTGAAAGTCAGGCTGGAGCAGGCGCGGAAAACCTTGGGATTGCAAAGCTTGCCGGATATCACCGACATCCTGCGTCATGTTGCTGAAAGCGCTGGCGACCGTTATTTCGGCGTGTTGCGGGTTCCTGACCCGAACCGTCCGGTGCGCAAGCCGGTGTTTCTGCTGAACCGGCTCTGGCAACCGTTGTTCGCGGAACTGCGAACCTATTGCCAGGCCCCCGGCGAATGGCCGCTATTGTATTTCTACGCCATTGAGGAGGCCTTGTACCTGACCCGGGGTGCGGTCGATCCGGCGGTGGCGATGACCATCATCCTTGAAAGCGCGGCGAGCATGGCCCGGGTCGACCTGAATCCGCCCGGCGGCGGGGTTTAGCCAGGCTTTTTCAACAACCCCTGCAACGCCGCAAACGGCTTGTGCGTGGCCGGGGCCGGGCCTTCATCCCGCGTCGTGATCGTGGCGTTGCCGTCCTGATGCACGTACTTGGCGTGTTCATGGTCGTGGCAATAGAGGCAGAGCAATTCCCAATTGCTGCCATCGGGCGGATTGTTGTCGTGGTTATGGTCGCGGTGATGCACGGTTAATTGCGAGAGGTTGGCGCGGGTGAACTCGCGGGTGCAGCGCCCGCACACCCACGGGTACATCTTCAGCGCCTGCTCGCGGTAGCCTTGTTCACGGGCGGCGATGGCGCGGCGGGCTTCCGCAACGGTTTTGTCTTCAATGCCGGACATGCGACAGACTCCTTGAGCGCCGGTTGATCAGAATCGGCCCAGACTGTAGCGCGGCGCCATGGCCGGATTGCGGTAGGCCTCCAGTTTCACCATGCGCCGGATACCGGCGGCGATGGCGTAGGGCGCGCTGCGCTGCACGAAATTCGTGGCCCAGATCGGTGCCGAGCCGCCCGGGTCCACATAACCCTCCACTTCCATGAGTATGCCTCCGTCGGAGACAGGTGAAAAGCGCACCAGTGTTTCCTCCGCCAGCATGCGCACCAGCGGCGGCTTGACCGGCAGGTAGTTGACGGCGGAATGGGTCTTGACCAGCGCCAACGGCCGGGTCGGCGTCGCCGGTTCGATGGTGGTGTGCAGGATCACGTCGCGGTCGGGCAGGCCCAGTGGCGCGTTGTGGACAATATAGGTGAAATGCTCGGTGGGGGAGGCGGTCTTCAGCAACCGGGCTTCCCGCACCTCCCAGAACCATTTCGGATAGTTGTCGAAATCGAACAGCACGCGGGCAATGGTGTCCAGATCGGCATCCAGCTGGACCTCAATCTTGAACGAGCGGTAGCGCTTGCCGTCCTCCAGCTTGGCCCAGGTGCGGATATCGCGGCTTTGATCATTCTTCACCAGCCGCCATTCCGAGCCAAGCCGGACGGTCAGATCGTCGTCTTCCGGATTGGCGGCCAGGGTCTGACCGGTCAGGGCCAGGGTCATCAACGCGCAGCAACCGGCCGCTCGCCAGGAAATGGGCATGTCGGGAGTCTCAATTGTTGTTTTGAAGGTGGCCGGTGCTAACCGGCAGGGCAGGCGAGTATAGTGCATTGCGCACTGTGACGGTGGAGGCTGAGGGTGTTGAATTCAGGAGGTCAGCCGTTCGCGCGCGGAAATCCGGCGCCAACGGCGAATGGCTCAGGCCTGATACAGCGCCAGTTCGTGCATTTCCCGGATTTCCGGGGCCTGTTCCGACGGCCAGTCCACCACGGACAGATGGATGCCGTTTTCCAGATGATCGACATGCAGCGTGTTCAGGTTGTGGATGCCCAGACAGTGGTAGGCAACGTCATCGCGGCCGGTGGCCCCGCGGTGGGCGGCACGCAGTTTTTCACCCAGCGCCAGTTCCAGGTTCTTGGCGTTGATGTAGGCATTCTCGACGCTGTGCGCCCAGACCAGATAGGCGTGCAGGGTGAAGCGCGGCGGCTGGTTGTCGCGGGTTTCGGAAACGACAAATTCGGCGACGTACCAGGGCCAGTGGGCGGTGGATTCGGGCATGACAATCGGGCCTTTGATGGGGCGCTGCCGCAAGAACCGGGACTGTCGGCCCGGCGGGACTTTGGCAAGCTGCTGATTTGGAATGGTTTTACGGTAGCATGACCGGAAGTGCCGGGCAATGGAGCCTGATCGGGCCGCCCGCGCGAGTTGTTACAAGCTGTGACCACATGAAAAGTATGGATATTGCCGGTCCCGGCGCGCGAGCGCCTTAGCCCGCCAGCATGCTTTCCGCGTGGCGCAGGGTTTCCGGCGTAATCGTCACCCCGCCCGACATGCGCGCGATCTCGCGAATCCGCTCGTCGCGGCTCAACGCCACAATGCGGCTGTGCGTGCGGTCCTCGGTGCTGAATTTCTCCACCCGCCAGTGGTGGTGGCCTTTTGCCGCCACCTGCGGCTGGTGGGTGATGCACAGGATCTGCGCCCGTTCGCCCAGCATGCGCAGCAACTGGCCCACCACCTCGGCGGTGCCGCCGCTGATGCCCACGTCCACCTCGTCAAACACCAGCACCGGCACGGCGTTGTGCTGCGCCTGGATCACCTGCACCGCCAGCGCAAAGCGGGACAGTTCACCGCCGGACACCACCTTCGCCAGCGGTTGCGGCGCTTGCCCCTTGTTGGCGCTGAACAGCAGCTCGACGTCGTCCAGGCCGTGCGCGGCGGGCTTGGCCAGCGCAATGAAGGCGAATTCCACCTGCGTGTCGGGCATGCCCAGATTGCGCAGGTGCCCGGCAATGTCCGGGGCCAAGGCGGCGGC